>CAYTLJ010000137.1:0-5641 GCA_964438555.1 uncultured Algimonas sp.
GATTGATATGCAGATCCTCGATATTGTAAAACAATTGTCCGAGCAGGTGGGGTGAATTGGAATTAGTCGATTAGTCGAATACATCCTGAGACAACTGGTTCTTTCTCAACCAACTCCAACCGCGCAAGCCAGAAATCGCCATTAGACCAAGTAGAACCGTAAATAAGGTGCTGACGCCAATACCCGAAGATAAAACGCCCCCAATTTGTAAAATGAACCAGATCGCAATCGAAATTGGGAGGGTTTGAAATTTGAGGTTTCGTATTAATAGCCCCGAGACAATCAGGTAAATTGCAAAGAGCAACGTAAATGACGGGACGACAATATTGTCCACAATGTCGAATGTTTCGGCTCCTACCAAGAACATGAGTTGTATTGCGGCCATTATGAAAAAGACGATTCCCATTAGAAATATTGGAAAGCCTGACATTTTGGCCGCAATTTCAGCGCTCGGCTTATCTGTCACTGAAATCCAGAAACCAAATGGATGTTCGTGCGCGGACGTTTCGTCTTTAGACATTTGCCCAGTTCCCCTTTGTTTTATTCAAAATAACATGTTTCCCTGCGTCTGCAAAGATTTATCCAAAGGGCCTTGGTGTCACAGTTATTGTCCAACACGTTGTTTTCGACTAATGGGAATGGGGTCTCAACGTTTAGGTCAATCCAACTAGAAAATGCGTCCACTATCCGAAAATAAAGATGCAATGCTGTGCTCTCATTGGCGTGCTATTTGTGTTGTAATTATCACGACCTTGATGTTGATCATGTCGTTCGGAATTGGCGGGGAGGCCTTTGCCCATCCTGAGGATGATTTTTGTGATCCCGCTATGGAAGTTTCCCAAGAGCTATGCTGGAAGCTCTCGGAATTGAACAGTTCAGATGGCAAGCTGACGGGGCCTCTGCTTGACGAGGCGGGCAATCAACTCTCACCTCTAAGTGCGGCGCTTTATTTCGGCAAAATAGGTGTGCAACATATTTTGCCGGGCGGTCTCGATCATATTCTATTCGTGCTGGCGCTATTCTTAGTTGCCAAAACAATGCGGTCTTTGATCTTGCAAATCTCGGTCTTTACCGTGGCGCATACCGTAACATTGGGGATGACGGCTGCGGGCGTTATTGAACCACCAGGCTCGATTGTCGAACCGCTAATTGCATTGTCGATCGCAATAGTTGCGATTGAGGCTTTGTTTAAGGTCGATTGGCCCCGCTGGCGTTTGCTCGTTATTTTTGGCTTTGGCTTATTTCACGGAATGGGCTTTGCCGGCTTTATCCGCGAGATAGGCCTGCCGACCGAGCAATTCTGGCCTTCACTGATCGGGTTCAACATTGGTGTTGAGATTGGTCAGATTTCCGTTGTGCTGCTTGCCGCGCTTTTATGCTGGCCGCTAAAGAAGAAATTGGCGGGGCGGGGAGAGGCCTATCAGAGTTTTATTGTTAAGCCTGCGGCTTTGATAATTGCAGCGATTGGCATGTGGTGGTTCTTGCAGCGGAGTTTGGGGCTTTAGGGAAGAGGCTTCGCTTTTCTTAAGCAAATTAAATTGTTAGTCGTTTTTGACTATGGTATCATTTCGCTGATGCCGACATTGAAAAAACTTCTCGATATTCCAGAACCGGAAATGGGGGCGCCACAACCATTTGTGCTTGCCTCGGAATATAGTCTATCGATTTGCTACCATCAGGCAAAGGCAAGCTTTTATCAGGGCGAAATAGTTACGGATGATGCCATAAAAGGAAAACCGGACTTGGTTTCCATTTTACGATTTAAGTATCCCCAAATTTTTAAATTCGGAAACCCTAATGAAGACGAACAACCATTGCATCCACTCGCTGAAATTGGGTTGATGGATTTTTATGCATTTGAGGTGGAGGAATCCAATTGGGCAAACCGATCTCTCGCGGGTGAGTATATAAACAAGCATTTCATTATTTTGTTTCACGACAGTACATTTGAAATTGTAGCGGATAGCTACTCAATGCGTTCAATTGAGACTGAATTCATACTAGATGCCTGCCAAGATGTGATTGATAATTGGCCTGATGAATAGGAAGGCGATTGCGAGTTTTATTTTGAGGGTGTTTGCCTCTATCTTTGAACTAGGTCTATTTTGCGCTTGAAAGGCTCAGAAAACAAACCTTGTTTGTTTGTTTTCTGAGATGTTTATGTTTTTGCGCAAACTAGTTACGCAATTTTCGCGTAGCGAAAATGTCGTTAACCTCCCAAATCATTAAGGCCTTGAACTTTCAGAAGAGGATCGAATGATTTGAATAAGGAAGAACCGCTTGAGATCATCGCCATATGTGGAACTTATACGACAGTCAGTCTTGTAGCGAATATTGCACGCCTTCCACCAGAAGAGTTTGCCGTTAGATTTCCGCAATAGGGCAAATGTCCAGCAACATAGTTTGTGCGTTTTTAGTTTCGTAGTTGGACCAGTTGGCTATGCAAAAGAACGGTATAATCAGACAATAAATTGAGAATGCTAGTTAGAATGGTCAGGACCAAATAAGGGTGCTATACTTATTAGGAGTTCATTGAACAGTTAGTGTTTTCAACTTTGGTATATTCAAACTTTAAACAAGATGATTTTACAAAATCCATCTCTCTACCCTGGTGGAGTGTTCAGCTAATTGCATGGGGCTTGTTTTGCATCTTGTCCTTTTTATCTTTGACTCTGTGGTATGGGAATCCGCAATGGATGCATGTTGTCCATATTGGTTTACAGGCGATCACGGGGGCAATCGTGACGTGGCCATTGGCCTTGACATTGCCCTTTGCAAATCGTGGAGGTTTAGCCAGACGCGTTCTCGGTCACTTGATTATTATTGGTATTGTCGCTTTTCTTTGGAATGTTTTTAGAATGTCGACTTTCGATTTCTTACTAACGGCCCCTGATATTTGGGACGATTTTGGAGGCTGGTACTTCACCGCACTTTTGATTTTTGGATTATGGGCCGCGCTCTATTATATGATGCAAGCCTATACGGCTATTGCCGCCGAGCGAGAGCATGCCGAAGCTGAACAGTTGCGACGCGTTGAAGCTGAGAGCTTGTCTCGCGAAGCTCAAATGAAAATGTTGCGCTATCAATTAAATCCGCATTTTTTATTCAATACATTGAATTCGATTTCTGCTTTGGTGAAGACTAACCGATCCGATCAAGCACGAAAGATGATTTCTCAACTGAGTCATTTTTTACGCCTATCCTTGGAGAGCGAAGGACTCGTAAATGTTAGCCTCGCTGAGGAGATAGAGACATTGAAGTTGTATCTTGATATTGAAAAAGTTCGGTATACGGACCGTCTGATAACTGAATTCGACGTGGTCGAAGCCATTATGGACACCCAAATACCCGCTTTGATTTTACAACCTCTCTTCGAAAATGCTTTGCAATATACGATAGCAGGGCAGGTGAAGGGTGGAAATATTCGCTTAAAAGGAAGGCTGGTAGGTGATGTTGTTGAGTTGTCGGTCGCAGATTCTGGTAAAGCACAATCAAAACAAAATATTGATATCACAGAATTAAAGAAAGGCGTGGGGCTTCAAAATATCGAAGGGCGAGTAAAAGCCCATTACGGGGATAACGGTCGCGTGCAATATGCTGTGTCTGACTTAGGTGGATTAGAGGTGAAATTATCATTCCCCTACAAACCTCACCCGGATGAAAAATGATTTTAACGGCTATTATCGTTGATGACGAGCCTTTGGCGCGCAATCTTCTGTCCGCAATTTTGGCCGATATTGCAGATATAAAAATTGTTGCCGAATGTGAAAATGGGATTGAAGCTATTCAGGCGGTTGTTGAGCATGCGCCCGATGTGATGTTTTTGGATATTGAAATGCCAGAAGTAGATGGCTTTGCCGTTATTAAAGCTATCCAGACAGATATTTTACCAAAAATTATTTTCACGACAGCTTATACCGAATATGCTGTGGAGGCCTTCCGTGTTCAAGCCCTCAATTATGTTTTAAAGCCTCTGGACGAAGACAAAATTCGGGAGAGTATTGAACGCGTAAAAACGGCCCTCAGAGCTGAGCTTAACTTGCCTGCGAAAGTAGAAATTCTCAGTGCCTTGAAACCGAAGGTCCGTTCGATGAAGGACCAGTCTGTCATTATCCGAGATAATGATAAAATTGCGTTTCTAGACAAAGAGGACATTGATTGGATCGAAGCAGATGGAGATTATGTTTGCATTCACAAAGGATCTAAGACCCACTTGATCAGAGCTACACTAAAATCAGTCGAAGCAGAATTATTGGATATGAATTTCCAGCGTATTCATCGATCTACCATTGTGAATTTAACCAAGATAGATGAGATTATATCAGCACAAAAAGGAGAAGCGATTGTTATTATGAAAATGGGTCAGCGGTTAAAAGTGAGCCGTAGCTATGGCTCGGCGTTACGGGCAAAATTATTATAATGCAGATATAATATCCCGTTCACCGCGCGATTCGTCCCACCTAACGCTTTTCACTTGAAACTCGAGTTTGAGTTTGCGTAGGAAAACCAAAATGTCATGCCAGTGAGGAGCGATAATGGTTTTTAATAGGCTATTGATGGTAGGTGGAACCTTAGGGTTTTTAACCGCTTGTAGTCTTTCTGATGACGCTCAAATTACGCATACATCGGAAGATCAACAAAGCTGGACACTTATTTGGTCTGATGAATTTGACGGGACGATGCTTGATCGCAGGAAATGGGCACCTGAGACTTCATGCTGGGGAGGGGGTAATAATGAACTGCAATGTTATACAGACCGTCCCGAGAACATAAAAATTAGCGATGGGGTTTTGAAACTTATCGCCAAAGCGGAACAATTTAGAGGGTTGAATTATCCGCAAGACTGGGCGGATAGAGGCGAACAAATTACGCAAAGCTACACATCTGGAAAAGTTCGAACGAAAGGGCTCGCAAATTGGACATATGGACGGTTTGAGGCCCGGATAAAACTACCCCAAGGTCAAAGTACTTGGCCAGCTTTTTGGATGTTGCCGGAAGATAATCACTATGGAAAATGGCCGCTTTCGGGAGAAATTGATATCATGGAAGCGGTGAATTTGGGCGCTATATGTCAGGATTGCGATGGCTCAAACACAGAAAATCGATCGAGTGCGGCTTTACACTTCGGACAGCTTTGGCCGAACCAAAAAAATCAATTCAAAGACAATATTTTACCTAAAAAAACAGATGATTATCATGTTTTTTCTGTCGAGTGGTCAGAGGATCAATTTGATTGGTTCGTGGACGGCAAAAAGTTTTTCACAGTAGAATATGATGATTGGTATACGGATTCGGTTACGAAAGATGATAATCACCTTGCGCCATTTGATCAGCCTTTTTACCTCATGTTTAACTTAGCGGTTGGCGGAAACTTGCCGGATAGTCGGAATGAAAAGAGTTTTAATCCGAACTCATTTCCGAATGAAATGTGGGTAGATTGGGTGCGCGTTTATAAACGCGATAAGGAATAAATTTTCAAGTAAACCAGACCTATTTTCCAATTCACCGCAGGAGAAGTCCATTTCGTCTCATTTAGCTTGAGTTGCAAAAATGCTTGCTCTTAGGGAGCGATAACAACAAAAATGGATAAGGGGATTATGATGAGACGCGAGTCAAAACCATCAGGAATCAATTTAAAAAT
>CAYTLJ010000138.1:0-5630 GCA_964438555.1 uncultured Algimonas sp.
CAGGAAACGCCGTCGACATTCACGGCCATCCAATCAATGTCTCCGGCCGCATCATTGAACCTATTGTCACTGAATGCAATTGCGTCGCACGTGCCTACTTGAGATAAACGCTCGCCAATCTGCAACAGCGCTTTACCAATATAGTTTTTGCCTCTTCAAAGCTCTGATGGGGTGTCGTGAAAAGCAGGCGTGTTTGCTGCACCAGATTTAAGGACATTGGACTACCGAAATTCAAAGTTTCATAATGGTAATTCTCAATAATAATCTGAATGCATAGATGACAAGCTACCTATTTCGGCCGTGTTTAAAAGGTAAAGCTGTTTTAGTCCCAGATCACGTCAGAGAGTGCGCTTAAGAGACGTCATTCGCAAGATGATGTAAATTTATCGGCTAATAAATTGGGGGGTTCTTATCCTTCGATACACTTTATAAGTAAGGCGAGAGACGCAATTTGTAAGGTTTTAGTGACTTTCGTCCAATGATAGTAGGAAATATGGCACATTCGGATAAATCAGGAAACGGGCAAACCATAGCTCAAGCCTTTCTTGAGCATAAGTCAGTGCTATCAGCTTATCTTGCGCAAAAACTCCTAAGCCAGTCCGATATTGACGATCTTTTACAAGATATATTCGAGCAAGCCTATATAGCTGAAAGTCGTCAAGATATTGTGTCGCCCAAGGGTTATTTGTTTGGCGTTGCCAGAAATTTGCTGTCACAGCGTTTTCGAAAAAATTCGAAACGAATGTCGATCGAAATCAATGACGCAAATATATCTGAAATTGCCGAGGATTTCATTCCGCCTGAAAATATAGTTTTCTACAAGCTCAAAATGGACATTTTAAACGAGGCTATCAAGTCGCTACCCCCGCAATGTCAACGTGTTTTTGTCTTGAGAAAAATACACGGCTTGTCTCAAAAAAAGATTGCGTCAAAGATGAAAATTTCCACGAGCACGGTCGAAAGACACATTACAATTGCTCTGGCGCGGTTAAATGCAATCATGACCGAAAAAGGGTATTCAGACGATAGGCAAGCCAAGGCGCACAACAACGTTCGGAGGTTAAAATGACAAATGATTTCATCTCCTCAGGCCTCAATACGACATCAGCTGAAGATCAAGTTCAGATTGAGGCAGCATCTTGGATTGCGCAACTGGACAATGGGAAGTTATCCGCGCTTGATAAATTGGCTTTGGCGGAATGGATGGCCAGAAGCCCCAGACATAAGCAAGTTTTGACTCATTTGACCAAAATATGGGGCGGCATAGATCTCGTGTTCGATGACGTCATTATCCCTGAAACTAAAGTGAGTTTTTGGCGCGTTGTAAGGTCATGGATTTGGGTGCGGCCAGCCCATTTCATCACCTCGGTAACAGCAAGCCTAGCTATGTTGTTGCTTGTTAGTTTTGTGGTGACAGCTAATCTCAAAACACAGCTACCAGAAAATTTTCAAGTTTACCAAGCTGCTAAGGGCAATAATGCAAGCCATGACCTGAGTGATGGGTCCATATTGCACTTGAATACGGATACGCTTGTCGAAGTTAAGTTTACAAAAAATACAAGAATATTGAGATTGCTCAGAGGTGAAGCTTATTTTGAAGTTGCTAAAGATAGCTCTAGGCCTTTCCATGTTTACGCGGGAGAAAGTCGGGTCGCTGCCATTGGCACAGCCTTTTCGGTGAAATTACATGGTGAGCGTGTCGATGTCATCGTTCGCGAAGGAAAAGTAAGATTTGATCGAGTTGAAGACATAAATGGAAAGAGTTTAGCCGAAGTCGAAAAAAGCGTGAAAATAGATACCCCTGTCTTTATGGAAGCTGGGCAATCTATGGAATTTGAGGAAAGCATTCAAAAAGTTGTGCAGGTCGATGAAACGTTTTTAGATAAAAATTTAGCTTGGCAGAGAGGGGAAATGATCTTTTCAGGTGAAAGTTTAGAGACGGTCGTTGATGAGATGAATAGATATAGCGCAAAGACGATTGTAATATCTGATAGGGATTTGAGGTCGGAACTTGTGTCCGGAACCTTTAAATCAGACGACATACCAGCCATTCTAGACGCCTTCGAATTCACCATGGGTATAAGCGTAGATGAGAATGACCGTAAGGTTTATCTCTCTAGGTGATGCAAAAACGCCACAGTCGGTATTATTAATAGTATATTTCTAAAAATCTTTGGGGGTAAAGGACTCTCAACGCACACTTTAGACTGTAAGCTAATAGTTTCGTTCATAACGGAGTAAAATTGGAGTGCGGTCGTAATAAGAATATAAATGGGATAATGTTGAAAAGATCAATTGTAACTGGAATGATGTTAGTTTCCAGCCTTGGAGGCGTCGATATTGCCTATGCAAATGATGATCACATTGAATATGATTTCAATGTACCTTCATTAACGGTAGATTCGGCAATCAATGCAATTGCTCAACAATCAAATAGTCCCGCTATATTCCCTTTTGATAAAGTCCGTAAGCTACGGGCAAAGCCTCTTAGAGGTCAGTATACATTAGAAGACGCCCTCTCTGAAATTCTCCAAGGAACTGACCTAAAAGCTCACATAACGACTTCGGGCGTCATCACTGTTTGGTTGCCAGAAGACAAAACGAGTAACGGAGTCAGTCAAAAGACTAGCTCTGTTGATTTTATAGAAACTTCAAAGGATGAGAAAATGAAAATCAAGGGGACTAACAAAGCGTTATTAACAACTGCGTCCGCGGCAATTATTGCGACAACAGCAACAACAAACATTGCCCAGGCACAGACTGTGCAAGACGATGTAATTGTAGATGAAGTTATTGTTACGGCGACGAAACGCGCATCGACAATTCAGGACGTTCCATTTTCTATCAATGCGCAAACGGCCGCGGACATTGAACGCACGGGCGCTCAAAATCTTGAAGATATTGCGCGTAATGTAGCCGGACTGACAATTCAAAATCTTGGACCTGGTCAAAGCCAAGTCTCGATACGTGGTGTATCCTCAGGACAGATCGTTCGAGATCAACCAGGTGTAAAAGAACAAGTCGGCATTTATCTAGACGAATCTGTGATTTCCCTTTCATTGTTTACGCCTGATATTGATTTATTCGACCTGAACCGGGTTGAGACCTTACGCGGACCGCAAGGCTCCTTATTCGGGTCCGGATCCGTTGGGGGCACAATTCGGTATATTACAAACCAACCTGAGTTGGGCGTATTTGAAGGCGTTGCAGAAGTTAACGTCAATACAGTGACCGATGGCGATGTTGGCGGCCATATTAAAGGGGCGATCAATGTTCCCGTTGGCGAAGACTTGGCTGTACGCGCAGTGGGGTATTATACGGGATATGCAGGTTTTATCGACGCCGTGGGCCTTAATGGCACGACTGAGGATGACGTGAATGATGGCACGCGTTTTGGCGGACGTATTTCTGCCAAATTTGAGCCCACTGACCAGTTCTCAATTACGCCGCGAATATTATATCAAGAAATCGAAACAGATGGTTTTAACCGTCAGGATGAATTTAACTTCCTCGCGGCACCCGCCGATACTGGCGCAGGGCAATTAGCCCCACAAGATGTTCTGGATACACTTGATGAGCGCGAACAATTCTTGCTTCTTGAAGAAGGCTTTAGCGATGAGACCCTGATAGCCGACCTATTGCTCGAGTTTTCATTCGGCTCCGTCGACCTTACATCTATTTCAACATATACGGACCGCTCCATTGAGGTTAGCCGGGATGCAAGTGCGCTAACATCATCAGTGAATGTTGATTTAGGGTTCGATCCTGCCTCATTTATATTGCCCTCTAACCTTGTCGATGCGACAGAGTTCGATAGTTTCACCCAAGAATTACGCCTCGCCTCTAATACAGATAGCGCTTTTCAATGGTTGATTGGAGGATTTTACAACACGCAAGACAGAGATTATTCTCAGCGTTTACCAACACCAGGTTTTGATGCATTTGCAGATGCTGTATTTGGTGCAGGGACCTCTGATGCCGTTGCGAATGGATTTCCTTTAAACTCCCCCTTTAACTCAGATATTCCTTTTGAATTAGAGCAATTCGCCCTCTTTGGTGAAGCGAGCTATGACGTCACAGAACGTTTAAATCTTGCAGTTGGCGGTCGCTATTATGACTTTGATGAAACGCGTGACTTTATTACCGGTGGCTTGTTCGCCAATGGCGACAACCAAACTGATGAGACGTCTTCATCTGGGTTTACGCCGCGTTTCTTAGCTAAGTATGATTTGACTGAAAGCGTGACGTTGAATGCGCAAGCGTCCCAAGGATTCCGCCTCGGTGGGGTCAATGATCCGTTGAACTTACCGCTTTGTTCACCTGAAGATGAAGCAATCTTTGGGACCTTCCAAGAGTATGATGATGAAACACTCTGGAATTTTGAAGGTGGATTTAAAGTCAAAAAAAATGGGTTTACTTTTAACGTCGCTGGTTTCTACAATGATATTTCAGACCTCCAAGTTACCCTAGATGCGGGAAGTTGCTCTTCGCGCGTTGTCTTTAATGTGCCTGACGCGCATTCCGTTGGTGTGGAATATGAAGTTGGGTTCACTCCAATTGATGGTTTGGATATCTTTTTCTCGGGTAGTTTAATCGAATCTGAATTTGATACTGACGTTGTTGATGGTGACGGGAATATTCTTGCCGGTCTAAGAGATGGCAATCGATTGCCCTCTGTTCCGGAATTCCAAACATCTGCCTCGGCGACTTACTCATTCCCGACAAGCTTTAACGATGCTCTAGGTTTCTTTGGTGGTTCCGTTCAATATGTCGGAACTCGCTTCACGCAGCCAACTGACCAAGAAATTGGCCAGGGCTTACCGACGGCCACGGGTCTGCCTTTTGGGGCCTTTACGGGCGCCGAAGATCCATCTGATCTCGTTGATTTGGAGTTGGATGATTACTTCACACTTAACCTAAATGCCGGGCTTGAGTGGGAGAATATTTCTTTCCAAATTTACGGGACAAACTTATTTGACGAAAACGCACTCCTCTCATTTGATCGCGAGCGTGGTGGCCGGGCGCGTGTTGGGTTCAATGTATCAAACCCAAGAACATTTGGCGCAACAGCTAGATATAAGTTCTAGCAAAATACAACATTGTCCTTGCCTTCTCTTAAACTGGAACATCCTAACGTTACGGTTTTGATGAAACAAAATAAGAGTTGGCAAGGACATATTTCAGCTACCCCGCCGACTATACCAATACCGAAAAAGACAACGAGAGCGCTATACTTGCGTATTAAATTTTCCTTTACTTTAATTTTTAAAATTTCCCTTACTTAAATTTTTAAATTGGATTGAACACTTATCTTGTAAGGGTTCTGATTAATAAAGTGAATATTTGGACCAATCGGCTTTAAATCGTCTCCATCAATCACTTTCAATACAGATTTTGGAGTTACGGCGCGTTAACCACTAGGAAAAAAGGAGAAGAAAACATGCGAAAAACCTCCTTAAAACAGTTTTCAAATTGTGAATCCGGGAATATTGCAGTCTTATTTGCGTTAGCAAGCTTGGCAGTTTTAGGGCTTATAGGTCTGGCAATAGATACCTCCGACGCACATAATGTCAGATCTGACCTTCAGGCTGCTTGTGACAGTGTCGCCTTGGCCGAGTCTATATCCATTT
>CAYTLJ010000139.1:0-5596 GCA_964438555.1 uncultured Algimonas sp.
TCTATGAATTCATCCAATTCCAACTCAGACAAAACACCGATATTGATGCGGATATTTCAACCCTATTGGGGCAGGTCTCAGATGAACTCTTAAGCTTTGTTGGGGGAGCAGGGGATGGATCAGGCTCGCTAGAGACCCTATCTGTGACCAATCCTGACGGCGGCGGTTCCGGCGTCTATATCGATAATTTCCAAACCTCAGATACGAACCGGATTTCCTTTACGGATAATACGGGCACGGCGCAGACCTTCCCATTTGTTGCGGTTACGACCATTACCTTTAACAGCAATCTGATCAATGATCCGGATGCGATTTACCGCGTCTTCTTTACCGATGCAGACGGCAATGATTTCGGCGATACAGATGCCATTCTGGTTGCCGATAATTCCAGTCTCGATGTCGCCGGGCAGGTGTCTGGGCAGAATTCAATCTCCTTTGATTTTGACTATGACGGCAATATTCAAGGCGGTCGGGCCCCTGGTTCTGAAGCCCCGATCACCGTTGTCGCGATTGGCTTGCAAACCGGTCAATATGTTCGCGCCACAGGCACGATTACGCGCTCGACGACAAATAGCGTGTCTCTTGTTGCGCCTGTTGAACGGAACTACGAAAACGCGGCTTAATGCCTTATGCCTTTTAGTTTATCAGGCAGCACAATTACACAGACGGGCACCGACAATAATTTGTCGGGCCTTTCATCTGTTTCAGGCGTCGACGTTATAGATGAGCGAAATCATTCAGTTTACAACGTCGGCAATCGGCAGATCAGAGTTAACGGAACGCTTAGCCTCGATCCTGAAACTGAGGAATTGGTTTTTGGTGACGCTGCGCCACACCAAAAAGTACAGATAAATAACGGCGGCGTTTTTAACGTCGGCGAAGAGATTGATATTGGCGCAGCGCAGAACAGATTTTCCAGCGGTACAGCCATCCGCTTTACAGATCCAAGCACAGACAGTTTTCGGGAGACTGAGGCTGATTTGCGCGTCAATAGCGGCGGCACTTTCAACTGGTTTGGCGGCGCTATTTATATGAATAACCCTATGGCCTTTATGGAGGGCTCATTCGTTACCGTCCATTCACAGCAATGCCAAGCCATCATGCAAACGTCAGGCGTTCAAATTCGCCAAAGGTCAGAAAATACAGACATTCGCGGACTGATCACACGCGGCACATTTATTACCATGATCGCGAATGCTGTGAGGATTGCAGGTTGGCGACCCTTTGACAGTGGCAATCAAGCCCTTTCTTTTAGTAATACATCACCTGATAATCAGTTTTATATCATCGAGGACTTTGATGCCGCTGGGTTGTCAGGCCAGCACATTGCCTTTTGGTCGCAAGTATGGGGCCGATTAATCAGCAATAGTGAAGGCACTTCGGTTGTTGCTGGCGGCAATTCAAACTCCAGCACCACCAATAGAGGGTTTTACGAAATCCGCCAGCCAACAGACATAAACCTCCGAGCTTTTTCTGGGGGCAGTATTGACGGGGTTAAACTGCACATCGCTGATACTGATAATGGCAATCGCTTAGAGGCTGGCGTCTTCTTACAAAGTCCAAGCTATCTTGACGACATAGTTTACACACACCAATTCGACGCAAGCGGATTTCATAGGTTTGATGCAGACGGGGGTATTCTAACCGGGCTTGTTTATAAGCGTGAAGGCTCGGACCGTAACTCAAATATTGTATGGGACCGTCGCTCTAGATTTAATGACACGACCGACACGTTCCGGATGGCCTTTTTTGGATATGGGTACGGTATAGGGATTCTAGACGTCTCTTTGCGCGGCCTGGGAGGCACAACGGTCAATCAGGTTTTGTTTGATGATCCTTTAGTCACAGAGCCAGACCTCGCAGCTGTTTTGGCCTATACGCAAATCGACACTGCGAACCAGCTATATGACGCCTTTGCGGCCTTTCTATTTGAAAATTACGAAGGGGAGGAGTCTTTCGCTTTAAACCGGATGGGCGACCTTATAGACGCAGGCTCGCTTGATATTGTTTTAGACCAAGGCGCGGCGCAGCTGATTGACTTGGGTGGCAATGTTTTAACGGTGCGGACTGGTCCTTCCTTTGACGGGTCTTTGACGACAACAGGTTTGATAACGCTTGGGTCAGGCGTAAGTGTCGTCGGGACGTTGACAGACCAAAACGGGACAATTTCTTTATTCACATTTACAGGCGTACAAGATGGCTCAGAGGTGCGTGTCTTTCGTGAAAGCGACATGACCGAAGTGGGGATGGGAAGTGAGACCAGCTCAGGCGGTACGGTGAATATCAGTTACAGCCTGACAGCAACGGAAAGCGTTTATGCCGTCATCCATGCGCTCGGGTTTCAGTCGCTGGCCATATCAGGTCTTCTCACCTCATTCAGCCCGCAATCAATTCCGGTCAACCAAACGTCTGATCGTCAATATAGGAATGATTAATGTTGGTCATTGATGGTCCGAGCCGGACGATAAGTCTTGATGCAAATATCAGAAATTACACCGCATCTTTCCTTTATTCGAGGTGGAAGGAATGGGTTCAACATATTGATAATGCTAAATATTTAGAAGCTTTTCGGAGTGTTGGAGGTGATGATTTGGGCGGCGGGGCGAGATCGCCCGCCTTTATCTTTGTGCGTAATGATTATGGCTGGCGTATTCAAAAGCCTGCTTCAAATGCCGAGTTCCGTATCACCGGCAACCTCTTGGGGCATGACCCCAGTCTCGACACCTTGTCCGAACCCGTTGGAGATTTCTCTCCAACGATCCGAATATTACAAAATAATGTGACACAAAATATCACGCAACAGGCGACAGAGACAGGAAGTTGTTTGCATGTCGAGGTGCATGAGGCGGAATATATTGCACCGCAAAAATTAGAGCTTTCTCTGATCCAGACGGCCTATCACGCAGACCTTAGTGACGCATCCTTGGACGCCGAGTTAGTCGATATATTTGATGTCGCCTTAATCGAGCCCAAGCTGAATTTGGAGGCTATATGTCCTTGCTAATTAAACGCGCTATGGGTGACACAACCCCGGTCAAAATCCGTTGGACAGGCGATGTCGATCTGTCATCGGTAACGGCCATTGAGATGCGCCTTTATGACAGCAGCTCAAAAACGACGCTTCTCGATAGGTTGATCGGCGAGGTTAGAGGGTTTGATCCCTTTACCTATTTCCCCGTTCCGACATCGGATTGGACAGGCACGCGCTATTTGCAGATCGTTTTGATGATCGGAGATGAAACCAAGCCGATGGCTGATCTCGGAAAATGGATAAATACTTAATGACAAAATCAACCAAACCAGATCCTAAAAAAGGTGAGTTTGTAAAACTGGTTCCAAAAGCTAAAAAACCAAAGCCTGGCGATACAGACCTGTTCACATTGGAAGAAGCCATTGGCGATCTCGAAGAAGATCGCCAAATGGCGCGCTCAGCAGGGCAAAGCTCGGCTGCGATTTCGGCAACCATGCATAAGGCGAAACTCGTCGGCCTTATGCGTGATCGTCCATCTGATGCGGGTGAGGACGTGACGAAACAGACCATCTATGAACTCCCAGACAATGGCCGCTCAGATGACGGGAAAACAAAGCGCTAAACTCATTCGGCCACAATCAGGCCCACAAGAAGCCTTCCTCGCCAGTCCAGCCGATATTGCAATTTACGGCGGGGCGGCGGGTGGCGGCAAAAGCTGGGCGATTTTGGCCGAATGTACCAGACATTTGAATAATCCGACTTTCGGGGCGCAAATCTTTCGCCGGACAACCGGGCAGATCTTCAATGAAGGTGGGCTTTGGGATGAGGCAGGGCCATTATTTCGCCCATTAGGTGGAAAATCCAGTAAGGCGACGGGGCGCGGCATTTGGAGCTTTCCATCTGGTGCCAAAGTGACCTTTAGCCATCTGCAACATGACAAGACCGTCTATAATTATCAAGGCGCGCAAATCCCCTTGATAATTTTTGACGAGCTAACCCATTTTAGCGCCAAACAATTCTGGTATCTCGTTAGTCGCAACCGCTCAATGTGTGGGGTCAGACCCTATATTCGGGCGACGACCAATCCGGATGCCGATAGTTGGGTTGCTAATTTTATTACGTGGTGGATCAATCCGAAATCCGGCCTGCCTATTTCAGCGCGGTCGGGTCAATTGCGCTGGTTTGTACGGGTCGGCGATATTGTCCATTGGGCCAGTGATCCCGCAGGGCTCGCCAAACATAGAGACGCGCAAGGCAAACCGATCCCGCCAAAATCTGTGACCTTTATTGCGTCGAAACTGACCGATAATCAGAAACTGCTTAAGGCCGATCCTGGCTATATGGCCTCACTCATGGCTCTGCCTACGGTGGAGCGTGAACGCTTATTAGGTGGGAATTGGAATATCCGTCCTGCAGCCGGTCTTTATTTTCAACGCGCCTGGTGTGAGCTGGTCGATGCAGTTCCGGCTGGTCTACAAATTGTACGGGGCTGGGACCTGGCGGCCACGCGAAAAACAGAAACCAATGATCCAGATTTTACGTCTGGAACCAAGATTGGCCGTGCGTCCAATGGATTATTTTACGTGTTAGATAATCGGCACGCTCAGATCGGCCCTATGGAGGTCAAAAATATGATCAAAAATACCGCGCTCGAGGACGGGCTGACAACACGGATCCAACTCGCGCAAGATCCTGGAAGTGCCGGCAAAGCCCAGATTGTCGATATGACGCGCATGCTGGCTGGCTATGATGTACGCTCCGCGCCTGTGACAGGTGACAAGATCACACGGTTTAATCCGTTTTCGGCGCAAGCCGAAGTGGGCAATGTCAAAGTTCTGCGCGGCCGATGGAATGAAGCCTGGTTTTGCAGCCTAGAAGGCTTTCCTGAAGCCGCCCATGATGATGATGTCGATAGCACATCAGAGGCGTTTAACGCGCTGATGGATCGCGGTTATGATCTTATGTCGGCTATGGGACGATAGGTCAGACAATGAACTTAAAACCCAAAGTCCGCGTCAAAGCTATGTCCGATAGCCTGCCACGCTTTGCCAATCATGTTCAGAGCAGTGGTTATGTGAACCGCGCCTCTGGTCTTGGCACGTCGCGCGATAAAGGGGCGCAAGGCGCGTTCTCTCATGGCACTTTGGATGTCTATCAAATCGATGCGGCTTACCGTTCAAGCTGGCTTGCACGCAAAGGCGTCGATACGCCTGCGCTTGATATGCTCAGGCAAGGTTGGTCTTGCGGGCTGGGGTCGGAAGACGAAACGCGACTCATGAAAGAATGGAAACGCCTAGATGGGGATCGTCACAATAGGCAAGCCTTGATCTGGTCTCGTCTCCACGGCGGAGCCGCGATCTATATCGGGACAGAGGATCAAGACCTGAGCCAGCCTATAAACCCCGAAACTCTGGGCGCAGGCGGCGTAACTTATCTGACCTCAATTCCGCGCCATTATATTCATGCCGTCTATATTGAGACTGACCCGATTAGCCCAGCTTTCGGGACACCGCGCCATTACCAGATCGCCTCATCTTCGACCTCGGGCATGGCGATCCATCACTCCCGCATTGTCCGCTATGTCGGACTCGACCGACCCGGCTTTATCGGAACCCTGACGGAATT
>CAYTLJ010000140.1:0-5541 GCA_964438555.1 uncultured Algimonas sp.
CCCAAAAACGGTCGCTCGGCATGTCCGCGCCATTTAGGCCCGCATGAAAGCGGGTTTATTGTCGAGCTGTTTGATGTATCTGGCGCAAAGACATTTCGCGCCAGATCACATTAGGTTTCGTTATAGCTGGCCGCCGCCCCAAAGGACAGTGTAAGCCTCGCAATGGATTAGGACACTCGAAAAATCACTTAGCGATACACCTTCAGGCAAGACATAATCTTGTGCGCCTTTCGTGGACTTTAAAAGGCCCAATAAGACTGCCCCGTCTAACGCTGTTTTACCCGTAACATCGGCGATAGATTGAGGTGACAAAAAGACCTTCAAATCTGGGCCATTTTTGGTTTTAAAGTCATCGGAGAAACGAATAAGCGTTTGTCCATTCTCTTGAACAACACGCCATGCACCCTTAATTTTTTTCTTCTTTTTCACAAAAGGCTGTGCAGTATATGTTGTCGCCGCTGCTTCAGCTTGATTAGGCGCCGCATGGGCTGCCATTGGCAAAGTCATCAACCCAGTTAATGCAATTGCAGACAAAGTCGTTTTAATCAGGGAACGCATATTCAGCTTTCTATTTTGGGCCTGTGAAAAAGTTTCTTCTACCCGCATTTTTGCAGGAACAGGCAATGAATACCTATTACGTCTATGGGACCTGATGAGATTGCCGTTAGCAAAATGTGTAAATCTGGTGGGCCCGGGGACACCATTTGGCCCATCATATTTTATAGGCCTACCAACTATCTCTTCCCAAATGATGTCTGAACGTATGATCCACGCGCGTGAGCGCCACTAAACGCCTGACAAAGGCGCTTAGTGGATCTAAATCTGACTCGTTAGAAATAGCCCCTTAAATTACCTGCTAACTCTCAGGCCTGAAATCGATGTGGCGATGTTTTCAAAGACGGTGGTCAATTGTCCCAAATCGGCTTCAAAATTATGGCCCGGAGATGTCCCGCAATAATGCAATCTGTCAATTATTTCTGCGGTGTTTAATTCAAAACCAATTGTGTAAATTTCGACATCTTTCGTTTTGCTGAAATCACAAATCGTTTGAAATCCGGTATTTGCATCGTCAGCGATATTGTTATAGTTCGCGGCGCGGAAAGGCGGAGGCCCCGTCAGTTCACTCCCAGTTGGAAAGCGCTGTCCGGTAATTCTGCCATCTGTCATAACAACCATAATCTTTTTTGTTCGTGCATTGTGATTTCTCGGGGAGCCACCGGTTACGCCCTGTATTTGACCTCTCCATCTAGAATCAAGGACGGCAAGACCCCAAGCAACCCCGATATCCGTGCCCGTACCATCAGAGAGCGTAAGCCCGTCAATTTTGCTTAGAAGATTGTTTCTGTTTTTGCTTAGGCCAACCATTTCATTGCCCGCCCGTGGACACCAATTATTGGCTTGTTGATAGGCGCTAAAATCGGGCATATAATCCAGCCTACGCGCCGGCGTTAGACCTGTAACGTAGTCAAGTGGCGTTGTGGATAAACATCCATTCCATTGCCCGCCAATCCAATGTTGCGTTGTGGCTGGTGGATTTAATAAATAGTTTAAATCACTTGGCAGTTTTACAGACCCACCATAGGGCACGACTGCAATCGAAACACGACCTTGAATCGTTTCATTGTCCATCAACGTCTCGATAAAATTTTTAGCCGAATTTTTTAACTCTGCGATCTTTGCGCCACCCATTGAACTTGAAATATCAAGCACCATTGCGACTTCTACATATTCTCTTCCTACGGTAATTTCACTATAGGCACCAACATTTCTACCATTGCCCCGTGTCATGGGAAAGAAGAGTTGCGCTTCAGAATGTGTCGAAACCATTAAGACCGATGCGTCTGCATGCGTTTCATAATTGAGCTCATATTGATAGCCTGAAAGTTCAGGACTACTCGCAATGCCTGTCGCCATGACATGTTCAAAAATGGCTTTACGTTCCTCGAGGGTTCTATTTTGTCCCTCGGTCGCGGCAAGAGCCGCCGCGTCGGAAAGCGCTTTGAGTTTTGAAGAGGCTTGCGTAAGGCGTGCAGTATCGACCCCAAATGCAACCATTAAAACGATAAACACGATACCGACGCCCATCGCGACGGCTATGGTTCCGTCTTTGGCCTTAAGATAGCTTTTGACTAGACTATCCATAAATTTCAACATGGCAGCGCCCTCACATAGACGAAAATTAACTGTAATGACCACCTTAGCGGGCTCGGGTTAAAGTCTAGTCTACAGGCTGAGACTTTCTTCACTTATGGTTAATGAATGGTATCTTCACGGGCCACGTCAGCTTGAATAGCCTTGGTTTCAATGCAAAATAGGTCGCGCAATGGCCGCCTTTTAAATGGCTCAAGGTCAAGACTTTACAAATCGCTGGTCTCACTTAGGGTTTCTGTATAAAAGGACGTGCTGGTTGTCTTTGGAGCCGGTCTTCGTGAAACAGGTGATCACGGGCCACTTGTCCGATATATATTGGTAAGGGACTATAATTTATGGGCAAACCCTAAGAGGATAAAATGCCGAGATCGGTACTTTTACAAAAATCATGACCTTAATAACGGGCGTTAGAAATATGATCGGCAAGGTGCCAGCATGCACCTTAAATTTACTGACCCCGTCCTCGACATTTAAAAAATCCAAGAGCCAAGCTTTTGGGCCCGGCAAACGCGATAGACTAGATATATACCGCGCAAAAAACCCAAAACCGGATGCGCCCGTGCTCATTTTTATTCATGGAGGGGCTTGGGATCGGGGGTCAAAGGGCATTTATAGATTTGTCGCAGAAGGTTTCACAAAATCTGGTTATGATATTGTCTTGCCAAATTACCGTTTGCATCCCGAGGTTCAATATCCGAGTTTCATAGAGGATAACGCAAGGGCTGTGGCGTTCACGGCAGAAACCTTTCCCAATCGTCCAATTGTCTTGATCGGACACTCGGCCGGAGGATATAATGTTCTCATGCTCGCATTAAGAGATAAATTCCTCGCGAAAGTCGGGGTCAATCTATGCGAGACGATTAGCGGGGTCGTGTCTCTTTCTGCGCCGGTTGGCGTTATACCGCTTGAAGGCCATCCTCTTATTGATATTTTCCCAGACCGTCATGCGGGTGAGGATGGAATCTTAAATAGTGTATTCGCGCCAACCCCGCCTTTTTTCCTCGCGCACGGCGAAGACGACAAAATCGTAAATCCCGTAAACTCAACCCTTCTGGCCGATAAAGTCACCGCACGCGGTGGACGCGCGGACGTCAAAATCTATCCAGGCCTAAGCCATATCGGCCCCGTTCAAGTTCTGTCTCGGTTTTTTGAAAACAAGTCCGCGGTGAAAGCAGATGTTCTTGCGTTTTTGGAAAGCGTGTCTGAAGACAAGCCGAATTGTAGCTAGGCGTTTATCCCCGGATTTCATTTCTTCCGCTTTTTCCGTTTCCCCTTCTTACCCTCAGCCTTCGCCTTTAAGGCCGCTGCCCGCGCTAATTTCTTCTTATGCGGCTTTTTCGGTGCTTCACCGCCTGCCACTCCGTCGCCAGTTGTTTTACGCGCTTTGCGTTTAAAGGAGCCTTCTTCGTAATTTTGCATTTGGCCAAGCGAGGTATTTTTGCGCGGTGGTTTGCCGTCCGTCCTCGCTCTTGGTTTTTTGTCGCCGTTCCCGTCACGATCTCTATCTTTGCTTCTTCCTCTGTCTCGGCTTTTGCGCTCATCGCCATAAGGCTTTTTCCGGCTCCGCCTCGGTTTTGAATTTCGATCGCGTGAGCGTGGCCCGTCGCTGGGTTTTCGTGAGAGGTCGGGTTTGCCGTCCACGCGTGAGACCGTAATCGCGGCCTCGATTTTCATATCAGGGCCAATTGTAGCTAGGAAACGTTCAACAGCTTTTGGGGCAATCTCGACAAAGGTCTGACGCTCCGTAATTCGTATCGCGCCGATTTCACCTTTTTTCAAACCGCCGGATTTCGCCAGCATTGGCAAGATCCATCGGGGCTCGGCTCTTTGCTTGCGCCCGACATTGAGCGCAAACCAAACCCCGTCTTGGAAATCTTCGCGGGGACCAGAAGAGCGCCCATCAGCGTGGCGATCATCGCCGCCTTTGCCCGGTTTATAATCTGCGGGGAGTAAGTCTTCTGGGGCGGATTGGCCTTTTCGATATTGGCGAATAAAGGCGGTGGCGATATGTTCCGGCGTGTGGGCTTTGAGCAAGCGCGTGACTAATGTGCGTTCAGCCTCTGTGACGTCACTATCGAGGGTCATATTGCCTAAAAGCCGTTCATTGTCTTTTTCAATAATTGCGTCTGCGCTTGGGGCTTCGCGCCATTCGGCCGTGATGCCTGCATCGCGCAAAAGCCGTTCTGCATTGCGGCGTCGATTGGGCGCAATAATCAGGGCGGAAACGCCTTTCCGACCCGCGCGACCCGTTCGACCACTGCGGTGTAAAAGGGCCTCACGGTTGCGCGGCACATCGGCGTGAATGACAAGCTCGAGATCGGGTAAATCGATCCCGCGCGCGGCTACATCGGTGGCGACGCACACACGCGCCCGACCATCTCTTAGGGCTTGTAGCGCATTACTGCGCTCAGCTTGTGATAACTCACCCGAAATCGCGACAACAGAAAAGCCGCGATTATTTAAGCGTTGGGTGAGGCGGTTCACCGCCACCCGCGTATCGCCAAACACAATCGCATTTTTTGCTTCATAATAGCGCAAGACATTGAGGATCGCATTTTCCCGGTCCGCGCTGGAAACCGTCATGGCCTTATAATCAATGTCCAAATGTTGTTTGGCTTCGGCGGCCGTGTTGACGCGCACAGCATTGCGTTGATATTTTTTCGTCATGCCCAAAATTGTTTTCGGGACGGTGGCGGAAAACATCAGCGTGCGGCGATTAGATGGCGACGCATTGAGGATCATTTCTAATTCCTCGCGAAAGCCCATTTTTAACATCTCATCGGCTTCGTCCAAGGCCACGGCTTTTATCTCTGACAGATCAAGCGCGCCGCGATTAAGGTGATCACAAAGCCGCCCCGGCGTGCCAACAACAATATGCGCGCCGCGGGCCAAAACTGCGCGTTCCGAGCGTGAATCCATCCCGCCCACACAGGATGCTGTTTTAGCGCCTGCTTCTTTATAGAGCCAGTCGAGCTCTCGTTTGACCTGCATGGCGAGTTCACGGGTCGGCGCAATACACAGGGCAAGAGGCGCATCTGCGCGCACAAAAGCCTCGCGCTCTCCCAGCAAGGTCGAGGCCATGGTCAACCCAAAGGCAACGGTTTTGCCTGATCCGGTCTGGGCCGAGACAAGCAGGTCTTGGTCTTGAAGCTCGGGCTCTAGGACGGCGTCCTGGACTTGGGTTAAGGTCTCATAGCCTTTTTTCGATAGGGCAGAGGCGAGCGCGGCATGCACGCGGGATAGGTTAGACATGGGGGCCATTTGTCAGCTTGACCTTCAGGGATATCCTGAACTGGTCGGAAAGGGTGATCGAGGTTGTCGACCTTAATGGCCAACTCAAATTCACAGGCCGAGAGCCCCCTAGAGCGTTTTAGGGGCTTTGCATAGGGG
>CAYTLJ010000141.1:0-5520 GCA_964438555.1 uncultured Algimonas sp.
ATATTGCCATGTTCAAGCATTTTATGGACGGGGCATTTATTAGCAATTTCAACCAGCCTGTCTTTCTCAGCGGCCTCAAGTGTGGTTTTAACATTAAGCGTACGGGTAAAGACGCTAATTTTCTCGCCCGCATCTGTCTGACGATAGCTATGGGCGACCGTCACAGAGATATTTTCAATATCCCAGTTTTTACGCCCAGCATACATGCGCAATGTAATCGCCGTACATGAGCCCAGCGAGGCACATAAATATTCAAAAGGCGATGGACCCAAATCCGCACTTCCGAAACTTAAGGGTTCATCGGCATAAAGGTGATGTCGGGTATTGGTAACATCCAGCGTGTATTTCCCACCGGGTCGTTCGGTAACTGTGACAGGATCAGCCATTTAAATTCTCCAAAAGCTTGCCTAATAATGTTGTCTCGGCCCTGAGAGCCGCATCAATTTCTGCTTGTTCCTCATCTTCGCCCCATAATTCAATCTGATATGTCTGTTCAATGCGCGAAAGATCAAAAGCTTGATCCGCAGTTACCTCTCCCCGCATGACGGCCATAGCCAAGATAACAGAGCCGTAAACGGCGACCAGATGGACAAATAAGGTCAAAGCAATATCATCGAGGCTGGCTGCATATGCGCGAACATTTTCAATACTCTTATCAGCTTGATCGATTGCAGAGAGCGTATGTGTCACTTGCAATTTTATGCCTTGCGTCTCCCCCCAGTCGCGCCAAACATCCCACGCTTTTGCCTGACGCTCTAGCAAAATTCTAGGCTGTTCAGCCCTGTAGCAAATCAAGTCAGTCCTTACGTAGCGTTCTGCTTCGTCGATCAGCTCATTTCTGCGCAATGGTGTTTGCTCAAAGGCGACATTGACCAAACGTGTCACGGGCATGATGGACGGATTTATCCGATCTGTTTGGGCGTCCCATTCAGTCGCCACCTTCTGGGCCAGGCCTTCCGTTGGAAGATCGAGCTTCTGCTTTCCCGGCGTTCTGAGCTGCATACCATCTAAGAGCACCACCCAACGATCTGCGGATTTTTCAACAGATACGCGTTTGTAAAATCGTTTGGCGAGCCTTTTAGCCATTAGCCAGGTACCACATCAAAAGGGAGCGTCAATCGCGGTTGATCTCCCGAAAACGGGATCGTTCCGTGCCACATATAGGATGGAAATAAGACAAGCCGTCCCGGCTTGGGCTGCACGAAATGTTCGGGTTTTTGTCCGATATCAAAATTTGGTTCTCCAAATTTTATCCAGCCGTCTTTTGTCTCATCAGATACAGACTGCGGCACATCGACATAATAGGACGAGCTAATCCACCCCATGGGATGAACATGATTTACGTGATGTCCATTCTCTCGAAGTTTGACCGACCACGCCCCACTAATTCTATAGCTGCCAGTATTTCGCCGCTTCATTGGATGATTTGCATCTGTCCCGATAGCCGCCATAAAATTTTTTATCGGCGCGTCTATTGCCCTAAAAAAAGCCCGCAAGACTGGATCATCTACCAAGCTAAGATCTCTTTCTGTTTGCGTTCCAATTCTGAGGGTTTGATTGATTGGGGCCTGTTTATGGGTGTGAAGTTTGCTCAAACACGTCGATAAAGATTGATTGAATGCCTCAATTGTCCCAAAGCCTTCAGGCACGGCAATATCGTAAGCTTTGACCATATTATTATAATCATAAAGCCCCGTATGATGACCACCTTTTGCGCGCAATAACGTCGCCACTAGTGCCAGTAAAAACTGATTATTAGGGGATTGAGCAAGCGCAGATTGTAGCAAAAATTGTGCGTCATCATATTGTCCAGCCAGAATGGAAGATTGCGCATATCCTGTTAGCGCCGGACCATTTCCAGGGGAAAGTAGAAGCGCCTTTTTAAATATCTCGCAACTTTCGCTCACCTCACCACCGAGCCGAAGTGAATGACCGTGCTCTAACATAATATCGAGATTTTCAGGGTAGTTTCGCACGATCATATTTAGGACATGCTCTGCTCTCTCAGTCCCGTCGAGCCGTCGCAATAGTCTTACAGCCTCAACCATAAGGGCGGGTTCGTTCGATTGCAAAACAGTGTCGATGACAGTGTCAGCTTGCTCACGAAGCCCCTGCATTTCGAGCCAATTTACGAGAACTATCAGAGCTTTTACTTTATAGGGTGATTGGGGTTTTAGGTGATCATAGAGCAACTCCATGTCAGTCAAATTTCCGAGCCCGGCGTGACATTTCATTTTTATTAAATTGGTCTGGTCTTCATAGCCCTTAGACGTCAAACTATTGCAGGTTTTCAAGGCCTCATCATATTCGCCTAATTCAGAGAGGGCCTGCGCTTTGGCAATGTCTCCAACGGGTCCAAAATCAAATCCGGTGCCAAGTTCTTCAAGAACGCGTTTGGGTTGTTCTGAAATGACCAGCAAATTCAAAAGATTTAACTTCGCTTTGTCGAATTTCGGATCCAGTTTTTGGGCCAAGCGATAAGACTGTTCGGCCAAGGCCCATTCTCCAGCGGCCTTAAAAATTCGACCTCTAACATTTGCGAATTCGGCCGTCATTTCGGTTAATGACATGGCAAGGTCAGACCGCTGATGCGCAATGACGATTTGATTGGTCTGAAGTGCCGTTAAAGCCCCTAATTGCAATAAATTAGGATCAGTAGGCCATTTTTCCAATGCGTGTTGAATGCCTGTCTCGGCCGCTATGTAGTCGCCAGACATATAGGCATGATGTAGCCGTCTAAGGGCCTCAACTGCGCTACTCATAGCAATGAGTCCCAATCCACTTGATTATCGCCCGCGTCAAACCCCAATGTGTTAAAGGCTTGCTCCATATGGGGTGGCAGCTCTGCGCTTAGCTCTAGGTCTGGGCGGTCCGGTCTTGGGATTACAAGAGAATATGCATGTAGATGTAGAACGCGCTCTAGCCCGCCGGGCAAAGGTCGGTCTGTGAAATAGCGAGGATCTCCTGCAATCGGCGCGCCGAGGAGTTGCATATGTAGCCGCAATTGATGGGTACGCCCCGTCAGAGGCATCATGATAACCCATGCCGCTTTTTGGCCGGCTTGCGATTGGACGTGATAAAGCGTGCGCGCATGTTTCGCGCCGTCTGTGCCGTGCCTGACCGCCATCATGACCTCTTTGCCTTCATTGATATTGCCAAAACGGTTATCTAGCCGCCCTTTGGCCATATAGCCTTTAATCTCTCCAGAGACGGGTTTGGGGACGCCATTTGTAACACCCCAATATATTTTTTCTGCGCGGCGGCTTTGAAACGCACGCCCGGCCCATTTGGCAGATGCCGCAGACTTTGCGATTAATAGGACGCCTGATGTATCGCGGTCTAACCGGTGTACCAAGCGGCACCCCTCGCCCAAAGCTGGCAACATGCCATCAATATGCCGGGCGGTCTTGGTTCCGCCCTGCACGGCAAGACCGGCTGGCTTATTGAGCCCAATGAGGTCCTCGTCTTCGTAAATTACCAGCGATCTTATAAAAGCTTGATCAGCCTCATTAACCGGTGGGGTCACAGACATATCTGAGGGGTCGGGTAAAGGCGGCACTCTGACGGTTTGACCACCTTCTATGCGCACGCTTCCTTTAACGCGTTTTCCATCTAGGCGAATTTCACCTTTGCGCAGGAGTTTTTCGACACGACCATGTGGAATATGCGGAAATTGTCGTTTGAACCAGCGGTCCAACCGACCACCAGCATCGTGATCCGCAATGGTGAGTTTTTGGACGCCGCTCATGCTAAGTTCCGCATAAGATAAAACCCAAGTGCCACAGCCAAAATGGATAGGCATACAGACAGGCTGACATAGCCAATCATGGCGCCATAAGCTTTTTCTTGAAACATCCTAAGGGATTCCAGAGAAAAGGCAGAAAATGTCGTAAAGCCGCCCAAAATGCCAACACCTGCAAATAAGCGAATATCATTTTGCGCCTCAGGCGTTTTGGTCACGAGCCATCCCATTAAGAGACCCATGAGCAACCCGCCAAATATATTGGCAAGCAAAGTTCCATACGGATAGCCAGGCCCAAATGCCTTTAACGCGACCAGACCCAGTCCGTGACGGGCACTCGCGCCAATGGCACCGCCCAATGCGACATAAAGAAATGACATCATGGGCGGCATGTAGCCCCAGCTTCCCCCCGTGACTAGCCTATATGTGGGTCAGTTACTCGGTTGGGTAGAAATAATTACCGCAAGCTTTCATGAAATAGACCGTCCGTCCATTGCGTGACGCAATCTGGAATGCTTCTAATTGATTTGCATCAACCAGACCAAATTGCGCATATTGATAACCGTGGAATGATCCATAACCCAGAACGCCTTTGGTTCCATTTGATAGCACGGCTTCGCTAAAGTCAGCCGCTGTGACCTCTGACCACCCACCATAGCCCAATTCTTTTGCAAGATAATCGAGATATTTGCGATCAAATGAATTGGTAAAATAGCGATTATTCAGCTTGTCATAGAACCCATTGGCACTGAGAGCGCGACTATCACCAAATTCGGGGTTTGTGCCCAGACGTTTCACAAGAACCGGCGTTGCACCTGCTGCGAAAATGCCTGCCGTTATACCCCTATCTCTAGAATATGTCGTCCTAGACGGCGCGGGCGTGACCGCTGGGGCAGGAACACGTTCTGGCACAGCTTCTGGCGTTGGCGCTGGTTTGACAGGACAATTTGCCAAATCTGTCACAACACTATTATCCCAACAGCTAAAGGTTGGGGTTGGTTTTGCAGGTTCAACAATTTTCGGCTCAGGCGCAGGTTCAACAGGGCAGGCAGAGCGAGATGTTGCAAATTCGCCATTCCAACATGTCACTTTGGTCGGACATGCGGATTGGCTTGCGGCCTCGCTTCCATCCCAACATGACACTGTCGTCACAGCCGCAACTGGTGTTTTCTTTTCGCCCGAACAGGCTTTTAAAAGGAAGAATAAGGCGAATAGAGCCGCCAATAAGAGTAAAAGCCATTTGAGCCATCGCCAAATCCCTCCACCCTCACCGTCATAAGACGGGAGAGCCGTTTCCACAGGCGGCGTAATTTCTGATTTCGTAACGGGTTCCCTAACCACTGGTTTAGCAGGCGCCTCGACAGGCGGGGTCGAAGCTGCAGCTTTCTGACCCACCAAAGCAGCTGCCGCGAGCGGCGCCGCTGCAACAGCAGCAATTGGCGCAGCCGTTTTTGGCGCAAGTTTCGCGACACGTTTTCGTGTCCCGATAAGATACGCCGCTCCCGTCGTGGCCGCAGCTGCAGACCCATACCAAACAGAGCGCGCTATTTCTTTGTGATTACCAGCTTTCAGTCGGTACTCATATTTTCCGTTCTTTAGTGGCCCCCGATAATTATAGCGAGGTTCAAGACCTATATTCTTCTCAACAGATGCGATCCCGGTATCGCGCGCAGTTGTTGTCGGATAGCCTTCAGAAATCATTGCGATTTTGCCATTCTCGAAATAGGCAAAATAATGTTTCCCATCATCACCGGTAAAGGCTTCGATGCCGCGGTCTA
>CAYTLJ010000142.1:0-5488 GCA_964438555.1 uncultured Algimonas sp.
TTCACATCATGACCGGATCGCGACATAATTCTAAATCCGGAATAAAGCGAGAGTACCATTTGAGCCGATTGTTCTATTTGCTCATCGGTCCAATCCGTGTGTAATTCTGATATGACGGAGGCGAGCGCTTGCCCCAGTTTTTTAAACCCTCTTTGCACAAGGGCGCGGGTTTCTTTGTCAGAGTCTGCGCGGTCTGAGGATGCATTACATAAAAAACAACCGTTATTTCCCTGACGGCTCGGGCTGTTTTTGAGGGGTGCCGATAGAAAATCATCTAGGCGTTTCATAGGGTCTTTGGACGATGTAAGCGCGGTGACCGCACTATCGACATGAACTTTCTCATATCGTTCTAAGGATTTCAGATAGAGCTTATGCTTGTTCTCAAAGGCTTTATAGAGACTGCCCTTTGCAAGTCCTGTGGCCGTTAAAATTTGGCTTAGCCCCGTGGCTTCATAGCCCTGCGCCCAAAACAGGTTCATAACACGGTCCAGTACATTTGCTTCATCAAATTCTCTGGGCCGTCCAACGGATTGAGATGTTTTTTTCATGCCGTCCACAGTTCTTTAAATCAAAAAAAGGGTCATACATGCCAGTCATGCGGTCGTGCCGCCTATTGGCTGTATGATGGGTGCATAATTATAGACCAATTGGTCAAAAGCAAGAGCTGCGCCATAACATTTTAATCACAACAATCACAACTCTCTGGCGTCCAAAATCAACACTTGCAAAAGAGGGCCGCATGAGGTCATAATAATATCAAATGACTCTACTAAAAAATGGTAGAAGTTGGGGCGCAGGTCAGTTGCAAAAATTTGAACTATTTTGGCCGGGTTTTCTAAATTTCTACGTTTTGAGTCATGAGCGCAGTATTTTGAGCAACATTATCCAATTGGAGACCCTTATGCCTTATAAAACACTCAAAACAATATTTGGCGGAAGTGCCTTGGCCTTTTCAATGAATTTGTCTTTGCCATTTTTCACCCATAGTCAGGCCTTTGCCGCCGATAATTACCGCGAATTGTGTACAAAATTTGTTCATGGTGAAACAGGTAAAGGCAAAGATGCAACGCTTGAAAAACCAGCCAAAGATCTAGGGAATATTATTTCACGTCTCGAGCAAGGAGACGTTATTTGTATTGCTGAAGGCAGTTATACAGGCCGCGGAGACCGGGGTGTTGATGACATAGATTTGGCCGTAAGCGTAATCGGAGGATTTAGCCCCGATTTCACATCTCGTGACCCTTGGGGAGACTATAAGACGATCTTTACAGGCCTTCACAATAGTAAAAATTTTGAAACGCAAACCCGTTTGTCGATCGATAGTACAAAGACGGCAACACGGCTCATGGCAGTTAAAGGAGAGCCCACAGAGCATAGGATAATTGTAGATGGCATTGTTTTTGATAATGGCCCGCGCAATTATTATAAAACGGATAAACAAGCGCTAATTGTTCGCAAAGGATCGCCAACCCACACCCCCACACCTGAAAGCGGTGCGCTCTCTATTTCGACCGGCGTGAATAGTAGCGTTCTTATTAAGAATAATATTGCGACGAATTTTGCCCCGACCGAAGGCGTGTTCTCGGTTTTTGGAGGCAAAGGCGCAAAAGTTGAAATTACAAATAATGTCGCCGTCAATAATACAGGGTCCGGCTTTCGGATCGGAACCAGTTTCACGGGAGAAGATATTCCGCAATATCAGGTGAATAATAATATTTCTATCTTCAACCAAAAACATACTGCTTATGGCACATTTGGCGGTAGTGGAATTATGCTCGAGAGCAGCACAGCGGTCCAAGCCAATAATAACGTTTTTGCGTTTAATGATAATTACGGCGTGGATAATACCAAGCGCTCCAAAGGACTTGTGCTCAATGAAAATATCATTGCGCGTAACGCCAAGGCCGACATGGTCGAGTTTGATCTTGAAATGGATTATGACGCGATTGAAGACGAAGCTGACCTTGTGGATGAAGCGAGCGACAATTTGGACACAGCTCCGATATTTGAAGTATCTGAAACGTGGGGTCGCAATTATGCGTCCCGCAATGTGATAGATCGCAATGCTGCCGAGGAAGAGGTGAAGGTTGTTAAACATTGGGCAAATGATGTTCGTAGCATGTTTGGCTGGAATTTAATTGGAACGGATATTGATGCTGATAGCCCGGTTTGGTTGCCACGCATGTCACTTGAAGATGCTATGGCAACTGCAAAATATTATGAGGACATAGCTGGCGTGAAACAACCCGCGCCGGAGACATATTAAGATATGTCCGTCAGGGTCTCTATCCAGCCCAAAAATATACGCGCGCTGTCTTCCCATTTTTTTGATAACATTAAATCATGGGGTGCATTCGGGATGATATTGGCTTTCAAGCCGAAGCGCTCGGCCAATCGCTCTTCGATCTCTACAGGGATGATTGTATCGGCTTCTGCGGCCACGACACAGACGGGCGTTTTTAGCGGCATATCTGGTTTTTCGGGGTGGGCTTTCCCGCTCCCGATTTTCATGAAGGCAAGGGTGGATTCACCACCAAGATTGTCCATTAGGTAGTCAAGAGCTGCCTCATCCGCATCTGGGTCTAAAAACATATATTTTGCATTTTTCCGGTCTGAGACCATTGGATAAAGCGAAAATGTTAGACTGGCTTGTAATTTCTTGAGCGGATGAACCGTCAGCGCGATATCATTCACCCCATTTGCGGGGAGGGAGGCGAGCAATCCAACGCCTCGAATATCGGAATTTTCATTAAATATATGCTGGCAAAGAAATCCGCCCATTGAGTGTCCAATAATGAAGGGAGGCGCGGGCATAGCGTTTATGACGGTGTTTATGTCCGTTAGGTAATCATCAAATGGTGTAAAGCGCAGAGGTTTTTTCTTTCGACTATCGCCATGCCCGCTTAGGTCCATCGCCCATGTTTCGTGACCCGCTTCCGAAAAATAATCTAGATAATTCCCTTCCCAGCACCAAGCGCCGTGCCAGGCTCCATGTATGAGTAAAACAGGCGGCTTATGGGCCGATATGTCTTTCGGTGTTTTACGAAGCGTATTGATATGCTCAATCATGATTTTTTGTGTTTGCGTCATATCGAAAGCCTTCATCTGCTCCCGTAATCTTGGGGCGATTAAGTCACATATGAAACCCGCAAAAAGTTTAGGTTTATAGATTGAGAGGCGCTCGAATATAAAATTCGACTATAATTTTCGAATGTCAGTTTTGTCAGCTATCCGATAAATTTTCAAAAAAGCTTTTTGTTTCAACGTCTGCGGCGAAGAATAATTCTATGCGTCTTTCGCTCATCGTGATGTCTTGGGCCGTCCCAAATTCGGCGAGCATGGTGAATAGAGAAAGTGCCTGACCTGCATGGCGTAATTCTAACGTTAGAAAGGGTTTCCCATCTGCGACTGTGGTCAAGTCTTTTCCGGTTAAACGGGGATCAGACATGAGCCGTGTTTGTAAATCCATTAAGGGTCCCTCGCCACCGGCCCGTGCGGCCTCGGCTTGCAAGCGCAATACGGTCCAGCTTGCGATTGTGTCCCAATTGAGAAAGACTGGATCGGTTGGGTCATCATTTAAAAGCGCGTCTATTGTGCAGAGCGATCCGTTAAACGGCAATATCTGCATCATTTGCATGGCGGCTTTATTCCCGCCTACGATTTGCCACTCACCATCAATGACGATGGCTGGCAGCGGTCCGTGATTGTCTAAAATGGTTTGGAGCGCCTCCATCATCGGCACGAGATCACTATCCCCAAGATCAAAGCTCGGATATTCGGGCGCAAATCCCGCAGCCAGCATCGCTGTATTTACAGAAGGCTTGGGCATGTCGAGACTTCGCGCAAGCGTCAGAATACTATTTCGACTGGGTCTAGACCGACCAGTTTCTAGAAAGCTGATATGTCGGGCCGATAGTCCAGTCTCACAGGCCAAAGATAATTGACTATGTCTGCGAATGCCGCGCCAGTGGCGCAGAATGGTTCCAAATGGGTTGCTCATACCGCTTTATACATTAATCGCGTCGCCATGCACTTACCTAACAGGTAATTGTTTTAATTATCTCATTCCAATAGCCCGTTTTTAAAAGGAGATTGAAATGACACCGAAACTTGCCGCCACACTCTTACGTCTTAACGGAATAGGGTTTATTATATTTTGTACAGTTTTTGTAACCATAGCCTTTCCCGGATATGACGGCTTTGCCCTTCATATTGCAGACCTATTTGATTGGACCGGAGAGCCCTACACGGAAACCCTGAGCCGTGATGCGCGTTGGTTCGGAGCGATCTGGTCCGGACTTGGTGCGGGTTTTGGCGCGCTTTATCTATGGGTTGTCGCGCCGCTTCTGACCCTGCCCAATCGGGACGCGCAAAATATTGCGAAACGCGGCGGCTTGATCGCTGTTTTGATCTGGTTCGTTGTTGATAGTCTAGGATCTTACGCCGCTGGTGTCCCGTCCAATGTGGTCATGAATTTCATATTCACAGTCCTTATCGCAACACCGCTTGTCTTGGTGAAGTTCGATAAGAGAGAAAATTCAAAATCCTAAACGCCCGCCACGCGGAAAATATGTCTACGTTTTAACTCTGTAAAAAGACCGTTCAAGCTGCGCGCCCCTAAATTTTTACGGATTTACCATAGGGATTTACCATAGGGATAGAATTTCCCCATATTTTTTTTATTTGTGCTATCTTCACCCCGTCATCTCGGCCGCTAAAGGGGTCATTTCTGGGCGGTCAATTCGCCTGAAACGGGAATGTGCTTGTTTTGGTGGTTTGAGCGTGTGACAAATTGGGATTGAGTATTTGGAGCAGATCAAGGGAATAGGGTGTGTATCATGGTTAAAATTTTGAAGCCCGCTTTAGTGGCAATCGGCGCCTTTGCTTTTTTGACGAGTGAAGCATCGGCGCAATATTATAATCCGGCACCAGCCCCGCAATATCAGGACTATAAACCCCGTATTGGCGCAAATCTTGGCGCGGAAAATGGCGGGTTAAATCCGCAGGCTGGATTTGGTTATGGGCCAGTTGGCGCAGGCGCGCGGCTCGGCCTTGGCCGAAATGGAATTGGCGCGGGTGCGAATACAGGCGTCGGGCCAATCGGTGTTACCACGGATGGCGGCTTAGGCCCAAATGGTTTGGGGCTGCGCGGCTCTGGCGGGATCGGAAATACTGGCGCGGCCTTTAATGGCGGCATTTCAGATGGCGGCGTTGGCGTTGGTGCAAATGCGCGAATTTTAGGGTTTGGTCCAGGTGCAAGCCTAGGCATTGGAGATAGAGGCCCGGGATTGGGCGCAAGTCTTGCCTTTGGTCCGCTTGGAACGCTCCGGATTGGCAGTCACAGGAATTCTTATCCTGGCGCGCAGCAAACTGCGGCGCATATATTACCCAATCAAGGCACATCCTATTATAACTCCCAGACTTATGGGCGTACGCCATATTATCAGCCCGCGCCTGTACAGCGGCCTGCCTATAGGCCCGCCCAGCC
>CAYTLJ010000143.1:0-5448 GCA_964438555.1 uncultured Algimonas sp.
CGGCGTAACCGCCTTCGACAAGAGCAGACGCCATAGCCCGGCAATTATCGATAACCTGTTGCGAATAGGCTTTGAATTCTGGTTTCAAGGCATCACCAAAGGCGACGGCTTTACCCGCGATCACATGCATAAGCGGTCCGCCCTGCAAGCCTGGGAAAATGGCTGAATTGATCTTCTTGGCGATTTTCGCATCATCTGTCAGAATCATGCCACCGCGTGGACCGCGTAAAGTTTTATGCGTCGTCGTCGTTGCAATATGGGCATGCGGAAAAGGCGACGGATGTGTGCCGCCCGCCACAAGTCCGGCAAAATGCGCCATATCACAGTGGAGATAGGCGCCGACCATATCGGCGATTTCGCGGAACCGTTTGAAATCAATCTGACGGGGATAAGCAGAGCCACCGCAAATAATCAGTTTAGGCTTATGTTCTTTGGCAAGGGCTTCGACCTGATCATAATCAATAAGGTGATCATCCCGGCGCACACCATATGTGACCGCGTTAAACCATTTCCCAGACATATTTGGCGGCGCGCCATGGGTTAGATGTCCACCTGCCGCGAGATCCATCCCAAGAATTGTGTCCCCTGGCTTTAAGAGTGCGAGAAACACACCTTGATTGGCTTGTGAGCCCGAATTGGGTTGAACATTGGCAAAACCAACCCCGAAAATCTTACACGCCCGATCAATTGCGAGGTTCTCTGCCACATCGACATGCTCGCACCCGCCATAATAGCGTTTACCCGGATAGCCTTCGGCATATTTATTGGTCAGGACAGAGCCTTGTGCCTCAAGCACCGCCTGAGACACGATGTTTTCAGAGGCGATGAGCTCAATTTCATGTTGCTGACGGTGAAGTTCCGCTTCCATACTGGCATATAGCTCGGGATCGCGGTCTTTCAGCGACTCTGAGAAGTAATTAGCGAGATGGGCGAAACCCTGATCATTAGCGGCGACGGTCATACGACTCTCCGTGATATAAATTCACTGTATAGTTTCACTATATAGATTCTATGCGGCGATAAGAAATTCTATCTGTTTTCGCAATGGGTGGACTGAATAGGCTGTGAATTAGCGCATTTTCTGAGGCATGGCTGGGTTTCACCGATCTCAAAATGCACTAAGCCACCTTTTCCCGCTTTAAACCGAATTCATTCCAAACATGATCCAAGGCCGACATCAGATCGTCCATCATTTCATCTGTGTGGAAGGGCCCTGGTGTAAAGCGTAGGCGTTCCGTTCCGCGCGGGACGGTCGGGAAATTAATCGGCTGCGCGTAAATCCCAAAATCTTCGATCAAACGATCCGAGATCGCCTGACATTTGATTGGATCACGGACCATAAGCGGCACAATATGGGTTTCACCGTCAATAAAATCATAGCCACCCGCGCGTAAACGCGCTTTGAGTGTCGATGCACGTTCTTGTTGTGAGACGCGTTTTTCAGGCGTGACTTTCAGGATTTTAACGGACCGCAAAGCGCCAGCTGCTGTTGATGGCGGTATAGATGTCGTAAAGATAAAGCCGGAGGCCATAGACCGTACGGCATCAATGATGATTTCATCTGCAGCAATATAGCCGCCTACCATTCCGTAAGCTTTGGCCAATGTACCTTGGATGATATCGATACGGTCCATAAGACCTCTCGCCTCACAAACGCCGCCACCATTTGGACCATACATGCCAACAGCGTGAACCTCATCAATATAAGTCAATGCATTATATTTGTCGGCCAAATCGCAGATTTCTTTGATCGGGGCGATATCTGCATCCATTGAATAAACCGACTCAAAAGCGATCAGTTTAGGTGTGTCTTGCGGGATATCTTTGAGCTTGGCTTCGAGGTCCGCCAAATCATTATGTTTAAAAATCCGCTTTTCACAGCGTGCGCGCTGAATGCCGGATATCATAGAGGCGTGGTTCATCTCGTCCGACAGGATGATCAAACCGGGGAGAATTTTGCTCATCACACCCAATGTCGCTTCATTCGCAACATAGCCAGATGTTAAAACAAGCGCGGCGTCTTTTTCATGGAGTTGGGCCAGTTCGTGCTCGAGCTGGACGTGGTAACGTGTTGTTCCAGATATATTTCTTGTACCACCAGAGCCGGTACCCGCTTTGTCTACGGCTGCCTTTACGGCTTCGACAACGCAGGGGTTTTGCCCCATGCCGAGATAGTCATTTGAGCACCATACGGTGATATCTTGTTCGGTCTGGTCATCTTTAAACCATGTTGCGCGTGGGAAGGCGCCAGCCTTGCGCCGAATATCGCGAAATATGCGATAACGCCCTTCTTCGCGTACCGTCTCGACGGCTGTTTCAAATGCCCGCCTAAATTTCTGGTCTGTCATGGTTTATTCAATCTCATTTTTTGCGCCACGCTTTATATAGCCTAATATAGGTGAAATTCCAATGGAAAAGAGTGTAAACTCTGTTTATGTGACAATTTAATGATAATCTGGAGTTAATCATGGCTGGCTACCCGCAAATGCGCCTAAGACGCCTTCGCAAAACAGGCTGGATGCGCCGGCTTGTCGCTGAAACGCGTCTGGATGTCAGTGACTTGATCTGGACGGCGATTATCTCTGATTCTGGCCAAGATCGTGTCGGTATTCCAAGCCTCCCAGACGTTCAACGCCTAAGCGTGTCAGCCTTGGTTGAAGACGCCAAGAAAGCGGCTGATCTGGGCATTCCCGCCCTCGCCATTTTTCCAAATATTTCCGATCAATTTAAGAGTGAAGATGCTGCGGAAGCTGCAAATCCAGACGGCATTGTCCCCCAAGCTGTTCGAGCGGTTAAAAAAGCGGTTCCAAATATTGGTGTCATTGTTGATGTCGCCCTCGACCCCTATACCTCCCACGGTCATGACGGGCTGATGGAAGGCGATCAAATCCTCAATGATCCTACGGTTGAGATGTTGACAAAAGTCGCACTGATGCTGGCCGAATCTGGTGCCGATATTGTCGCGCCCTCAGATATGATGGATGGGCGGATTGGTGCTGTGCGGGATACCTTAGACGATGCGGGATATGGAGACATTCCGATCATGTCCTATGCGGCCAAATTTGCGTCTGGATTTTACGGACCCTACCGAGATGCCATTGGAACCTCAGCGACCTTAAAAGGCGATAAAAGAACCTATCAAATGAACCCCGCCAATTTCGATATTGCGCTGCGGGAGGTTGAACTCGACCTCAGCGAAGGCGCAGATATGATTATGGTCAAACCTGGCATGCCTTATCTGGATGTGATTTCAGCTATCAAATCAGATTTTGGCTGCCCGACCTTCGCCTTTCAGGTGTCTGGTGAATATGCCATGATGAAAGCGGCTGGTGCCAATGGCTGGCTTGATTATGACCGTATCATGATGGAGAGTTTAATCAGCTTTAAACGCGCAGGATGTGACGGGATATTGACCTATGCCGCCCATGATATTGCGACCAAACTCAAGGCAAGCGCTTAAGATTTTGATTTAAGTCTTGCCAATAAACTTGAAGTATCCCAACGACTTCCGCCAATATCTTGAACATCTTTGTAATAGCCATCGACAAGTTTCGTGACGGGTAGGTCGATCTCAAGGGCTTTGGCTGTGTCCAGGACAATACCCAAATCTTTGCGCATCCAGTCTACGGCAAACCCAAATTCATATTCATCTTTTGCCATGGTGATAGCGCGGTTATCCATCTGCCAACTTTGCGCCGCGCCCTTACCAATGGCGCCAACAACCTCTTCCATATCAAGGCCAGCCGATTGGGCGAAATATACGGCCTCTGACAGGCCTTGTAACAAGCCTGCAATACAGATCTGATTGACCATTTTTGTGAGTTGTCCCGCCCCAACTGGCCCCATTAATTTAACCGCTTTGGCATAAGATTGGATAATCGGCTCTGCACGATTGAAATGCTCAGGATCCCCGCCGCACATAACCGTCAGTTGCCCATTAACGGCCCCAGATTCACCGCCAGAAATCGGCGCGTCGATAAATCCGATATTGTTTGCCTCACACATCCCCGCGACCTCACGCGCACATCCATCAGAAGCGGTCGTGTGATCGACGAGAATAGACCCTTCTCGCATAGACGGAATGGCTTTTTGGGCAACGGCCAGAACATCGGCATCTTGTCCAACACACATCATCACGATATCTGCATCTTTAACCGCTTCGCTGGGCGCATCATATCCCGTTCCCGTGTATTCTGCGTCCCATTTTTGGGTCACAGACCCGGTTCTGTTCCACACGCGGACTTGATGCCCGGCTTTTACCAAATGCCCTGCCATGGGATATCCCATCACACCCAATCCTAGGAATGCAGTTTTTGCCATTAAAATTCCAACTCTTGTCTTGTGTTACGCCTGTCTATGCCGTGTAAGGAGCCTAAGACAAGTTTTTTGACGCAGAAAAGGTGAGCAAAATCCAATCATGATGGCACTACCAGAAATCTGGCAGATGTGGGCCGTATTTGCGATCGTCGCAGTCGGTGTCTGGTTCTATATTCGTGAGACCTTCACGATTGAAGCGATCAGTGTCGGCATCATTGTCGCGCTCATGCTATTTTTCCATATTTTTGGCGTCGAAAGCACCGTCGATTCAGGTGTGTTGCTCTCGGGCTTTGCTGCCCCTGCTCTTGTGACAATTATGGCCCTTCTCGTGGTTGGTCAGGGTATGTTCCATACGGGCGCTCTAGAAGGACCAATTGTCAAAATAAATGCATCCCTTGATAAATCCCCGCGCATGACTTTATTTATCGTTTTTGGGGTCGCCTTTGCCGTGTCTATGTTCATGAACAACACGCCTGTTGTGGTAATGTTTATCCCAGTTATGGCCGCAATGGCGGCGCGACTTGGGACCAAAGCCTCGCGCTTTATGATGCCGCTCTCATTTATCTCGATCCTCGCGGGTATGACAACATTGATTGGATCTTCGACCAACCTCCTCGTCAATGATGTTTTAGTGCGTACAACCGAGTTTGAACTCTCCTTTTTCTCCCAATTTGTTCCTGGCATGGTGTTGGCCGCAATAGGCGCCATTTATATTATCCTCATGTCGCCAATTCTCTTGCCCAAACATGAAGGCCTAGAGAATGAACTTAACGCTAAGGGGCACCAATATATCGCTCAAATTCGTGTCACCCAAAACCACCCCCTGATCGGCGCAAAACCTGTGGCAGGCTTATTTCCAAGCCTGCGGGACGTAACTGTTCGCATGATTCAACGCGGAGAGGCCTCAAAACTTCCCCCATTTGAGGACCCGCTTGAAGTCGGCGATATTTTAATTGTGGCGGCAACGCGAAAAAGCCTGTCTAAATTACTCTCGTCTCAACCCGAATATCTCAAAGGCATGCTCGATATTGCAGGCTTTAATAATGGCGGCGATGTCAGCGCAGACACGATTGTGATTTCAGAAGCGGTTATCGCACCGGGCTCTCGGATGATTGGGCGCAATATTGAACA
>CAYTLJ010000144.1:0-5157 GCA_964438555.1 uncultured Algimonas sp.
CCATTGATCCGTGCAATGCGAAAGCCTTCAATACGATTTGAGACGCCGAGTTTTTCGAGGGCTTCTGATAGATAGTTCCGCACCGTGCCAGCGGATAAATTCAAGATAATCGCAATTTCTTTATTTGTTTTTCCATCTTCGACTAGACGCAAGATTTTACGGTCACGATCAGATAATGGGTCCTCAAGAATGCACTCTAATTCGTCCAGCTTATTTTCAAAGACCGTGCCCCCTGCCGCTATCGTTCTGACTGCGTTAGAGAGATCGCTACTTGGTGTATCTTTGAGCATATAGCCTCTTACACCACACTTGATAGCGCGTTGCAGATAACCTGGCCTCGTGAAAGTTGTGATGATCATGACAGAAGTTTGCGGGCCGTGGCGTTTAAGATGATCGGCAATTTCAATCCCTGTTAGTTCTGGCATCTCTATATCAGTAATCAAAACATCGGGTTTAAGACGCTGGACATGCCGCAGGGCCGTCATTCCGTCATCGGCCTGCGCAACAATTTCAATGTCGCTTTCCAAAGATAGGAGTGAGGCCAAGGCGCTACGTAGCATCGCCTGATCTTCTGCAAGAACAACGCGTATCATGTTTCGCCTGCTAGCCTGGGCAGGACGATCGCAATGCGGACGCCATTGACTCCATCGATGATCGCTTGCCCCCCTAATTTTTCGACCCGCGCCCGCAATCCCGCCAAACCTGATCCCTCAGTTTGGACACTCCCCTTTCCATTATCTTCGATGTGCAGGAAGAACTCGGTCTCATTAGACGTAAAGTGTATTTTGGCGCTATCTGCCCCAGAGTGTCGAATAATATTAGTAACAGCCTCGCGGATTGATAGGGCCGTAACAGTCTCATTCTCGACATTATGGCGCGGTAAAGCGCCACTGATCGTTAAAGCAATGCCCGCCGCGGAGAGTGCCGTTTTGGCATTTTCAAGTTCATCCGCAATCGTTGTCGTCAGCATTCCCCGAACAATTGCACGCACATCCGTTAAAGCGTTTCGTGACGATTTCTGTATATCGATAATTTCTTGTTTTGCGCGCTCAGGATCCGCATCTATTAACCGTGCCGCAAGATCAGATTTAAGCGCGACCATTGTTAAAGTATGGCCCAATAGATCATGTAGATCACGCGCAATGCGTTCACGCTCTACAATTGAGCTTTGTTGTTTTTCCAATTCATGTTCGCGAATAAGGCTTTCACTTCGACGCGTTCTTTCTGCGTCTGCCAAGCACGACCCCCAGATCATGACTCCCATAAAACATACAAACCCAATTTCGAAAAGAGAGCGGTCAAATAGATAGGAAATAGCGGCGTAAAGCGCGGTCGCCCCAATAAATAACGCGGCTGAGAAAGCAGCCTGTTTCTGATATGCGATATGAGCTGACGCAAAAATATGAAAAACGCCATTATTCCCGTTAAGAGGCGCTGCGAGAAAGGTTACGCCCTCCATCAATGCGATTAAAACTAAGTTCCCTCGGTCTTGCCGTTCGAATGCGCGGTAATGCAATGGGATGAAAATTGCAAAAATACCGATCGTCAAGACTATGTCTTTGCCGCTTGGCGGTACAAATAACCAAGGTGCGAAATAGAATATCAGATAGGTGAGAAAAAATGTCGGACGCTGGCCTATACCGCTAAGCCTGCTTTTAAACGCGCCATAAAAGTCTGAAAATCCGGCTCTCATTTTTCGAATGTAACATTATCGAGTTCAAACTCAAAGGACCCTTGCGTTCCGGCAACAACCGCTAAGCCTCCAAAAGCTTTCGCGTCAAATCCTTTAAAACCGTCAAGTTTCAAACTTACGCGCTCCCAATGATCTGTAACTTGAAAGGCTTGGGTCGGCGGGATGCCTAAATTTCCGGCCGCAAAGACCATCACGCGGTATGTCCCCGGCGTGCCCTTCATGTCAAAGCTGACTGAATTAAAATTTGAAATATTATAGCTATCCGTTTGGCTAGGCGGCGATAAAGCGGCCCCTGCCCAAGGATATGGAAAACCAGGGTTGATACTGCCTGCCACCTTTAAAACATGCGTACTGTCCCCGGGCCCGCCTTCTATGCGTTCTACCACAACCTCGGACTTGCCATTGGCCAGAGCATCTGAGGTCTCAGACCACTTAAACGACTGTACCGCCAAGCCCGTTTCAAAATCTCCAAGATCGCCATTATCCAATGCCTCTGCGATTTTTTCTGGTTCTACTGATCGCTCAATTGGGTGACCGTTTTTAACAATAGTTTCAATATTCAGCGTTGCAGCTATATCCTGCAAAGGATTACCTTTGACCAAGAGAATATCCCCCTTTGCGCCAATTTTAAGTTCGCCCCTATCTTTGATAGAAAATTTGCTGGCGGTCAGTGTTGTTGCAGCCGTGAGCGCCTCTTGCGGTGAAAGCCCAGACCTGACCAAATGTTGCAATTCTTGATGCAAGCTGATCCCATGCGCGGTTCCAGGATTAGGGGCATCAGACCCCGCTAAAATAGCTATACCGGCCTCATGAAACTTACGTACATTCTTAGAGGCAATTTCATAGTTGAAACCGGGAACACCACCCGGAAATGACATATTCAGCGTTTGCGCCTGCATAGGCGAAAGACGCGCGGCAACACTATCTTGAACGCCAAATTCCGCAGCCCGGTTTTGACTATCGACAGATGCAATAACCGATAAGGTCGGAATGATAAAAACATCCTTTTCTTGTGCAAGATTTATAAGTTCATCCGAAACAAGTTGATCGGCAAATATATGGACAAGCCCGTCAATATCGGCCTCTATGAGATCACGGGCCGCATCTTGGGTAGAGATATGCGCGAGCGCCAAAAGATCATGTTTATGGGCCGCATTAATAAGCGCTTTGGCCGTTGGAAGATCAATTGACGGAATACGTGTCTGGCCCGGAATATAAACCATTTTGATAAAATCTGAACCTTCCGCTTTGCGCTTCGCCACCCAGTCATCAGCCTGGCTTGGTTGGGTGACTGTCTCAACTGCAATGCCATATTGGGTGCCATGTCCGCCCGGCGCCGTACCCATCATCCCAGCGCTAAAAAGATCCGCTTTATCGGTTTGGGTTGCACTTTCACGCATGCGCCTTGCATCTTTGACAAGCGATATATCCGAAAACATATCAATATTCGTCGTGACACCAAATCGTAAGGCATCTTTCAAAGCCGTTGCGTAAGAATGGGTATGGGCGTCAATAAGCCCTGGCATTGCCGTAAGTCCTGTCCCGTCTAAGCGTTTTGTGTCTGCGTCGATATCGGGTCCGATATCTACTATTAATCCATCTCGAATGAGTATCGATTGCGGCGTGCTTAATTCTCCATTTTGTACGACGCGCACGTTTTCGATTAGAAGTGCAGTCTCAAGGGTTGGCTCAGTTTTATCAGGCGTGGGCAAAACAAAAATCAAAGCCGTCAAGAAAGCCGTCAAAGCAAAAATTGATATGAGCGTAATATGTTTAATCATTATACCGTCCTAATTCCGCTGACGCGTCCATGCGAAAACTGTCAGGGCTGTCAGCCCGATCGTCATATAAATGACCATTGTTATATGGCCGCCAATCTCGCGTGCGCCCTGCCCGGGCGACGGCGGTTGACCGCTTACTGCAAGCGCAATTTCGCCGAGGTAATAGGTCGGCAAAGCCTTGGCGATGCTTTGCATTGTGTCTGGAAAGACAAAGATCGGTATCCATAATCCGCCTAGAATGGCCAGACCCATAAAGACGATATTGGCAAAGGCGATAGCGGCATTGGCATTTAGTAAAAAGCCGAGCGTCAACCCAATAAGGATAAAGGGCAATGTCGCGAGCATATGTGTCAGTAATAAAAGCGCCCAGGTCTCGCGCGACAATTCAACACCCGCAACAAAACCCCCAACCATATATAAAAGCGCGACTGCCATAGTCGCAAAAATAACGGTGGTGATGACCTTAGCCGCGATGTAATTCACGGCCCGTGCTGGTGCAGCTCGTTTGAGGGTCAACCACCCCTTATCTCTTTCAGTCGCTGTAGAGACACCAAATCCAAATATGGCAGGCCCCATGACAGCAAATACGCCATAAGTTGCAAGCAGATAGCTGGCGTTATTTGAAGTCCCAGATAAGACAACGCCAAACATAAAATAAAAGGCCACGGGAAACAGTAAGGTCGGTATTATATATTCTGGCGCGCGGGCGACCTTTAAAATTTCGGCCCCAGTTTCAATCAATAAGGACTTAAACATCGTCATGGTTCAACTCCGAAAATGCGTCTTCAAGGCGCGGGCGCGATATGGTGAGATCAGACAAGGCCTTATCTTGGGCTAAGAGCTGGCGCAGTGTTGCCGTCGAGTTCTGCGTGCGAATATCAGTAAACCGCCCCACTTGCTCTATGTTCATAAAACCGTCTAACTTCGCGATCGCCTCTGGCGGCAAAATGGTTTGACATCGGATAATAGATCCGCTCATGCGGTTCCTTATGTCATCTGCTGGGGCGTCAGCGATGACCTTCCCATGACCGATTACAATGATCCGATCCGCCAGCGCATCAGCTTCTTCAAGGTAATGCGTTGTCAGGACAATTGTCTTCCCATCCGCAACAAAACCGCGCACCGTCTCCCATAAGGCTTTACGCGCATCTGTATCGAGCCCTGTTGTAGGCTCATCCAAGAATAATAAATCCGGGTTTCCAATAATGGCGAGTGCAAATTGAATACGGCGTTTTTGACCTCCGGACATTTTTTTATACTTCTTGTCTATAAAGCCGGCGATATCCGTCTGCGATATGACATCTTCAATTGCCAAGGACTCGGCATAATAGCTCGCAAATAAAATTAGTAATTCTCGCCCTGTCAGCAGGTCCGGAAGCTCTGTGTCTTGCAACATGACGCCAATGAGGCGGCGCGCTTTCATCTGGCCTGGTTTGTGACCAAACACCGAAATATCACCCGAGTCTTTTTTGACCAAGCCAAGGGCGCACTTAATTAAAGTCGTCTTCCCTGCCCCATTTGGTCCTAAAATCGCTGTTACGCCACCATCATCCAATGTGAGCGACACACCGTTTAAGGCGCGTAATTTGCCATATGATTTCGAAAGCTCCGCAACGCGTAATGGTGGTCGAGTGCTGGATAATTCGCGCGGCTTTACATGTTTCATATTTGCATGGGTAAAGC
>CAYTLJ010000145.1:0-5135 GCA_964438555.1 uncultured Algimonas sp.
TATTCCACAAAATGCGAGCCCTCTGGAATACAGATGTGCTACCCAATGCGGCTGAATATGCGGAAAGTGCGGCGCCGGGTGTCGTGGGTGTTGATCCATGGAATCTGCCTTTGATGAACACACTTATCCTTCTTTTATCTGGGACAACTGTGACATGGGCGCATCATGCATTAATCCATGGCGATAGAAAAGGCGCCAAATGGGGACTTGCGATTACGGTCGCCCTTGGCATTCTTTTCACCTTTGTACAGGGCTACGAATATCTAGAGCTCTTCCATCATAATACAGATGGTCACCATCCTTGGATTTCAAATGATGCGTTTGGATCAGCCTTCTTTATGGCAACGGGGTTCCACGGTCTTCACGTTCTTATTGGCACCATTTTCTTGGCGATTATGTATCTGCGATTGGTCAAAGGTGGATTGCGTCCCGAGAAACATTTTGGTCTCGAAGCAGCGGCTTGGTATTGGCATTTTGTCGATGTGGTCTGGCTCTTCCTCTTCGCCTTTGTCTATATCATATTTGCGGTTGGCTAATTCGACACGGGTCAAATATGACCTTAATTGAATGGGGCCGGTCGCGTTTAAAGTCTTGGAATTCTGTACATCGTGATTTTGTCACATGAGTGTTAGATTTCGTCCTATGCCAATTTTAAGCGTGATCGTCGTGATCATGCTCGTCATTCTGATTTCGCTCGGGCGATGGCAATATAAGCGGCTTGAGTGGAAAACAAATTTATTGGCTGAAGTCGAAGCTTCAGTGCAAGCTCCACCTCTACGTTCACTCGAGGCATTGGAGCTTGCAATAAAATCGGGAGATCCTGTCGATTTTAGGCGTGTTGTCCTAACCGGTATCATAAAGGCTGAAGATGTATCCTATTGTGTTTTTAAATCTCAAACGGGTGGCATTTTTTGGGACGTTTACCAGCCTTTTGAAAGTGAGGCCTTGGGAGATAGACCGTATATTTTTATGCGAACCCAAACTATTACTGAAGACGAAAAAAAAGATGGCGGTTGTAACAACATTAATATGACGGGGCCATTCTTCGGATATATTCGAAAAGACCATCCCATGGGGCGGGTCGAGAAACGGGTTAAAGCTCAGCCTGATCGTCCCAATAATAGCTGGTTTAAATTTAATCAGGATGGAAGTTGGGGGGAGCGTTATGGATCCAAAATTATCATGAGCCATTATATTGAACTGGCCAGCGAGATCAAAAATATAGGTGACCTAGAGATAAAGCGACCCAAGATCCGAAATAATCACCTCAACTATATGCTGACCTGGTTTAGCTTCGCCTTTTTGCTGATTATATTTTATGTGTTGATCCATAAACGCACAGGTCGATTATCGTGGTAGGTTCAATAAACCGTCAAACAGAATTAAAGGCGCAATCCGCCGGTGGTGCAATCTCATTGCGGCATCCGCGTTGGGCTGATTTCGAGGCTTGGATATCCTTACGACGCGAAAGCCTAGAATATTTACGACCTTGGGAACCTGATATTTCGGAACGTGGTCTAAACAGAGCCTCTTATCGTGGACGCCTAACGCGCCTTAAAAAACTGATGCAACAAGACCGTGCCTATCCGTTCCATATCTTTCGCGAGACGACGCTCATTGGTGCGTGTAATGTTACACATATTGATCGCGGCATGGCGCAATCAGCACGTTTGGGATATTGGATTGGAGAGCGGTTTACCGGACGTGGCTTTGCGCGTGCCGCCGTCCAATCGGTTTCTAGTTTTTGTTTCGATAATTTGGGGCTTCACCGTATTGAAGCCGCCGTTCAATCAGACAATCCAGCTTCTATAAAAGTGCTACAAACGGCGGGGTTTCAATTTGAAGGTACGGCGCGCAGCATGTTAAAAATTGACGGAAAATGGCGGGATCATGATATTTATGCCCGCCTAAGTATCGACTAGCCTTTTATCTTACGCCGCAGGTCCAGACTGATTTCGGCTTAGGCTTGCCCGCCTTCATAACTTAAGGCACTGGGATCAATACCTATGTCATGAAGGGCCATCGTCCATTTACTCTCAAGCTTGTCTGAAAAAATCAGATCTTCATCCCCCTCAAGCAGCAGCCAAGCATTATCCATGATCTCATTTTCCAACTGACCTGCGCCCCAGCCGGCATATCCGATAGCGAGCATGGCGCGTTTTGGCGCTTCATCCGCGCTAACAAGGGCTTCCAATACACCTTTGGTTGTCGTGAGCGAAAGCGTATCAGAGATTTTCATGGATGTGTCTGGAATAAAGTAATCCGCACTATGTAAGACAAAACCGCGATCAATATCGACAGGTCCACCATTGAGAACCGGAGCGTCCGCGACCTGAACATCGCCTTCAATCCCAATTTGATTAAGGAGGTCGGAAATATGTAAATTCGATTTTTTCTTATTGATCACGATACCCATAGCGCCCTTGCTGTCATGGCTCACAATATAGATTACAGCAAAGCTAAAACGAGGATCACCCATATTTGGCGTGGCCAAGAGGAGTTTTCCTTTATAGCTATCCGTTATATCAAAAGTTGGTTCCATATAAAGATTATGTCGTTACAGCGCCTCAAAGGTTCAAATTTGAATCAATATTAGCTCTTTATTACCGAATATTAGGATAAATCGAAAGCAACATCTTGCGCATTTTAAGTCGAATACTTATATTTATCGAAAGACGATAAGAGAGGGAGATTATATATGTCGATCCAAGAAGGCGATAATATACCGAGCTGTACATTTATGACCATGGGTGCCGAAGGTCCTCAACCTCAGAGTGGAGATGATCTTTTCAAAGGCAAAAGAGTGGCGTTATTTGCGGTTCCAGGTGCTTTTACGCCGACCTGTTCTGCGAAACATCTTCCGGGATTTGTAGAAAAAGCCGCCCTATTAAAAGCACAAGGTATTGATCAAGTCGCTTGTATCTCTGTGAATGATGTATTCGTCATGGACGCTTGGGGCCGGCAAGCTGGTAGCGAAGATATTGCTATGCTGGCGGATGGAAATGGTGAGTTCACCAAGGCGATTGGCCTTGAACTTGATGCCTCAGGATTTGGCATGGGCCACAGATCGCAACGATATTCTATGGTTGTAAATGACGGCAAAGTCGAAAAGCTATTTGTCGAAGGTCCGGGCGAATTTAAAGTTAGCTCGGCAGATTACATGCTGTCACAGCTTTAAAATTGAAAATCGGGGCGCATTAAAAAATATAATTGTCGAAAGGGGACATTATTATGGAACTAGCACAAATGATACCGATAGCACTTGTTGTTGTTGGACTGTTTTTAGTTTTCAAAACGATTAGGATTGTTCCGCAGGGCGCGGAATGGACATTGGAAAATTTTGGGCGTTATGCAAAGACGCTTAAACCTGGTTTGCATTTCGTTTTTCCGATTTATCAATCTATTTCCAAAAAAATGGATATGCGCGAGCGCGTTATTGATATTCCGTCGCAAGACGTGATTACCAAAGATAATGTTATGGTCACAGCCGATGCGGTTGTCTTTATTCAAGTGATTGACGCGCAAATGGCGACCTATGAAGTTGCTAATCTCGAAAATGCCATCCAGAATCTTTGTTTGACGAATGTTCGGACAGTTGTCGGGTCTATGGATCTCGATGAAGTTCTGTCTAAACGCGATCAAATCAACGCGCAACTTCTAGCCGTTATTGATCAGGCAACGGATACTTGGGGCACGAAGGTCACACGGATTGAGATTAAAGATCTCTCACCGCCACATGACATCACCCAGGCCATGAACAAGCAAATGAAAGCCGAGCGTGAAAAACGTTCAGATATTTTGATCGCAGAAGGTCATAAACAGTCTCAAATTCTTAAAGCTGAAGGTGAGAAAGAAGCGGCAATCCGCGAAGCTGAGGGCCGTAAAGAAGCCGCTTATCTTGATGCGGAAGCGCGTGAGCGTGAAGCCCAAGCTGAAGCCAAAGCGACAGAAATGGTCAGTACGGCTATCGCACGCGGTGACGTCAACGCCATTAATTACTTTGTCGCACAAGAATATGTTCAGGCCTTTGCCAAGCTCGCCGATTCACCTAATCAGAAAACCGTAATTGTACCGGCTGAATTATCGTCGCTTGCAGCTACGGTTGGTGGACTGGAGTCGCTATTAAGCGCTGGTAAGAATTCGAAGAAATAGGAGATCATTATGATAGAACCTGAGCCCAATGTAATAACCGCTTTCTTGGAATCCATGAATGCGACGCGCTGGGGGCTGCTAGGGATCATATTGGTCGGCGTGGAACTGGTTACCGGTTCCACATATATTCTCTGGCCAGCTGTTGCCGCGCTCATAGTTGCCATATGTGTTTTTGTTGTTCCACTATCATGGGGCGTTCAATTTGTAATATTCTTCGTCTTATCTGTTGCCTTATTGGTAGTTGGTCATTTTTATGTCCGACCACTTCTAAAGTCAGGCGAACCGTCAGATATCAATGATCCGTCGCGTTCCATGTTGGGTCGCCGCGTTAAGGCCTTTGTCGATTTCGATAATGGTCATGGTCGCGTCATAGTAGGTGATACGCAATGGAAAGCGGCATCTTCTGGAGCTGATCCGAAAGAAGGCGATAATCTTGTGATCACGTCTGTTAAAGGGACGACCCTTTTTGTTGAACCGGCGGTTGATGCCTAAATGAGCCTGGCTATTCAAAGTTTTGGAGAAAAACTATCTTTTGAACTTGTGAGAGACGGTGTTACCATTGGAGGGCTGGCCTATGCGTCCAAGATCCGAAGTCCCAAAGGCAACCCCGCTTTCTCATCGGCTCAAGCCCATATTCACGGCATTGACGTTGCAATAGATGCCCAAAAAACAAATGCGTCTACTGGACCTGTTGAGTTTGAATTTGAAAAGGAAGATTACGAATTTGGTCTGCTAAAATATGATTGGCGAGGCCGATGTAAACTTGGCCTGACCCGTGTGGATGGGGGACGCGATGAGTTTAAGATTAAACCAAAAGGCGTGAAAGACTTTTGGTTCCTCATTGAGCATAATAATTATCCTGTTATGGAATTTAGACCGTCAAAAAAATACCGCCAAAGTGATTATGGCTTTAATATTCGGATGCGGACCCGGCGCATTCCCGAGCGCGTCATTGATGAGCTCTCAATTTATATCGGTTTTGC
>CAYTLJ010000146.1:0-5018 GCA_964438555.1 uncultured Algimonas sp.
AGCTTGAAAGCGCTTCATACCGCTTGGGGTAATATTAACTGGTGGCGTATTTTCGAAGGTTTTCTGATTACAGTTTTCGTATTGGGTGGATTTGTCTTTATCGGGTCTAAGCTCGGCTTCGTTGATGTTCGCCTGACATTTAATGCGCAAGCCTTTTGGGGGTTTGCTTTAGTCTCTCTTCTTTTAATTCCTTTGCAATCTGGGACAGAGGAGATTGTCTTTCGCGGTTATTTCAACCAGGGCCTCATGCATTTCGTCAAGAACAAATGGATCGTTTTTTCCATAACCTCCCTAGGGTTTATGGCTTTACATCTGTCTAATCCCGAAGCCTTAGACGGCGCAGCCGCAGGGAATTTGCCAATTGTCATGAGCGGATATTTCTTTTTCGGCTTTGCCATGTGCTTGCTTGTCTGGATCGATGATGGCCTAGAAAGTGCCATAGGCGTTCATGCGGGCAATAATTGTTTTGCGGCGATCCTTGTCAATTATGAAGGCTCTGTGCTTCCAACACCGTCGGTGTTTTTGTCAAAACCAGATGTCAATATTGACTCAATCGCGACGATTGTGACCCTCGCCGTTATCGTTGGGATTATTTGGTGGCGACGCGGCGGCCCGTCTCGGTCAAACGACACACAGTCCATTGGGGGCGCATAGGATTTGCAAACCAGGGTTCGGCATAGCCGGCCTTAATCGCTTCGCGTATTACGGATTTTTGCACCGGCTCGCCAAATTGGTCAAATAGCGCCAAACGCCCATCATCTCTGGAAAGTCCGCCTTGCAGCCAGACATGCATATCTTCTTCCAGCAGACGTCGTTTGACGTCCGCCCGTCTCTCTAAGGTCGCCATTATCAGCCCATTCACAGTTTTGCCGGGATGATACGGTCTTCGCCGCTTTCCCCAGTCTTATGGGTCTGATAACAAGAATCAGAAAATATCTGGTTAATGGTTCGAAATCGGGGGTCAATTTGTCCGACATCACAAAGAAAATTTTCTCGATAGAGTCCCCAAGAGAGGTTGAAAAACCGCCACACGCCTCTTTAATAGAAGTCGTTAAGCCATTGGATAATAAAGACAATACAAAAGACAAATTACCCGATTTTGTGACCCGAGAAATGAAAGCGCCAATCATTTTGGGAGCGCCTGAAGACCGAAAACATAACTCCACGTCTTGGATCATGTGGACGGGTCTCGGCTTGACGTTGATTTGGCTTATTGGTGCGGCTTTGATGTTCTCAGATAAGTTTTTCGCGGGAAATACCGATACATTTGAAACCGCAGGTCTAGTTGTTTTGATCGCGCTCCCTGCCATGTTGATTACATTATTGTGGATATCTTTGCGCCAGCTCGTGACGATTTCTAATCGGAATATGGACCTCGCTAACGCTGCAAATGCATTGATCACCCCCGAAACAGAAGCTCTAAGCCGGACACAAACCTTGGCCGGGGGCATCAAGGCTGAGATTTCAAGCGTAAATGGAAAACTCTCTGAGACTGTCAATCTGTTTAAATCCGTTCAGACCGAAATTACACGGGAAAGCCAGGCCCTTGATGCTGCTGGCATTCAATTGTCGCATCGCTCAGAGGATGTCGGTCGCAATTTGACCCTTCAAAGACAGGCGCTTGAAAGCATATCCGGTACATTTGACTCAAAAATGGAAACCATGGCCACCCAAATTCAAGAGACAGGCAAAACACTGGAAGCCTCATCAGAGTCTGTTGCGACACGGATTGAGTCCTCACTCGGCGCGATTGATGAAACGACATCTAAACTTACAGACGCCACCTCTTCAATGGATCAAAGCCTGAGCACGCGTGTGTCTGAACTCGGAGATATTTCTCGCAAAATTGACGAAACCAGTGAGGCCTTAAAATCTGATCTGAATGACTCGATTGAGATCTTAAAAACAAGCGAAGAGTCGCTTTCGAAAAGAGGTGAAATGATCGACAGCCTAAGTGTAAGCGCACAGGAAAAAATCGACGTTTTAACGGCGACGCTCGGGTCGGGTCAGCAATCCTTACGCGATCTCGAAAAAGCAACCCTTGAGCGCTCTGAAGACCTTAACCGGCTTTATGACGGCCTTGCCGCTCAAATCCAGAAATCAGAAGATGAAACCCTCGCCTCTCAAGGTCGAACAACGCGTATGGTTGAAGGCAATCTCGCCCAAATGCGCAGAGATTTATCAAATATGGAAGCCGAGATGCAAGCTTTGCAAAGCCGGATTAGAACCCTGCGAGGCGGCGCAGACAACACCATGGCGGAAGAACCGTCTCAATCCCGTCTTTTACTGACACCGTTAGATTCAGATTTTCCACCTGTTGAGCCACCGCGCCCAGGTGTGAATATTAGACCTGCTTACCCATTAAACTCACCAGATACTGAACTGGAAATTCCAGAAGAGCCGCTAAATCTCGGGGCAGACCTTCAAATCGAAACTCCCGATGACGCCCTCACCAATTTTGAACCTGACGTCATAAAACGACCCGGCGGCGAGGCCGCTACCGCAAAAGGATTTGGCCGCGCCACAGCGGAAAACAAAAAACCGTCGGGGTGGCGTTGGAAAGATATGCTTGGCGGTTTGGACCGCCCAGCCCCGACACCGCCCGCTCAAACCCTTAATACTATACCAGGCCGTGCGCCGAAAGATTCCATCAATATCCAAGACAGGCTTGATCGCATTGATTTGTCACCGGCGGCCATCGTCGATGAAGGTACGATCATTGATGCGACCCAAGCTCGGATAAATAATGGCGAGACGGGACTGGCGGAAACCGTCCGCCAGAGACTCTCAGACCCGATTTCGCATTTACAAAAGAATATGAATACGGATGCAGCTTTAGCGTCTGATGTAAAACAGTTTGTTTCAGATTTCTCTGAACGCGTCAGCTCAACACCTATCGCCGCCCCTGCCCTAAGAGCCGTTTACAGCTCGCCTGATGGTCGAGCTTATCTTTTATGCGCTGCGGCCATATCATCTTAAAATTATGCCGAAGACACGCTGAACTGAGCCCCAATCCAGAGCTATGACGGATGACCAATCACATTGGGAAACGAGACTCGCATCAGAAGAAGATGCGGGTGAGCGTTTGGATAAGTGGCTCAGTAGTTGGACGGAGCTATCGCGGTCGCGCATTAAGAGCCTCGTCGAATCTGGGCATGTCCGCGCCGATGGAGATATTATCAGCAAGGTGACATCTAAGGTTAGGCTAGAGGTCGAATATGCCGTCCATGTCCCGCCACCCGTCGATGACACGCCAAAACCCGAGAATATTCCTCTGGATATCCTATTTGAAGATGATCATTTGATTATTCTAAACAAACGCTCCGGCATGACTGTTCATCCAGCCCCAGGGTCGAGGAGTGCGACATTGGTCAATGCGCTCTTATATCATTGCGCGGATAGTCTGTCTGGGATTGGCGGCGTGTTGCGTCCAGGCATCGTGCATAGGCTGGATAAAGACACGACCGGCGTTATGGTTGTGGCCAAAGATGATAAAACCCATCGTGGGTTGTCCAAACAATTTGCCAAACATAGTATAGAACGGATTTATACATGCCTCGTGAGAGGGGCCCCCAAACCAAGATCAGGCTCTGTCATATCGCGACTAGCGCGCTCTCCCCATGACCGGAAAAAACAAGCTGTCGTCAATGGCACGGTCAATAATATTGAAGCCTCTGATGTCGGACGTCACGCCATCACCCATTATCGATACCAAAAAGGCTTTGGGAAAGCGCAACATGGTAGTATCGGCACTCCCCGCATAAGCCGGATTGACTGTCAGTTGGAAACGGGCCGTACCCATCAAATCAGAGTCCATATGGCGCATATTAACTGCCCACTCTTGGGAGACCCGCTTTACGGCAAACAACGCGCCTATGCGAGTTCTAACCACCCGGCAGAAGAAGCTGTGCGCATCGCGGTCGCAAATTTTAAGCGACAAGCCCTACATGCACGGCATTTGGGGTTCATTCACCCCATAACAAAGGAAAAGCTCGCCTTTGAAACGGAACTCCCGATTGATATGCAAAAACTGGTCGATGTGCTGTCCGAACTCCCAACACAATAAAAACACAAGCCTTTTATCAAAAGTTCAAACACATACCCCTTTAAATCCAATATCTGTTTCTTATATATTTCCGCTGGAGGGTCTCTTTAATGACTGAATCGAAAGACATATCGACGCAAAACGCTGATAAGGATGCGTCTTATACAGGTAATATGAGCCTGTCTGTCAAACTTTCGCCCGAACAAGGTTTGAATTCCTACCTACAGGAAATTCGTAAATTCCCTATGCTCGAAAAGAATGAGGAATTTCGATTGGCCAAGAGATGGGTCGAAGACGGTGATACAGCTGCTGCCGAAAAAATGGTAACGTCTCACCTCCGTCTCGTTGCAAAAATTGCCATGGGCTATCGTGGATATGGTCTGCCGATTGGTGAAGTCATTTCCGAGGGCAATGTTGGCTTGATGCAAGCCGTAAAGAAATTCGATCCTGATAAGGGCTTCCGCCTGTCTACTTATGCCATGTGGTGGATCCGCGCCGCTATTCAGGAATATGTATTGCGTAGCTGGTCGCTCGTGAAAATGGGCACGACAGCCGCGCAGAAAAAACTCTTTTTCAATCTGCGCCGCATGAAAGGCGAAATCAAAGCTTTAGAAGATGGTGATCTCAAGCCCGAACACCTTACAAAAATCGCAACTGACCTCGGTGTCAAAGAGTCAGAAGTGACGTCTATGAACCGCCGCATGTCTGGCGGCGGCGATAGCTCGCTTAATGTCACCATTGGCGGTGAAGACGGCTCTGCGGAATGGCAGGATTGGCTCACAGACGACACAGACTCGCAAGAAGAAGTTCTCGGAAGGTCGCAAGAACATGATGCCCGCATGGACCTTCTCAAAGACGCCATGTCTGACCTGAATGAGCGTGAGCAAGATATTATTTCAAAGCGACGTCTGGCCGAAAAACCTATGACTCTCGAGGACTTAGCCAAGATTTATAATGTATCGCGCGAACGTAT
>CAYTLJ010000147.1:0-4866 GCA_964438555.1 uncultured Algimonas sp.
TTACGGCAAAAGAGACTAGCCGCCCGTGATGCGTCTGCTATAGATCGACTTTGGGAAAATTTACCGGGTTCTAGGGACCATGAGCGAACAACGAAAATATAATGCCGCCGAAGTCGAGCCGCGCTGGCAAAAACTCTGGACTGAAGCCGATGTGTTTCGCGCAGATAATGGCTCTGACAAACCGAAATTCTATGCGCTTGAAATGTTTCCCTATCCGTCGGGCCGAATTCATATGGGCCATGTCCGTAATTACGCCATGGGGGATGTGGTTGCGCGTTATAAAAAAGCACAAGGCTTTGAAGTCCTCCATCCAATGGGTTGGGACGCTTTTGGTATGCCAGCGGAAAATGCGGCGATCGCCACAAATGGTCACCCCAAAGATTGGACCTATAATAATATTGATGAAATGCGCGCGCCCTTACAACGCTTGGGCTTTGCGCTAGATTGGTCACGTGAATTCGCGACCTGCGACACATCCTATTATAAGCAACAACAGGCCATTTTCCTGAAGTTTATGGAAAAAGGTTTGGTTTACCGCAAGACCGCAAAGGTAAATTGGGATCCGGTCGACAATACGGTTCTGGCCAATGAGCAAGTTATTGACGGCAAAGGCTGGCGCAGCGGCGCGGTCGTTGAGCAACGTGATATGGACCAGTGGTTTTTCAAAATCACCAATTACGCGCAAGAGCTCTTAGATGGGTTAGAGACCTTAGACCGCTGGCCCGAAAAGGTCCGCACGATGCAAGCCAATTGGATTGGTCGCAGTGAAGGACTGCAAATGCGGTTCGAGGGGATTGACGGTGCAGATGATGTAGAAATTTTTACAACGCGGCCAGATACATTATTTGGCGCAAGCTTTATTGCTCTATCTCCAGATCATCCGATTTCAAAAGCTCTATCTGAAAACAACTCAGAGATTGAAGCGTTCCGTGCGGATTGTGCGAAAATCGGAACGTCTGAAGAAGCCATTGCAAAAGCCGGTAAACGCGGATTTGATACGGGACTAAAGGTCAAACATCCTTTTGATCCTAATATCACCCTCCCCGTCTGGATCGCGAATTTCGTTTTGATGGGATATGGCACGGGCGCCGTCTTTGGGTGTCCCGCCCATGATCAACGTGATCTAGATTTTGCGCGTAAATATGATCTGGATGTAACCCCTGTTGTCCTACCCGCTGGCGAAACGGCAGAGCATTTTGAAGTCGGAACTGAAGCCTATATTGATGAAGGCACATTATATAATTCCGGTTTCCTAAACGGCCTGTCTAAGTCAGACGGAATTAACGCCGCCATTTCAAAAATTGAAGATATGGGTCTGGGCCAAGGCGTGACCCAATACCGCCTGCGCGATTGGGGTGTCAGCCGCCAGCGCTATTGGGGTTGCCCAATCCCGATTATTAAATGCGGTAGCTGCGGCCCCGTGCCGGTGCCGGAAGACCAGCTCCCAGTTGAGCTGCCTTATGATATTGATTTTGATGAACCCGGAAATCCGCTCGATCGTCATCCCACTTGGAAAAGCGAAGGCATTGTCTGTCCGAAATGCGGGAAGCCTGCCCAACGTGAAACCGACACATTAGATACATTTGCAGACTCGTCTTGGTATTTTGCTGCCTTTGCGGGCTCGCTCTCAGATGATCATGAGATTGATTGGAAAGCGGCCTCCGAGTGGCTACCCGTTGATCAATATGTTGGCGGCGTTGAACATGCCGTCTTGCATTTGCTTTATGCGCGTTTCTTTACGCGGGGCTTACGCGATTGTGGCTTGTTAGACCTTGAAAGCGGCGAACCTTTTGCAGGATTATTTACCCAAGGCATGGTAACCCATGCCGTCTTTACGGATGAAGACGGTGAATTTGTTTTGCCGGATGAGGTTATTGAAGATGGCAATCAGCTGTTACGGGTGAACACCAAAAAACTCGTGACAAAAGGCGATGTCGTCAAAATGTCAAAATCCAAGAAAAATGTCGTTGACCCCAATGATATTATCAAAGGTTTTGGCGCCGATGTAGCACGTTGGTTTGTTTTGTCTGACTCGCCCCCCGAGCGCGATGTTGAATGGACCGAAGACGGTGTGATGGGCGCTTGGCGTTTTTCGAAAAAGGTTTGGAATGTCATTTTGGCCACAACGGCCAAAGGCGGCCCGATGTCCGTTGCTGATGATGCTGATGGCGCAGCGCTTGAGCTTAGAAAATTTGCGCATCGGGCTTTGGAAAAAATTACCGCCGGTATTGAAGCCTTCCGCTTTAATACATCGGTTGCGCAAATTTATGAGCTGACCAACGCCCTTACAAAATATAAGGGCCAAGACGCGGCGCGGCTTGAGGCCTTGGGTATTCTAATCCGTTCCATTGCGCCTTTTATGCCGCATTTGGCCGAGGAATGTTGGGCCGAGATTGGCGGTGAAGGCTTGGTCTATCATGCGCCTTGGCCGGAACTCAATAAAGCGATGTTGGTTGACGATACAATTACCTTGCCTGTTCAAGTCAATGGTAAGCGTCGTAGCGAGTTAAATGTCGCCAAAGACATGCCCAAAGACGAGATTGAAAAGCTTGCATTGGCAGACGAAGCTGTAAAACGATCAATAGGTGACGGAACTATAAGGAAAGTCATCATTGTGCCCGGCCGAATCGTGAATATAGTGGCCTCATGATGATACGCGCATTTTTTATATCCCTAACCGCCCTCACTTTATCAGCTTGCGGCTTTACGCCCGTCCATCAATCGGTCAGCGGGTCAGGGTCTCAGCTCCAAGATATTGAGGTTACGGCCATAAAGACGAATGACATTGCGGAGAACCAAGCCGGCTTTATCATGACCCAAAGATTACGAGACCGCATGGGCAATGGCGGGGCCGCCCCGCAATATAGGCTTGAAATCACACCTGATTATAGTCGGCGGCGAATTGGTATTACCGATGATGATGTTGCCTCGCGCTATGATATTACGGTCAGAGCGAAATACCGGCTGATTGATACGAAATCCGGGAGCGCGGTTCACCGCGGCAATGTATCATCGATCAATTCATTTGGAGCCACAACCGGACCCTTTGGCGTGATCACAGCGGATAGTGTCGGAATTGAACAAGCCTCGCAAGAAACAGCCGACAGAGTTATTCGCGATCTCGCACTTTATTTTTCCCGCGAAAAAGACAACGGAAAAGGATGAAAATTACGGGCGCACGCCAAACGCGATTTCTAGAGTCGCCTCCCCATGATATTATTGGCGTGCTTTTCTTTGGCCCAGACCGTGGGCGCGTAAAATCCCGCGCTCAATCTATCGCCAAAATTTTAGTCCCAGACGCAGATCCAACATTCGGCATGACCCTAATCACAGCCGATGATCTCTCGGCAGATCCCGCTAAATTATCAGATGAGATGTCAGCCATGAGCCTATTGGGCGGCGGGCGGCTGGTTAGATTGCGCTTGGATCACGAACGTCAAGCGGCCGCGATATCAAAATTAATTAAACGCTTAGATACAGAGCCCAACCAAGCCGAGGCGAAATTGATAATTGAAGGCGGCGATATGACGCCCCGCTCAGCAATTCGCAAAGCCGTTGAAGCCTCAAAATATTTTGCGGCCATTGGGTGTTATGCCGCCAGCGCCAATGATTTGCGCGGTCAAATTAAAGACGGGCTGAAATCCCATCAGATCGGGATTACACCCGAGGCGCTTGAATACTGGTTGCCGCTTCTTGAGGGCGATCATGCGCTCGCCAGTGGTGAGATTGAAAAAATGGCGTTGTATAAGGGTTATGGGAAAAATGAAGGTGAAGTTGTAACCCTCACCGATATTCAATCTGTCGCGGCAGGTGGTCAGTCCGCCTCAATTGACACGATTGTCGCAGAAGCCCTAACGGGCCAGCTTGATGCCATGGATGCGAGCTATCGGCGGGCTGTCGCAGGTAAGGTTAGCCCTATTGGTATTTTATTTGGCCTGCAAAGACAGCTACTACGTTTGACTGAGGCCGCAATCTTAATCGATAATGGGCAAGCTAAAGGCCAAGCCATGAAAGGCTTGCGGCCGCCCGTATTTGCCATGCAAGAACGTAGTTTCTCTCGCCAACTCGATATTTGGGGCTTGCGCATGTTAAGGCGCTCACTCAAAGAGTGCCAGCAGGCGGAACGCGCCTCTAAAACAGCGGGTGCGGCCATCGATTCTATTGTTTCGCGTCTTTTGCTTGCACTCGCAGGCTATGCCGCAAAAAGGAGATAGAGATAGAAACGCTTTATAATATGATTGCCCAATTGGTCGATCGGTTTCCGTCCCTTTTGGTTTTAGCAGGTGACGTGGTCGCCGCGCTTGCCATATTTATTCTCGGTGTTTTTGTCGGGCGCTGGGCGCGCCGGCGAATTCGACGCTCTGATATTGGCGGTGAGCATATTGATGCAACGATAAAGCCCGTTTTAGCTTCCGCTATTTTTTACGCCATTATCGCCATGACAATATATGCGGTTTTAATCAAAGTCGGCGTACCAGCTTCGTCTTTGATTGCTGCCTTTGCAACAGCCGGGCTTGCCATTGCGCTATCGCTCAAAGATACGCTGTCAAATATAGCCGCCGGAATTATGTTACTAATTTTACGCCCCTTAAGCGTTGGCGAATATGTTTGTCTTGGACAAGATGCGGGGACTGTCTTTGAGCTCGGGCTTTTTGCAACCACCTTAAAGACCAGTGAGGGGCTTTTTATCTATATCCCAAATTCCAAGGTCTGGGATTCGCGCATTCAAAATTATGGTCGCCATAGTTTACGAAAATTTACCCAAAATATTGGCGTGAGCTATGATACAGACCTCAGACACGCCCAGTCCATTTTAACAAAGACATTAATAGCGGCGAAAGACAATGTTCTCGACGCGCCAGAACC
>CAYTLJ010000148.1:0-1308 GCA_964438555.1 uncultured Algimonas sp.
GGGTCAGTCAAGTCATCGGCTGGTACGTAAATGGCTTGCACAGATGTAATCGACCCTTTGGTCGTTGACGTAATACGCTCCTGCATTTGACCCATTTCAGTGGCCAATGTTGGCTGATAGCCCACAGCAGATGGAATACGACCCAAAAGCGCTGACACTTCGGAACCAGCTTGCGTGAAACGGAAGATGTTATCCACGAAGAACAGAACGTCTTTTCCTTCTTCATCGCGGAAATACTCAGCCTGTGACAGACCTGTTAGAGCGACACGTGCGCGGGCGCCTGGAGGCTCGTTCATTTGCCCGTAAACCAATGTCGCACGGCTTTCGCCTTCAAGGTCGATAACCTTAGATTCGATCATCTCGTGGTACAGATCATTCCCTTCACGGGTCCGTTCTCCAACACCCGCAAATACGGAATATCCACCAAATAGCTTGGCGATATTATTGATCAATTCCATAATCAAAACGGTCTTGCCAACCCCGGCACCGCCGAAGAGGCCAATCTTACCACCTTTGGAATATGGGCAAAGAAGATCGATAACTTTAATACCGGTCACAAGGACTTCTGTTTCTGTCGCTTGATCCACAAAAGGCGGCGCTTCTTTATGGATAGACGCCATGGCTTTGGTCTTAACAGGTCCACGCTCATCAATCGGCTCACCGATAACATTCATGATACGACCCAAAGTTTCTGGTCCAACAGGAACAGTAATTGGCGCGCCAAGGTTTGTCACAGATTGTCCGCGTACAAGACCTTCTGTCGCGTCCATCGCAATTGTGCGGACCGTGTTCTGTCCAAGATGTTGCGCTACTTCGAGAACGAGACGTGACCCGTTATTATCTGTTTCTAGGGCGTTCAAAATCGCCGGCAATTCGCCGACAAATTCCACGTCGACAACCGCGCCAATAACCTGGCTGATCTTGCCGCCCGCAACGGGTGCAGCTGTCTTACGCGACGCACGTTTTGCTGTCGTTTTCTTAGCAGCGGGCTTTTTAGCCGCCGACTTTTTTGCTGGTGTTTTTGCCATGAGTAACTTCCTCTAGCCTTCTATCCTAAAGCGCTTCTGCGCCTGAAATAATCTCGATAAGTTCAGATGTGATCTTGGCCTGACGTGTCCGGTTAAAGGTCAGTGTCAGCTTGTCGATCATATCGCCTGCATTACGGGTCGCATTATCCATTGCCGCCATTTTTGAGCCCATTTCACCGGCTTGATTTTCAAGCAGGGCTGTAAAAATTTGGGTGTTGATATTGCGCGGCAGTAAAACCCGAAGAATACCTTCTTCATTGGGTTCATATGTGTAAATCGC
>CAYTLJ010000148.1:1408-4859 GCA_964438555.1 uncultured Algimonas sp.
GCAGCCGCCACCATTTGCATGGCTTTGGTGATCTTTTGCGTGTTCTTGACGCTTCCGATCCGGTTTTTGAGCTCTTTGAGAGAGGCCATGAGAGGACGTCCTTAAGCGGCGAAATTATCCGTGAAGCTTTTCAGCACATCTTTGATCTTACCTTCGATCTCGTCAGAAAGTTTCTTTTCAGATGCGATCTGAGACAGAAGTGCTGATTGATCACCGCGAAGATGTGTCAGAAGCTGGGCTTCATATTTCTGAACATCACTGACAGAGACACCATCAAGATAGCCGCGTGTCCCCGCATACAGAACAACAACTTGCTCTTCCACTTTGAGCGGTGAGAATTGAGGCTGCTTTAAAAGCTCTGTCAAACGCTCACCACGCGCAAGAAGCGCTTGGGTTGACGCGTCAAGATCAGAACCAAACTGCGCAAAGGCCGCCATTTCGCGGTATTGCGCGAGCTCACCTTTAATTGGACCCGCAACCTGTTTCATGGCTTTGACCTGAGCAGATGACCCCACACGAGACACTGACAGACCTACGTTCAAGGCTGGGCGAATACCTTGGAAGAACAGATCGGTTTCAAGGAAGATCTGACCATCCGTAATGGAGATCACATTCGTCGGAATAAAGGCCGACACGTCATTGCCTTGAGTTTCGATAATTGGAAGTGCGGTTAGCGACCCTGCTCCATTATCTTCATTGAGCTTCGCAGCACGCTCTAACAGGCGGGAGTGAAGATAGAAAACATCACCAGGATAAGCTTCGCGTCCTGGAGGACGACGTAGAAGAAGTGACATTTGACGATAGGCCACAGCTTGCTTGGAAAGATCATCATAAATGATCAGGCCATGCATGCCATTATCACGGAAATACTCGCCCATCGCGCAGCCCGCAAAAGGTGCAAGATATTGTAGAGGCGCTGGTTCAGACGCGGAGGCAACGACGATGATTGAATAATCCATCGCACCGTTTTCTTCGAGTGTCTTAACAAGGCTGGCGACCGTGGAACGCTTTTGACCGATCACCACATAAATACAGTAAAGCTTGTCATTTTCACGGTCTTCATCAAAGGCTGACTTTTGGTTGAGGATCGCATCCACAGCCACAGCCGTTTTACCGGTTTGGCGGTCACCAATGATCAATTCGCGCTGTCCGCGACCAACAGGGATAAGCGCATCAATCGCTTTAATGCCCGTTTGTACGGGCTCATGCACACCTTTACGCGGCATAATGCCAGGCGCTTTGACATCCACACGACGACGTTCAGTCGCGTCAATCGGACCTTTGCCATCGATTGGTTCACCGAGTGGGTTCACAACACGACCCAAAAGGCCTTTACCGACAGGAACGTCAACAATTTCACCAAGGCGTTTAACTGTGTCACCCTCTTTAATGCCGCGGTCATCACCAAAGATAACAACACCAACATTGTCCGTTTCGAGGTTTAGCGCCATGCCTTTAATGCCGCCGGGAAATTCGACCATCTCACCAGCACGTACATTATCAAGACCATAAATACGGGCGATACCATCGCCGACACTTAGAACTTGTCCGACATCAGAGACTTTAGCCTCTTTGCCAAAACCTTTGATTTGTTTCTTGAGGATCGTGGAGATCTCTGCAGCACGAATGTCCATAATGGGTGTCCTCTATGCTTCTTTAAGGGCGAGACGCATGTCTTCGAGTTTTGTCTTGAGTGAACTGTCATAAAGGCGTGAGCCGATATGAACAACGAAACCGCCGAGCAGGTCGGGGTCAATAGATGTTTCGACATCGACCGGACGGCCAAGTGTCTTTTTAAGTTGTGATTTAATCGACGCTAGGTCCGCTGCCGTCAATTTTGTTGCGCTGATTACCTTTGCAACTTGCGACCCACGGCGTTGCGCCAAAATTTCAGTAAAAGCTGAAATGATTCCCGGTAACTCGGCTGCGCGCCGGTTTGCTGCGACAGTACCGATAAATTGTGCCGTCAATGTCGACAGCTTTGCTTTCTTCGCAATCGCCGTCAAAGCAGCCGCTTTGTCTTCTGTTGCGAAAATCGGGCTCTTCGCCATACGCTGCAAATCCGCGCTGGATGCATATAAGGCTTTGAAAGATTTAAGATCTTTCTCGACACGAGGAATAGATTTCGCCTCTTCCGCCAAATCCAGAAGGGCCTGGGCGTAGCGCGTAGGGGCTTCACCAGTGATGACGTCATTATCGGACAAAGCGGTCGATCCTGATTGACTAAAACGGCCTTAAAACCGTTAAAAATAACACATTCCAGAGAGTTGGGAGCATCCCATCTACCCTTATTCGCGCGGGCCATAGCAGGGAAAAAACCACATGCCAAGCTATGAATCCAATTGGTATACAGTCTATTCGGTTTGTGCGTAAAAAAGCCTTTATCATGCTTGAAAAAAGCTAAAGAACGCCCATCTCTAAAATCGTGATTGAACCTATAATCAAACTCTATAAGGCGCGCAAAGATCCAAAAATTGCCGCCCAAATCGCGAGCGAGCTAGCCGTCGATGGCGCCATAGACTATGCGAGCTGGCCGATCAGATTTGCGAAATTTTGGATGGCAATTGGAATAGGTTGTCTCATTATCCTAACAACTCTATGTCTATGGTCCGGATTTGCGTTTCATTGGAGCATCGCCCTACCCTCTATTCTTTTCATCTGCGTGATTTATGGCCTCATTCGTATATGGTCAGGATTGAACTTCGGACGCGAGCGCATCACGCAACTCGCAAAAAATAAAATAAAGTCCAATATAGAAAATATACCCGGAAATCAGATCAACCAGACAGACGAGGTTTGAACACTTAAGCCCGTATTTCGGTTTGTTTATCGCGTCGATCCAAGCCATATCTTTTGATAGAAACATCGCAAAATTACTGCTAGTAATTTTGAAAATCTGAACCCTTCAAGATAGACAACTCCCCTATGCCCAAATCAGATCCAGAAAACTGGGATAATTACTGGCAAGGGCGATCATCTCATCAATCGGGCAATGCCTTGGTTGAAGTTGGTATTGAGAATAATCACACCCTGAATCAATTTTGGATTGATTTTTTTCACGACAAATTAAAATCTTCTAAAATCGCCGATTTCGCCTGTGGGGCAGGTTCGGTTCTAAAACATGCCCATTCTCTGGATTTTCGCCACCTAACAGGTGTTGATATATCACCCAAAGCACTTGATATCATGCAACAGAAAATTCCCGGGGCCACGGCGATTTGCTCGCCCGTCGACAAGACGCCACTTAAAGACGACGCTTTCGATATCGTTGTGAGTCAATTTGGGATTGAATATGCGGGCGGCCAAGATAATTTACGTCAAACCTTTCGTGAGATGGAAAGAATATTAAAGCCGGGCGGGGAAATATGCGTCATATCCCATGCCGAAAATAGCGTCATCCATAAAGGCTGCTTGGCGTCGCTGAGCAATATTAAAACAATTGAAACGAGTG
>CAYTLJ010000149.1:0-4829 GCA_964438555.1 uncultured Algimonas sp.
CAGGTCAAACAACCATCACCGTGAACGCCTATCTGGACTATCTTTATGAGACGCCGATTGATGGAACGATTGTGCCTGAAGAGGTGAATTGATTTTGGATTAAAATTAATTTGAGCGATCGTGATATTTATTCAACCCTTTTATAAAGGGCCTTCGGCCAGCGGCGATGGACCCAGAACCACTGGTCGGGATTTTCGCGGATTCTAGCTTCGATGAATTGATTGATTTGGGTCACTCCCATCACAACATCCGCCTCTCGCTCGCCTGTCGATACTAAGTCTATTGGATCGTAAAAAGTGACGATAAAGCGGGATTTATTGCGGGTGACCGCCATGGGCAGAAGGGGACGACCTGTTTTTAAAGCCAGCCTCACCGCGCCTTGTGCGGTCATGGCGGGTTCGCCGAAAAAGGGAAGGCTTAGTCCTGTATTGAATTTTTGATCATTGAGCAGGGCGACGCTTTCACCGGCTTTTAGGGCTTCCAAGAGTTCACGGCCCCCGCGATGGGTGGATTTTTGAACAAGGGATTTGGTGCCGTATTTTTGGCGCTGCTGGCGAACCCGTTTATCAATATGCGGGTTATTGATTTTGCGGTAGGTAATATGGACCGGAAGTTCGCTTTGGGTCAGGACCGTTGCCATGACTTCCCAATTGGCAAAATGGCCTGTGACAATCACGGCAGGCGCATGTGCTTTGAAAATATCTAGGCCGATAATCTCGACCCGGCTTTTTTTCGAAAACGGTTTGAGGCGATGGGTAAGCGGAAATTCGGCAAACGTTCGCCCCACATTATCCCATTGCGCCTTAAGCAGAGATTTGATCCTTGCATCATCCGCGTCAGGAAAAGCAATCTTCAACCCCGTTTTGGCAATATGCTGTTTCGAGGTTAGCGGCCCAACCCGTTTTACAAGTGCTGCTCCGACGCTCGATATCCAAGCAAAGGGAAAAAGGCAGAGGATAAAGCGGATAAAATCATAGGCGAGCGCCTCGAGACGATATCTCATTTGGCCGCTTCAATAATGGGATGGAGCAAGCGCCGAATAGTCAATTCATCCTCAAAAACAACCGAGACAGGCCAGGTCTGAACCCCGCGTCGATAGCCTTTGGGCAGGCGGACATAGTCTTTTTCGGTTGTGATCAAACCGGCATTCATTTCACTGGCCAAAAGGAAAAGGCTCTCAAGGTCTTCATCCTTATATTTATAGTGATCGGCATAATCTTCGGTCTCAACCACATTGGCGCCAGCCCGTCTGAGACTATCGTAAAATTTCTCGGGTCGACCAATTCCTGCAAAGGCATAAAGCTGTCCTTTGGGCGCTGATTTTTGCGGCGCGAGATAGGCTGGGATAACGACAACGCCTTTAAGCTGTTCGCGTAAGGTATTCGAGATTTTATAATCCGGCGCGGGTTTCATCAGGATCACCGCATCGGTTCGCGCGAGCGCGTCGTCGAGATTTTCACGCAGCGGCCCAGCGGGGAAAACACAGCCATTCCCAAACCCGACTTCGGCATCCACAACCAGAAGAGAAAGCGTTTTAGCCAGGATCGGATTTTGATGGCCATCATCCATGACGATTAATTTGGCACCATTGGTAACGGCAGCTCTGGCGCCGTCATCCTTGCCCGCCGCAATCCAAACCGGACCATGGCGTGAGAGTAAAAGCGGCTCATCGCCAACTTGTGCTGCGGAATGATCGGGCTCAACTGTGACGGGGCCTTTTTCGCGCCCGCCATAACCGCGCGATAAACCTTGCGCGTTCACGCCCATGCGCCTTAGCGAGGTCAGAAGATAGGCGACAATCGGGGTCTTACCCGTGCCGCCCAATGTTGCATTGCCAACGCATATTACGGGGACGCCTGGGTCATAGGGCCGCGTTGTTTGAATGCGCCGTGCCGCAGCTTTGGCATAGAGCCACCCAAAGGGGCGCAGCACGGTGCGTAAGGCGCGTTTGGCTTCGGGCCCGGAGATATGATTCCAAAAATCCGGCGCTCTCACAATAGATCCTGTAGCTTTTGCGCCGTGAAGTCCAAAATGCCGTCACTTTCTTGGGCGACAGATCTCGCACGCTCGGCCATTTGCGCGGCCACATCTTGACGCGTGAGCATAGATGTCAGCTGTTTGCCCAGATATTTGGCGGATTTTACGCGCATAGCGGCTTTGGCCTCAAAAAAACGATCATATATATCTGTAAAGCTGGCGACATATGGTCCTGTCAAGATGGGCACACCAGCTCGCGCGGGTTCCAATGGATTATGTCCCATTAATTTAGCGTCCAGTGACCCCCCGACAAAGGCGATATCAGAGAGTTCCAGCGCGAGCCCCATTTCGCCCAATGTGTCCATTATATAGATCGTTGTATTCGACTCTGGGATTTCATCCATTGACCGTCTTTTCGTCTCCTGCGCAGTACAGAGATCTGAAATTTGCGCACCCCGTTCAGGATGACGCGGGACCCATATTAAAAGCGCGTCTTTGTGTTTTTGCCGCAATATCTCATGGGCGTTTAAGATATGGCCTTCTTCTTCTGCGTGGGTGCTTGCAGCTAACCAGACAGGTCGGTCGCCAATTGCGGAGATGAGTTTTAGCGCCTCGCTTTTATCAAATTCAGGGGCGGGGGCCGCGCTTTTTAAATTCCCAATCTGTTCGACAACATGATCTGAAAATCGTTTGAGCGTATGATGGGTCCAGCTTTCGGCGGAGATAATAAGATCAAAACTTCCAAAGATTTGCTTTGCGAATTTCGCTTTGGCGCGCCAACGACCGAGTGATTTTTCACTGAGCCGTGCATTGATCAAGGCCATTTTAGCGCCAGTGGCTTTGGTCTGTAAAATAAGATTGGGCCAGATTTCGCTCTCGGCCCAAATCGCCAAGTCAGGCCGCCAGTGGCCGAGAAAACGCTCGACATATGAGGGGACATCAATCGGGACATATTGATGAAAGGCACGCTTTGGCAGACGCTTGGCCATAATCTCGGCGGAGGTCACAGTCCCGCTTGTGACCACGATATGGAGCTCTGGATCATCTTCGAGCAAGCGTGAGATTAAAGGCAAGAGCATTGAGGTTTCGCCCACACTGGCGCCGTGCATCCAGATAAGTTTCCCGTCTGGGCGATCAATTGAGGCGTCGCCTTTGCGTTCCAATATGCGGGCGGGATCTTCTTTGCCCGCGCGCAAACGCTTTTTCAAAATCAGATCGATAAAGGGTCCGGTGGCGCGGCTAAATAATCGATATGTGCCGGCCCAACTCATGACTTTTTCGGGGCTGGCTCTATGGGTGTATGACCTAGGGCACGATCGGCCTCAGCAAGGAGATCATTCATTTCCGTTTCAATGGAAAGACGTATAGCTTCAAGAGCATCATCACTAAAGTCTTTGTCGATCCAGACGGGTGTGCCCCAAATGATCAACCCTTTGCCAAAAAGCTTGGGCAGGATGAAACGATCCCAGCTGTCAAATTGTTTGCGCCGCGCCACAGCAAAGGTGCAGGGCATGAGCGGCGCGCCGGTTGCGCGGGCGAGGCGCAATGGGCCGTCGCCTAGCCTTTGGCGAGGTCCTCTCGGACCATCTGGCGTGATGACGACACAGCCGCCATTTTTAACGGCCGTGACCGCACCGGCGGCTGCTTCTTCGCCGCCTTTATTTTTTCCCTTGCGTTTGGAACTGCCGCGTATGGTTTGCAGACCGAGGGATTTACAGGTCGCGGCGACAATTGCGCCGTCGCGGGAGCGTGAAATCATAACATAGGGGAGTTGGAACTCTCGTTCCCAGGCGGCCGTTAGCATCAGGAACCGCGAATGCCAGGTTAGAGCGATAACACCTTCCTTGCCTTGGATAATATCTTCCACGCGTTCGGCGTGGCGAAACTCCCACCGCGTCGTTGCTTTTATCAGGCGCATATATTGGGCCACAGACCAGCCCAATAGGCGCTGAGTTGCAGTTTGCCGCAAGAAGCGTTTGAACACGCGCGGCCTCCCTGTTAGCCAGCCAATATTATGACGGACCTAAGCGATACCGGGTTAGACCTCAACAACCCAAAAGACCGGAAACAGGCTTATCGTGACCTGATCTGGGGGGATCACGGCTTTTTACGCCTGCGTTTTACTAATCGCCATGATTTGGGTGGTGATATGTTTCGCGAAAATCAACCCTCTCCCAAGCGGATTGCGCAACTCGCGCAAGAGGGGATTAAGACCATTATCAATCTACGCGGCCCGTCCCCCAAAGGGTTTTACCTGCTCGAGAAAGAAGCCTGCGCTGAGCACGGGATCGAGCTAATCGATTTTCGCGTCTATTCGCGTGACGTCCACACAAAGGAAAAAATCCGTGCGGCTAAAGCGTTGTTTGAGAGTATTACCTATCCCGCGCTCATGCATTGTAAATCCGGCGCAGACCGGACCGGATTTATGGGCGTGCTCTATCGCCATTTTCATATGGGCGACACAATCAAAGCGGCCTTGGAACGCGAGCTAACCCTCAAAAAGCTCCATGTCCGCCAAGGCAAGACAGGTATGTTGGACTATTTTTTCGAGGATTATTTACGGGTATCTGAGGGGCGTGATATCACTTTCCTCGATTGGGTTGAAAGCGATTATGACCCAGTAGATGTGAAATCGCGTTTCATGGACCAATGGAGCGGCAATCCGATTACAGAGATATTGAAACGGGAATAGATGAAAACTGGGTGTTATCCGTTATTCAACAATCCTGCATAAATACCTTTAGACTTGCGCAAGCTAGCATCCGTTCCGCTCTCAGACACGGCTCCATCTTCAATCACATAGATCATATCCGCGTTTTTAATTGTGCCGAGGCGGTGGGCGATGACGAGGG
>CAYTLJ010000150.1:0-4816 GCA_964438555.1 uncultured Algimonas sp.
CAAAAAAGGCCCCGCTTGGGGCCTGAATTTTTGTGAATGTGATGTGCCTAATAGACCCGTTTCTTAGGGACTATATAGTCAATCCCGTCCGTCATGGTGTAATCATGAACCGGGCGGTAGTCGATTTTGACTTTGTTTGTCTCGCCGTCATACCACGCCAAAGTATGTTTCATCCATGTTTTGTCGTTCCGATCTGGATAATCCTCATGGGCGTGAGCGCCGCGGCTTTCTTTGCGGTTATCGGCACTGGCGATTGTGACGCGCGCTTGAGAAATCAGATTATCAAGCTCTAGCGTTTCCATCAGATCCGTATTCCAAACCATGGTTCGGTCAGATACAGACACGTCTTTGATCTGCTCAGCAATTGCTGTCACCTTCTCAACACCCTCTGCCAGGCTTTCTTCAGTCCGGAAAACCGCACAATGCACCTGCATCGTTTTTTGAAGCTCAAGACGGATATCAGCCGTTTTCTTTGTTCCACTTGCGTTACGGAATTTTTCAAGGCGAGCGAATGAGGCTGCACCTGCATCTGCCGCTAAAGGCTTTTGCTCGGCATTCGCCTTTAAAACTTCACCGCAGCGCAAGCCCGCAGCGCGACCAAATACAACGAGGTCAATCAGAGAATTCGATCCAAGACGGTTCGCGCCGTGAACAGATACGCAAGCGGCTTCGCCAACGGCCATGAGGCCTTTTACAACTGAATCAGGATTTTTGCCTTTTTTAGTCAGGACTTCACCGTGATAATTGGTTTGAATACCACCCATATTATAATGGCAGGTCGGTAGAACCGGGATCGGTTCTTTCGTCACGTCAACACCAGCAAATATCTTAGCTGTCTCGGAAATGCCCGGTAAACGTTCCGCCAAAATGGCTGGGTCCAAATGATCCAGATGTAGGAAAATATGATCTTTATTCGGGCCAACACCGCGACCTTCTCGGATTTCGATGGTCATGGCGCGCGAGACAACATCTCGAGAGGCGAGATCTTTGGCTGACGGCGCATAACGTTCCATAAAGCGTTCGCCCTCAGAATTCGTTAGATATCCGCCCTCACCGCGTGAGCCTTCTGTGATCAAACAACCAGCGCCGTAAATGCCCGTTGGATGGAATTGAATAAATTCCATATCTTGGACGGGTAGGCCCGCCCGCAAGACCATAGCATTGCCATCACCCGTACAGGTATGTGCAGAAGTCGCTGAGAAAAAGACACGGCCATAGCCGCCTGTCGCCAAGATGACGGTTTGAGCGCGGAAGCGGTGCAAGGTTCCATCATCAAGTTTCCAAGCTGTTAGACCACGGCAAACACCATTTTCCATAATCAAGTCGAGCGCGAAATATTCAACAAAGAACTCCGCATCATGCCTTAGAGACTGACCATAAAGCGTATGCAGCATAGCATGGCCTGTCCGGTCAGCCGCCGCACATGTGCGCTGCGCTTCCGGGCCTTTGCCCATATTTTGCATCATGCCACCAAAAGGACGCTGATAGATTTTACCTTCATCTGTACGCGAAAAGGGCATGCCCCAATGCTCTAACTCGTAAACCGCTTTCGGGGCTTCCCGGCAAAGATATTCAATCGAATCTTGATCCCCGAGCCAGTCAGAGCCTTTGACCGTATCATACATATGCCAGCGCCAATCATCATCACCCATATTGCCAAGACTGGCCGCAATGCCGCCTTGCGCGGCAACAGTGTGCGAGCGCGTTGGGAAAACTTTGGTTACGCAAGCCGTCTTGAGACCTTCTTGCGCCGCGCCGAGCGTTGCACGCAGACCCGAACCGCCCGCGCCGACAACGACGACGTCAAATGTATGATCAATCCATTTTGGTTGCGTATCACTCATGTGTAAATCCTAAAGGAAAGCCATTTTAATAACGGCAAAGGCAATTGCTGCCCATAAGATAAAGGCGACGACTTTATTCATCAATTGGCCGAATTGGCGCAGCCCGCCGCCGAAGTAATCCATAATGACTTCGTCCATCTCAAGCTTGCAGTACCAAATGGCGGCTGTGAAAAAGGCCAAAAATCCGAGGGCTCCATGTGCTGTCGAGAGCCACGCCGATAATCCATCTCCGCCTGAGGGAACCGCACGCGCCACAGAAAAAATCACAAATGGCAGACCAATGATAATTCCCCACCCTGTCAGCGTGTGGATTTTTTGGTGCTTAGCCCCGTGATGTGCCGTTGATGCACTCATGACACGGCTCCTACAATAACGAAGGTTACGATTAGCGAGAGTACAACCGAAAGGCCCAACATGCCATATGAGAGGCTATTATTCATTTCGGGCACCAACATTTTACCCTTATTCCAAATGGCATGGCGCAATTGCGCGAGCGCCAAGAATATAAAGGCAAAGAGAAAGACAAAAAGTCCAATCGCACCTAATGGCGAAAAGATCAGACCAGAAAGTGGCAAACTACCGGTTAAGGCTAGCACCAAAACGCCAATCGCAACCAGTAATAGGGCCACATATGAGATTATCGCGCTTGCGCGGTGGACAATCGAACTCATCATAGCGCCGTGCCAGCGCCAAACCTGTAAATGCGGCGACATGGGCCGCGGATCATTCCATTCAGATGACATGAATACCGTCCTTGATTAGATTGCGCCGCAAACTAGGCCACGAGCCAAGTAAGTCAATGGTTTACATAGTGAAAAGACAAAATTTAACGTTGAACTCCTAAATCAAATTCTGCTCTAAAATGCCGCCCGTCCCGATTGAGTTCATAGACCAAAAGCGCGCCTGGCGCGATATCGAATTGCCACACATTTGTAACAGAGACGTCTAGGCCTTCTCTGCGAAACAGGTCCTGACTAAATTTATCGACTGGAAACTGTGCTTTAACGCCCGATTTAATCACAGATAGACCACCATAGCGGCTCACCGCATCTTCGACGCCGTCATGGCCATGAATATGGTAGAAATGCAACTGCTTCCCTTTGGGTTCGATCACCCAGATCCGCGTTCTGTCCTGCCCAACCGCCAATGGCATAGACATTTTTTCACCCTCACAAATCACAGGACCTAAAGTCAGTTCTTCGCGGCGCCAGCTTTCATCTTGCGGATCATCGCTTACGACTGATCCTTTAAACGTCCCGGCACATAGGCTTTTCATATTGGACATAAAATCTGCCTGAGGGTTCGCGGGACTACAGGCAGATAGAATCAGTAAAGAAGCCGAGAGACAGGTAATACGAAGCATAAGAGCAGAGTGGCGCGCGCGGGACAAAAGGTCAATCTGATAAAAGATCACCTAGAATATTACGATCTGGTCACGATTAATTCATGTTCAGAATCTGTGACTCCATCTTGCGAGACGCGAAAAGCCGCTTAAATCTAAATCTACACCCGCTCACGTCTTTTGACGAAAGGACAAAATCAAAGATGAAACACACGCTTTTCTTAGGATCAGCAGCGTTAGCTCTGATCATTTCCCCCCTCGCCTTTCAAACTTCCGCCAATGCGCAATTTAGCTCTCGCTCTGATGCGATGACAATTGACCCGCAACGCGGGGTCTTAACCATGGCCCCACTATTAGAGCGGGTCACGCCAGCTGTTGTCTCGATCAATACACTTGATGAGGTAGATGATGATGACGATGAAAACAGATCAAGAGAGGAAGAACTCTTAGAACGCTTCTTTGGCGGTCGTATCCCAAGCAACCGTGCACCGCGCGCCGGGCTCGGCTCAGGTGTCATTATTGATGCGAGTGCCGGATTGATCATCACAAATAACCATGTGATTGACGGCGCTGACGAAATCACCGTGACCTTTGAAGACCGCCGCAAGGTTGAAGCCGAACTGGTCGGAACCGACCCGGATACGGATATTGCGCTTTTAAAAGTAGACGCCACCAATTTACGCGAATTACAATTTGCCCGTGCCGGTGAAGCGAAAGTCGGTGATTTTGTCATTGCCGTCGGCAACCCCTTTGGTCTGTCATCTACTGTAACCTCCGGCATTGTATCGGCCTTGGGCCGCGAACAAGGCGGCGGAAACCGCTATGAAAATTACATTCAAACAGATGCGTCGATTAATCCAGGCAATTCTGGTGGCGCGCTTGTCAATTCCAAAGGTGAATTAATTGGCATAAATACCGCTATTCTGACGCGGTCTGGCGGCAATAATGGGATCGGCTTTGCTGTCCCCGTTCGCACCGTTAAAAATGTCGTCGAACAACTTCGCGAAAACGGCGAAGTCAGACGGGGTCGGATTGGCGTGAGCATTCAAGATGTAACACCTGAACTCCGAGCGAGCCTAGGCCTGTCTTCCTTAAACGGTGCCCTTATTGGTCAAGTCGTGGACGGTGCCCCGGCTGAAAAAGCGGGTCTGGAAAGCGGTGATGTCGTCGTAAAATTCAATGGTGAAGATATTATCGATAGTGCCGACCTCAGAAATCTCGTCGGGCTCTTACAACCCGGCACACGGGCCGATATTACCTTTTTACGCGATGGAAGCCGCCGGACGACGAAAATCACGGTCGCTGAAACACCGCAAGAAGAGGAACGCACAGAACGCGCCTCAATTGACGACGACGAAGATCTTGACGTCGTGGAAGCCTTTGACGGCGCGGAAGTGTCCAACATCCCTAAAGAGCTCGATCTTCGAGGCGGCGATGAAGGCGTCTATGTCGCAAGCATTGAGCGCGGGTCTTTGGCCTGGCGCTCAGGTCTAAGACGCGGTGATGTTATCCGTCAGGTCGGCAAAAATGACATTTCTGATCTTGACGATTTTGAAGACGCCATACGCGGTGACGGTCCTTTTGCCCTACAAGTCGAAAGCCGTGGTCAAACGCGCTTTTTGGCGGTTAA
>CAYTLJ010000151.1:0-2333 GCA_964438555.1 uncultured Algimonas sp.
AAAGGGGATTTTGAATGAGCGCGGATTCGCAAGAGCTTGAAGACTGGTCCAAAGCGTTGGGCACGCATTTGATTGTGGAGCTTTACGGCGCAAAGAACCTCTTTCTGCCTGATCCTTCTATTCCAATATTACGTCAGGCCGCGATAGATTGCGGCGCCGAAATACTGGATGATATGTTTCATGATTTTGGTGATCGTTACGGGTTTACAGGCGTGATCATCCTATCTGAGAGTCATATTTCGATCCACACATGGCCAGAGCATGATTATGCAGCCATCGATATATTTCTATGCGGCGGGCTTGATCCAGAAAAAGCCCTACCCGCCCTTCAAGCCTATTTCGAACCCGAGCGGATCGTAAAAAAATCGATTGCGCGCGGGATCAACCCAAAGCTCAAAAGTTAAAGCGCGGCCATGCTGACCCGTATGCCCATTACGCTTTCGCTGATGGGGTTATCCTGTTTTGGGTTTTTCTATTTCGGCGCTGGGGCCTTTGAAAATATAAGCAATCCGGTCTTACAATATACGCTCAATATGTTCCGCCATGGGACAAAAGCGCATCTTTTGGGCAATCTCTTTATGCTTGGGGTTTGTGGCTATTTCGTCGAGCCCCAAACGCCTCGGCGCCGTTTTATTGAACTTATCGCCCTGCTCTGTGTGGTCCCACCGCTTATTGAATATGCCATAGCTGGGTCTGGGTTTTTAGGCATATCGGGTGTCGCATATGGTCTGGCCGCCTTTGCCTTATATTCCACGCGCCCAAAATCGGAATGGGTTTGGATAAGTGGGTTAATCGTAATATTTTTGGTTGCAGATAAAGCCCTCTCCACGCAAAAGGTAGCGATCTATTCGCATTTTTCAGGTCTTATCATAGGAGGAGCCGTGGCCATGCTCGGAAAACTATTTGGAAATAATAATAACAATAATTCCGTTTCAGGGCTCATCCCCATGGAACCCAATCACATTAATACTGTGGTGAGCATTATCAATGAAACGGATGATGATGATGCACGTGAAGCCAAAGATTCGTTTTCGCGCCACGGCTTAGAAAATATGTTTGTCATGGTGGATGAGGGGCAAGTCATTGGCGTAACCGGTTATCAATTAGATGCAGCCGCACGGGGCGTTGCTTGGTTGTCTTGGACCTATCTGTCTGAATCCCGCCATGGTCAAGGTTGGGGGAAAATGATGATCGAGGCGATGCTCAATGAACTTGATGGGATGAATATCAGAAAGATTTTTATTTCGACCAGCGATTACAGCGAAGACGGCGAAATGATTTATGGGAAAGCCCATGATCTTTATCGGAGTTTCGGCGCTGCAGAAGAGCTTAAAATCAAAAATTATTTTGCCCCCCAAGAAGCGCAGCTTATTTTTTCCATGTATAATCAACGTATCGAACCGCAGCCGCCACAGACATTTGAGGGCAAGGGCTGTCGTATTACAGGCATTGTCGGGGCGCCTGAAACGGAAAATGCGGCGGCCTTTGAATGGGAAGAGACTGAACGTGGGCTCTTTGATATCACCGAATATCTGGACCGCGCCCGCGCCGGAAATGCGGACTTTATTCTGCTGACCATTCCATCAGACATTTCGGACAATATTTCCGGCGATCTTGAACGTGCCGGTTTTGAAAATGCTGGTTTGTTAAAAGATTATTATGATTTTGGACTGCATCAAGCGTGGTGGATATGTTTTTAATGTAGAATTACCATATATTGGGGGATCTATGAATAATTTCGCTGCGCTCGGATTAGTCGCAATTCTTGGCCTTGGTGCCGCTTTTTATATGACCAGGCAAGCCCCCATAAAATCGGTGGATCTGGGTATGGTTCTGGATAGGACTGAATTTGCGCTGGTTAATTACAAAGGCTATTCTAAAATCGAGATCGATGAAAACGCGACTGAGGCCACGCCTGAGCAAATGGAAGAATTTATTACGTTTTATCGCATGATGTTAAATGCGTCGCCTGTTTATTATCAAGAAAAAATAGGTGTGGAATGGCGTGATGATGGATCCTTTATCGGCTTTCCTGACCGGAATTTTGACAATCTCAAAAATGCAGATGAGAAAAGCATTTTTAAAGTAGAAGTCGACATAGAGAAGAAGCGTTTGATCGCGACAGGTATGGAGGGCGATTCAACGGATATGCGCTATTCCGGGCCTAGTTTTGTAACGGGTATGCTTTTGGGACGCGTTTTGGGCCGTCAGAGAACCGCAGGTATAAGCTCAAAAACATTTGCGAATCGTTCTGTGACGCCGCGAAGCACCTATAAACATGCCAGCGCGGCAAAAGCGAAAACGAAAACAAGGTCCGCTCGCAGTTCCAGCCG
>CAYTLJ010000151.1:2433-4785 GCA_964438555.1 uncultured Algimonas sp.
CGCCGTTTTTAGGATATCTGCGCCCAAATTGGACCTCAAACCATATCGCTTTGATTGAAAAGTTACGGTTTTGCCTTGCAAATTGATGGGTAATTGTGCTTTTAAGAGACAATTATTTGTTTCGAAAGGGGGAACAAACCCATGAATATGACTTATCTTAAATATGGAGCCTATGCCGTCATTGGACTGGCTGTCGCATTTTACGTATTAAAACCTGAAGCCGAGCAAACAGCCGATTTGGGCGCCGTCCTAGATAGGACAGAATTTGCGCTGATGAATTATGAAAAAATGACACAGTTAGAGATCGACGAAACCGCAACCGAAGCAACACCAGAACAAATGGAAGAATTTCGCGGTATTTATACGCAAGTCATGAATGTTGACCCCAAGTTTTATGATAAGCAGATCGGCTTGGCCCTAAAAGAAGACGGATCATATCTCGGCTTCCAAGACGCAAATAACAATAATGTTCAAGATAGCGGTGAGGAAAAGCTTTTCACCGTCGAGATTGACACGGAAAATTCACGCCTGATTGCAACTGACTTAAACGGGTCTTCATCTGGTCTTCGTTTCTCTGGAACAGGCTTTTTGGCGGGTGCAATTGTTGGTCGTCTACTCGGTCGTCAACGCGCAGCAGGTATTAGACCCGGCGCATTCGCAAATCGTAATGTGAAGCCGCGGAGTTCATATAAGTCCCCAAGCTCTGCGCGCAGCAAATCGCGTTCTGGAGGCGTGCGTACAGGTAAATAAGATCTGATAGCTCAGATCCGGCGCAGCTAAATATTACCGCCCGAAGTTTTATAGCTTCGGGTTTTTTTATGGTCATTTTATGAACACTGAATCTTCCGAACCTATCATCGCCGCTGATGGCACAGAGGTTTTACCAAAACTTCAGGCCACAATATTGCTAATGTCGATATTGGTCGTGGCGCTTTGCGGCATTGTTTACGAACTCATTATCGGAACCGTCTCAAGCTATCTGCTGGGTAATTCGGTTTATCAATTCTCACTAACAATCGGGTTTTTCATGTTTGCCATGGGTGTGGGGTCATATATCTCGCGCTTTATCACCAAAAATCTGGTCGAGGCCTTTGTCTGGGTTGAACTTGTCCTCGCCTTTATCGGGGGCTTGTGTTCGATCTCCCTCTTCCTTTTATTCCCGACAGCGCCCTGGTTTTATCAAACCGCCATGTTTGGGTTCATCTTTGCGATTGGCTTTTTGGTGGGACTTGAAATTCCTATCTTAACCCGCGTCTTATCCAATCAAAACTCCATTCGAGAATCGATCGCCAATGTTATGTCTTTGGATTATATTGGCGCCCTCATAGGATCAGTTGCTTTTCCGCTGATCCTCTTGCCGTCGCTTGGATTAATCACGGCCTCTTTTGCCATTGGCCTGATTAATGGATCCGTCGCGCTTTTAAATGTGATTTGGCTGAGGGACCATTTGCGCAGCCCAAAGAAAATGTTCATGAGCGTTATTGGCGTGATGACCTTAATGCTGGTGCTGACGTTTTCCGCCTCACGCATTACGGCTTTTGCGCAAGATCATCTCTATTTTGACCGGATTGTCTGGAAGAAGACATCGCCCTATCAATCTATTGTTGTCACCAATCAATGGCAGAGTGATGATATGCGCCTCTTCCTAGATGGGCATTTGCAATTCTCAGAACGTGACGAATACCGTTATCACGAAGCCCTCGTCCATCCCGTCATGTTATATGGCAAGGAACCAGAAAATATTTTGCTCTTGGGCGGCGGCGACGGTTTGGCCACACGCGAGATCCTGCGCCACGCCTCTGTAAAGCAAATCGACCTGGTCGACCTTGATCCAGAAATGACTTGGCTCGGCACAGAATATGCGCCTCTTGTGCGCCTTAATCAGGACGCGCTCGCTAATGACAAGGTCACAATCCACAATATGGACGCCTTTTTATATGTGCGGGATACGGATAAAATTTATGACCGGGTCATTATTGATTTTCCTGATCCCCATAATGAAGCTTTGTCCAAATTATATTCCAGTGAATTTTACGCCATGCTCAGTCGCGTGGTCGCAGAAGACGGCGTGATTATTTCACAAAGCTCCTCGCCCTTTTTCGCCCACCGCGCCTATTGGACAATTGGTCGTACCATGGATGTTATCTTCCAAGACCGTGAAAGCTTCCACATTACGGTTCCCTCTTTTGGACAATGGGGTTTTCATATCGCCCATAAAGGCAAACGCGCACCCATGCGCCCTTTCCCAGATGAGCTTGTCAGCCTATCAGAGCCTATCTTTAACGCCGCCAAGACCTTCCCCAAAGATATTGTGGAACCCAAAGATCTGAAACCCAATTCAATTTTTGAACC
>CAYTLJ010000152.1:0-4735 GCA_964438555.1 uncultured Algimonas sp.
AAATAAGACACGCGCTAATGTCCGCAATGAGGATATTGTTGCATATTTCGAAATACCTAACCCCTACCCCTTCACCAACCGCAAAAACGGGCGTTTAGGCGCAGCATCTCCATTCCCCGCCCCGTCCACATATTCCGGAATAAACGGCTCGACCTTTTCGCGCCCCGCATCCATCGTCCTTTCATCCTCCGGCAAGTCATCCTCAATATGGCGAACCCTTGGCGAATAGCTCTGTTTCCGTTTCGATTTAAAAGACGAGCGGGGTTTAGACTGTTCTTTCTTCCACCGATCCGCCGTTCGCGTATAATCCCGGTCCGGATCATCCCCGTCATCGGGTGCTTGGGCTTTGCGTTTAAGCTCTTTCACTTTGCGGTTCATTCGGGCGACGACTTGTCTTTGGGCGGTTGAGAGCGCGTCGCCGGCGCGGCCCAGTTCACGGTCATTAAAGGCGGAGCCGAATTTTTCGAGCCGTTCCAGGACGCTTTCGCCAAATTCATCTTCGAAGTCTGAAATATGGCCGAGCTCGGTTAGCTTGGCATGGAGGCGTGCGATTTTGCGCTTGGCATTTGCAGCCGAGCGCGCGCGCGCTTTTAGCATTTTATCACGGTAAGTCGTCTCGGCAACGTCCCGCGCCGCCTCCTCTTCTTGCCACTGTAGTTTGTCATAATCGGACATAGAGCCGATTATAGATCAAAAAGAACAAAAAAGGAACAATTATCTTGTGGGTCTTAGACGTCCGCTGTCGCTTCTTGATAAATATCCAGCAAAGCTTCGAGTTCTGCGCGCTCATTGGCGTCTTGTTTGCGCAAGGCGACGAGCTTGCGCATGACCTTGGTATCCAGGCCAAAGGTTTTGACCTCGGCATAGACTTCACGAATATCTGTGGCGAGCTCGGCTTTCTCGGCCTCTAACCGTTCAATCCGTGCGACAAATTGGCGTAGCTTTTCACGTGTGGCCTGACCTAATTGATCGGCACGATCAGAATCACTCATCATAGCTGACATCTCCGTTTTAAATTTTTCGAATCTCCATAGCCTTAGCGCGCTGACACGGCTATGTGTTCGACACGCAAAATATGTGGATGGTCTGATTTTTAAAGCTCGAACACGGCTTGGCCACCATATAAATGCGATAGAACAATTTTAATGAGAGAGCCCCTATGCTCCTAACGCTCCTATATATCTTGACCGGCCTCGCCTTTTTGGCCGTTATCATTACGCTGGTCATGGGCGCTATCGCCATGGGCAATAAGAGCGAGGAAAGCCGCAAAGCCTCAAATAATTGGATGTGGCGACGAATTTACGCACAAGTCACGGCTGTCGTCCTTGTCTTGCTCACACTCTATGTGAAAACCAAAGGCGGATAGGGGTAAGAAGTTTGGTCAAACTCAATAAGATTTATACACGCACAGGCGATGATGGCTCAACCGGGCTTGTCGATGGATCCAGACTGTCCAAAGCCGCGGGTCGTGTTTGCGCTTATGGGGATGTTGATGAGCTAAATTCGATTTTGGGGCTTGTCCGTCTCCAGATTGAAAATCAGATGTTGGATAATATGCTGGCGCGTATTCAAAATGATCTTTTTGATTTGGGGGCTGATCTTGCAACCCCCCTGCCCGTAGGCGATGAGGCCGATAGCGAATATGCGCTAAGAGTTGTAGATAGCCAGACGAAACGGCTGGAACAAGAACTCGACCAATTGAACGCTGATCTGGAACCTTTAAATAGTTTTGTCCTGCCGGGCGGTCATCCGCCAGCGGCCTTTTTACATCAGGCGCGCACTGTTTGTCGGCGCGCAGAGCGTGAAACCGTGCGTGTTGCGCAAGAGGAAGATATTAATCCGGCGGCGCTGACCTATCTCAACCGGTTGTCAGACTTTCTATTTGTGGCCGCGCGCTGGTGTAATGATCAGGGAAAAACAGATGTCAAATGGGTGCCCGGCGCGAATAGGTAATCAGACCTGCAGATAATCAGATCCGCTTATTTGCCTTTGGCGAGCAAATCTCTGACGCGGATTGAAATATCATGCGGGGTTGAGCGGGCAGAGAAGAAATCTACAAATTTTCCGTCCGTCCCCATAAGATAGACAATATCAGAATGATCTACTGTGTAATCGAGCGAGCCTTCCGGCACAGGGGATCCATCATCCATGACAGGTGTTGCGGCGACTTTATAGGCGGCTTTGACCACATCGACTTGGGCCTCAGATCCCGTCAATCCGATTAACCCTCTCGGGAAGGGATCAAATGTTACATATTCAGAGAGCGCCTCTGGCGTGTCTCGTTTCGGATCAATCGTAATCAAGACAAATCCAACGTCGTCCGAACGGTCCCCCATCAGGGTCTGCGCTGCGCCCAATTTTGAGAGCGCCGTCGGACAGACATCGGGGCAATAGGCAAAGCCAAAATAAATCAAATGCGGCTTTTCGAGCAAAATATCTTGGGTGACGGTCGCCCCATTCACATCAATCAATGTGAAATCCCCACCTATATCTGCGGTTCCCGAACTGACTATTTTACCAGATACACCGGCGCGGTCGGGATCATCTTTTTGACATCCTGTCATCAAGCCGCCCGCAAGACACCCTATGGATAGCGTGAGGATTGCGATTGATCTGAGTGCTTTGGCCTGTAATCCCATATCTAGTTTGTCCCGTCATGCGTATGAACCATAGCTGTGCCTATAGGGAAAGATATAAAGCTTGAAAACACTCAACGACATTATTGTGGCACGCCTAAACTCCGCCTTTGGTCAGACGAGCCAGGCAGCGCTTCCGATTATTGGGGCCTTGCGCCGACAGACCCTTGTCATGTTGCGTTGGGGCGCGGTTATTGGTCAAACGCTCGCTTTGTTGATTGTCAGCCAGATATTAGGGTTTTCATATCCGCTTATCGCCTGTGCGGTTGTTATATCTGCATCCGTGATTGTAAATTTGGCCGTGACCTTTGTTTGGCCGCTAGATCGGCGGGTCAGCGATTTTGAAGCCTTTATGCAATTGGGCTTTGATCTTTTGCAACTCGCCGCCCTGCTTTGGTTGACCGGCGGTATTACAAACCCGTTTTCAATTTTATTCCTAGCACCAGTTGTAACGGCCTCTGTCACACTATCGCGTTGGGTGTTTTTTGCGCTTGGAACTCTGGCGCTCGCCCTGTCTTTTTCGCTCATATTTTTCCATCTCCCTTTGCCTTGGAACCCGGATGGCAGTTTTGAACTCCCCCTTGTCTTTCGCATTGGCGTTTGGGTCGCGATTAGTGTGGGATCCATATTCACCTCGCTCTATGCGTGGCGAACCACCAGAGAGAGCCGCAATATGAGTGTCGCCCTAGCGACAACCGAGACCTTGCTCGCCCATGAGAAAAAGCTCTCTGCTTTGGGAGGATTGGCCGCTGCCGCCGCGCATGAATTGGGAACGCCTCTATCGACCATTCAGATTGTCGCCAAAGAAATGAGCCGGGAACTCGATAAAGACTCGGCTTTGGGTGAAGATGCGGCGCTTATCCTCAGCCAATCGCAAAGGTGCCGCGATATTTTGGAACAACTCGCGGATCGCGGCGATCAAGGCGATATGATACATGATATCCTCTCCCCCGAAGACCTGCTCGAAGAAGCGGCCGAGCCCTATATTAACCGCGATATTGATATTATTATCCACGCCAATGGATCCGACAAAACACCGCAACTTCGCCGTCAACCCGAGCTACTTTACGCGCTTAAAAACTATGTCGATAATGCCGTGGATTTCGCCGATAGCCGTGTCGAACTCTCAGCCATTTGGGATGAAAACGCGCTCATCATTCACATTGATGATGACGGGCAAGGCTTTGATCCCTCCCTTTTTGGTCGCCTCGGTCAGCCCTATGCCACAACGCGGGCACGCGCGCGGGCGCAGGCCGGGACAAATCAAAAAACATTTCAAAAAACAGGTTTGGGCCTCGGGATTTTCATTTCGGCAACCTTGATCGAGCGCACGGGCGGCAAAGTCCGCTATCAACGCTCTGATCTGGGCGGGGCGCGCATAACCGCGCGGTGGCCATCCGGTATATTGAATTAAAACCAGGTGGGGTAGAGACAATATCCCCAAATTGCGCTCTGCCTTTCGTCTGTTTTCGTGATTGGTGTTTAAAGGCCGCGTGACGGATAAAACTAAGACGGTAGAAATGTCAGTCCCTCTTTGCCTATTCAACCGTATGTAAAATAGAAGACGCTTATTTTGAGGACATTTTTATGGCGCTTAGAGATTTTGCCATACCCGAAGATAACACATTGATGATTTTGGATGATGATGCTCCGTTTCGTATTCGCTTGGGACGCGCGCTGGAGCAAAGAGGATTTAAAGTTGAGACGGTCGAAACTGTGAGAGAGGCCAAATCCTTGGTCGCAAATACACCGCCAGCCTTTGCCGTTTTGGATATGCGCCTCGAAGATGGCAATGGTTTGGATGTGGTTGATGCGCTCCACAACCGACGCCCAGAATCAAAAATGGTCATGCTGACCGGCTATGGCAATCTCGCAACAGCTGTTGCGGCCGTTAAACGCGGGGCCGCAGATTATCTGGCCAAACCCTCTGATGCTGACGATGTCTGTAAAGCCTTACTCGCGGAAAAAGACGCAGCCCCCGAGCCGCCTGAAAATCCAATGAGTGCGGACCGCGTGCGCTGGGAACATATTCAGCGTGTCTATGAACTTTGCGGGAAAAATGTATCTGAAACGGCCCGCCGCCTCAGCATGCATCGCCG
>CAYTLJ010000153.1:0-4728 GCA_964438555.1 uncultured Algimonas sp.
GAACGTATCCGCGAATTTGAGGGCGACTGTTTTGCCGCAATCGCGGCTAAGGATATATTGGTTCATCATCCCTATGAAGCCTTTGATGTCGTCATCCAATTTTTACAACAAGCGGCGAGAGATCCAGATGTTGTTGCAATAAAACAAACGCTCTACCGCACATCTGATGATAGCCCCATTGTGACAGCGCTTATTGATGCGGCAGATTCAGGCAAGAATGTCACCGCGCTGGTCGAGCTTAAGGCACGGTTTGACGAGGCCTCTAATATGCGTTGGGCGCGAAACCTTGAACGGGCAGGGGTCCAAGTGGTCTATGGATTTGTTGGGTTTAAAACACATGCCAAAGTGAGCTTGGTTATCCGGCGCGAACGCGATGGGACAGCGCATAAATTACAATCCTATACCCATTTGGGAACTGGGAATTATCACGCACAAAATGCTAAAATTTACACAGACCTTGCTCTGTTTACAGCTGACCCGATTATCGGCGAAGATGTTGGCAAATTGTTTAATTTCGTCACAAGCTATAATGAACCCAAGATCCTCAATAAGCTGGCCATTGCTCCTATAAGCCTTCGTCAGACTTTAATCGAAAAAATTGATCACGAGATTCTATTTGCAAGAGCGGGGGAACCTGCCTCGATCTGGGCCAAGATGAATGCCTTGGTTGACCCCGTTATGATTGAAAAACTCTATGAAGCCTCACAAGCGGGTGTGAAAATCGATCTCATTGTTCGCGGGATTTGTTGTCTTCGCCCGGGTATTAAGGGTTATAGCGAAAATATTCGCGTCAAATCCATTATTGGGCGCTTTCTTGAGCATTCTCGGATCATATGTTTTGGAAATGGGCATAATCTGCCGTCAGATAAGGCGCTTGTATATTTTTCATCTGCGGATTGGATGCCGCGAAACCTGAACCGAAGGATTGAAACCCTTGTCCCTGTTGAAAGCCCAACCGTGCACAATCAGGTTTTAGATCAGATTATGATGGCGAATTTGCTCGACAATACGAATAGTTGGGAATTGCAGGCTACAGGAAAATATGTACGCGTAAAGCCGGATAGCGACACGCCCCGTTTTTCCGCCCATGAATATTTCATGGAAAACCCATCCTTGTCTGGTCGCGGCAGGGCACTAGCTCAATCGGCGCCAAAAGATCTCGAAGATGAAAATCTGCCTAAGACTCAAATTTTTAGACCTAAACTCGTTAGCTGATTGTCAGATATGGAAAATCTCAGGCAATTAGCCGTCATTGATATTGGATCAAATTCGGTAAGATTGGTGATCTATGATCTGTTCGGATCGCATTTTACACCTGTTTACAATGAAAAAATATTAGCAGGTCTAGGACGTGATCTTCGAACGACGGGGCGCTTATCCGTCAAAGGTAAAGCCCTATGCCGTGCGGCCTTGGCGCGGTTTTCAAAAATTATCGCGGCGCGCGGCTTATCCGCTCCCTTGATCGGGGCGACGGCGGCTATGCGCCAAGCCGAAGATGCCCCAAATTTTGTCAAAGAGATCAAGCTCGAAACGGGATTGGATATTTCGCCGATATCCGGAACCGAGGAAGCTCGGCTATCTGCGCTCGGTCTTTTATCAAGTAATGATCGACGCAAAGGCTTAGCTGCAGATCTGGGCGGAGCCAGTTTGGAAATTATGTATGTGAGCCCAGAGCTGCGCCATAAACCTTCCGCATTTAAGGGTGTTTCGCTCCCACTTGGGCCGTTTGATGCGATTGGTGGGAACCTCTCTCAATTAACATCGAAGGATTATCACAGCCGCATTTCGGATATAGATAGTTACCTTGAAAATATTCCAAATGAGATGTCCCCCGAGGATCAATTGTTTTTGATTGGCGGCGCGTGGCGTAATCTCGCCTCTGTCCATCAACACCATGTAAATTATCCCTTGCGAACCCTACAAGGCTATCCGCTCGCGTCTAATGCGGCCGTTGAATTGGCCAATTGGGCCTATAATGATGGTCTGGATACGCTGTTAAAATGGCCTGGCATGAGACGGGCGAGAGCTGAAACACTGCCCTATGCGGGGCTCTTACTGGAACGGCTGCTCTTACGGTTTAAGCCTCGGTCCATCATTGTCTCAATGGCTGGGCTACGTGAAGGTTTGGTTTGGGATAATTTATCGCAAACGGTAAAATCACGAGACCCCTTAATCGATGGATGTCGGGATTTCGCGCGAGGATTTGTACAGGCTGAACATTTTGGCACGCCGCTTTTCAAGTTTTTATCGCCCCTCTTGCCTTATTTCTCTTGTGGATTTGGGGATGGTAATGATGCGCGTCTTCTACAAGCTGCCTGTCACTTGGCGGGGCTGGGTAAGAACTTACATCCTGACTATAGGGCCGAGCTTGTTTTTGAGGATGTGCTATATGCGCCAGTGGCTGGCCTGACCCATGCGGAGCGTGTCTTTTTATCCCTGTCACTCTTTCGAACCTATACCGCCAAGCGCCAACCCCCAGGTCCAGAGATTATTGAGACGCTTCTGAACGACGCGCAAAGAGATATAGCGGCGTCTATTGGTGAAGCCATCAGAACGGCGATTGTTCTCACAGGTCGAACGCCATCACTCTTGAGCGATTTTGAGCTTTTGATTGATGATGGTGTATTGGAATTAAAGGCGAATGCTGCGTTGGAAGATATGTTGACGCCCCAGCTTATTTATCGATTTGAAAAACTGGCCAAGCGTCTGGGTCTTAAGAGCAAGCTCGCGAAAAGGGATTAGGCTGAGAGACTAAAATCGCGCGCGGGTTTAACGGGTCGTCGCAATAGTTTAGGTATTTATGAATTGGAGTGAGCAGATGAAACACGCGCTAATGACAGCTTTTCTCCTAAGAGAGAAAGTTAGTTGTTATGTCTTGCTTTGTCCCATTTACGAATACTGACGGGATTAAAAAGAGAGTTAGCATAATATTGGCTCAATTCCTCACGGATGGCGTCCCACTTCTTTGAACCTTCTTCTATTGATTGCAAATTTATAGTTCCGCCTTTTGCATTTAGGTCCTGACTTATAGCGACGAGGGTGTTTTGAAGGTTTTCCTGATACGGGAAACGTTCATGAAGGCGTCCTATATCTTGGCGTAAGGCGGCCGCCATGAAATTGAGTGTGTCCTGACTGACGTCCTTAATTAAAATTGCGGCGAAGCTTTCAGTTATAACATTTATTTTATACTCAAGGAGGGCCTGTTCAGAGAGAGTAGGTGTGTCACAGTGTTTATCATCCAAGGCACGTAGATAGCTCAACAAAACGTGTTTAATATCCTGCGACGGTTCTGGTCCTGTAAATTCCTTTGTTATCAAGCGCGTGACAAATCTTTCCAGATCATCATTCAAAGGGTCATAATTCACGCCTTGAATATCATCAGAGAGTGAAGGAATTGGAACAGGGTTAAATTCTTCATCGCCAAGTTTATCACTAAAATGAAAACTGGTAACATCGGCGGTTCCAGGTTCACTCGATAATCCTGTGACAAAAAAATGAGTGTTTGTTTGTCCTTGGCCGTGGCAGGCCTGACAGGTCAAACCCCGGCGGGCGGCTTGTCCGCCCAATAAATAAGAAGACCGAAAGGCGAGGCGTCCAAAGGCAATGTTTTGTGTGTCTTGAACCGTTTCATGGCTAGAAAGACATTCATTGGGTTCTTCTGACAAAACCGAGACGATATCCGATTCTACAGATGACCATAAAACAATATCCGGAACAGAGACTTGCGCGCCACTCGGTGTTTTTGAACAGGATGTTCCCATAAGCGCGATAAAAAATAGGCCCGCTGAGAACAGCAGGCCATGTTTAATTTTATACGTCATACAGCATCCCCAAAATGTCTTGGGTCTTATGGTAGAGCGTCTATAATCCATGCGCGAAGTTCATTTTCTTCCACACAGCCAAAGGTACAAATATCTTCTAATTTTGCCAATTGGATTTGTGCTTTTTCCATTTCGCCTGTTTCGACATAAAGCTCTCCGAGATACTCATTCGCGCCTTTATGATTTGGGTCGACCTCCAGAGCCATGGCGTAGTAAGTCTTAGCCGCATCATAATTGCCGAGCTTGCGTTGCGTGTAACCCATATAGGTCGTGATATCGGGATGTGGCCCCGCCGCTGCCGCCGTTAGGGTCAAATCATCAAACGCAGCTTGGTATTCACCTTGATTGATCAGGCTTACAGACGCGAAATACCGAGTTTCCAGCACATTTGGTCCATAAGGAGACAGGAATGCTGCTTCTTGTGAGGCACCTGAAAGTGCTGATTCCACACTTGCTATGGCGTCTGTAATGCGGCTTGCATTCCCGCAACCATTACAGTCTGCTGACATGGCTTTTAGCTCGGCCAAGACAGCTTGAGATTTTTCAATTTTACCATAATTTGCATAGGCTGCGCCGAGACCGCCACGCGCCTCGATGAGATTTTCGTCATATTTAACGGCGGCTTTAAAATAACGGGCGGCTGATTTATGCTTTTCAAGACCCACTTTAGTCACGCCCATATAGTAATTCGCATTTGCATTGCGTTTTGTGCCTTTAATAACTCGGCTAAAAGACCTCTCGGCTTGCTTATAGTTCTTATCCCGAAGATAGCTCACACCTTCTTGGTAGTCTTTTACAGGATCGTAGGTCGGGCCTGATTGGGTGTTAAAGCCTCCGCCTCCACCTCCGCCACTCGCAAGAGCAGGTGATGTTGATATAACGCCTAGAGCTAAAATACAGCTTGTCA
>CAYTLJ010000154.1:0-4704 GCA_964438555.1 uncultured Algimonas sp.
ATTAATCCGCAATCCAGGAGCCGTGGAATCCTGCGGGGACCCGAACGGGGAGGTGGATGCGGCAGATAGGGTCGTCCTCTATGTTTTCGGCGTCCAAAATCATAAGTTCGCTTTTATTGTCTTCGGGGTCATGGACGAAACTCATCAGATAACCATCATCCTCAGAGGTTGCATTTTCCTTTGGGATAAAGCTCGCTTCAGCGCCCGTGCGGCCGTGTTTTAAGTGATGGGCCTTGCGCGCGCCCGTCTCTAAATCATATTTATGATAGCCCGTAATATAAGGTGGGGCCTGTTGGAATTCAGCCGCATAACCATAGCGGTGCGCTTGACCCACATTTAGGGGTGATACGATTGGGAAATCAACGCCGAGCTCATCAAGTTGGCTCTCGCTCACCTTTCCTGTTTTGAGGTTTATGGTCCACCGATGAAGTTTCGGAGATGGAGGATTTTTCATCCCAACGGAGGTATATCCAAATAGGCGAGGGGCGGTGAAAATAAGCTCGTCACCCGCCTCATAGGCATTCATTGTGTGGTAGATATAGCAGGGCTCAATTTCGAACCATTTCACATCTTCGCTTGTCCCATTACGCGGCATAACCCCGATCCGCGCTCCATAAGATTCATCGTAATTTACGGGAATACCTGGCTCGAGGAATTTCTTCATATCCCACAGCATGGGAAGGTCTAGGAATATCGCGAAATTCTCAGTTATTGCAAAATCATGCACCATGGTTGCCGCTTTGACGTCGATGATTTCAGATTGCACCATTTCGCCAGATGGCGCGACGCGGTAATAGGTCAGAAATGGCGGCATGACGCCATAGCCGAAAAATAACATTTCCCCCGTCTTTGGACAAATTTTCGGATGGGCCGTCATATTGCGCTCGAGCTTGCCGCCGAAATTATAGCTGCCAACCGTTTCCAGCTCTTTGGTGAGTTCATAGGGCGCGTGCATTTCCTGAAGCGCTAAAACCTTACCCCCATGCCCAATGATATGGGTGTTGGCGAGAGAGTTTCCAGGAATCCGCATGACCTCTCGGGTCATGACGTCTTCTTGCAATAATGGTGTCTGGATATAACGATTGCGATACCAATTGGCTTGTCCGTTTTGGATTTCCACGCCATGGATCATGCCCTCTCCGAGGAACCAGTCTGAACTGACGGATACCCTCGGATTCGCCCCGTTTCTGAAATAGCGACCATTTAATTCACGCGGAATTTCACCGGTGACCTTTAAGTCCGTTGTCGTGACTTCTTCGGAGACAGGGGCGAAATTCCCTGTCATCCAGAAGGGCTGCTCAATTTCCGATGGCTTGCCCATGAACGTTGCTCCTAGAACTCTACCGTGGCTTCTAGACCATATATCCGTGTTGGGGAACCGACAGCAAATGTAAATATGCCAGGAATAACAATTGAAGTCCCAAGCCGTCCCGGAGCATCGTCAAAGGCATCATTGATAAAACCAGTCAAGGATACATTGGCGCCTTCGCGTTGGGTTGAGACAGTGGCTGAAAAATCAAATCCGGAATTACCCGCAACGCTATCACGCCCTAAGCCCAGCGGGTCTTGAGCGGCTGATGTCGTAATCCGGCTTTGGTAATTATAGCTCGCATCCAAATTCAGACCAATGCTACCATCGAAAAACAAATTGTTATAATTAATTCCCACGGATGCGGTCTCATCTGGACCACTGCGTAAATTACGTGAATCGCTGACGTCAATAAATGAAACGCCCGTCAAATCTGAGAGGTCTTGGACAAGGAATTCGTCAAATTCTGCATCCACATAGCCAAATGCGCCTCTAACGGTAATCTCAGGCGTTATACGCCCCAGGACTTCCAGCTCAACGCCCTTAATCTCAACCTCAGATGCGTTTTCGACGAAGGTTTCAATTTCGGTTGGTCCGCCGCCTGGGACTCGGGCTAGGTTCTCTTCCTGTTTGTCATTGTAAAAGCCCCAAAACCCTGTTGGGTTAATGCGCAAGCGATTATCGAAAAACTCTGCACGTGCGCCAATTTCAAAATTATCTACGGTTTCTTGGTCATAGGATTGTGACGCTGTGGCAACGGATCCACCGCGTCCATTAAAGCCACCACTCCGGAAACCTCGTGAATATCCGCCATAGAGCATGAGGTCATCATTGAGATCATATTGTAAAATGGCGCGCCATGTTGGGCTCGACCAATTATCTGAAACATCTACAGATTGTCCATTCAAAGGATTGGGCGTATCGGGAATATTATCGCCATCTGTATCTAAAGGACCGCGGAAAACAAATTCAGTTTGAAAGTCTTTTTCTTCATAGGAAAACCGGAATCCCCCGGAAAAGGATAGGCTGTCTGTAATTTGATAGGTTCCGTCTATAAAGACTGCATAAGCTTCTGCTTGTTGCGCTGCGGTTGTGACATCCGGTGTGGGCGTATTAAAGGCGCGGCTATTGCCGAACACGCCGTCCGGGAACTCACCCCCCGTTAAGGTATAGTCTGAATCCAAATAATAAAGCCCGGCTACAAAATCCAGATTTTCATTAATATTTCCGGATAGACGGAATTCTTGGCTGAATTGGTCCGCTTCCTGGACACGGTTTTGGTGTAAAAGCGGGAATTGTTCTGCGCCGAGCAAAAATACAGGGCCGCCCGGGGTTGGAATAGAGGCTGAGAATACATTTGGACCGCCTACAGCGTTTTGAAGTTGCTGATCATCGGTCTCACGGTACCCTGTCAGAGAGGTAAATGTGAGATTATCGTTGATGTCATATTCAATATTTGACGTCACGGACCAGCCATCAATTGTCGTAATAAACGGCGTGCCGCTGGTGAACTCGTCAAAGTCTGAGGCTTCGGCCACATCAATTGATCCTGATGCGCAGCCCGCACCATTCGGGATCGTTGGCAGAACAAAACTTGGTAGTGTACATAGAAGATCAGCCCCAGGAACGGAGAGATTATATACAGGTGGACCAAAGGAATCATCGTCAAAATAATCAACGGATATAAGCGCCTCAACGTCGTCATTTGGCTCAAATAACAAGGCCCCGCCAAACGCCAGCAGATCTTTTTGTGGATCCTTTTCACCTGTGACTGTATTTACCGCGAATTGATCATGTTTCTTTGAAAATCCATATATTTTGGCTGATATGGAGTCTTCAAATTGCGGCAAATTAGCCACTGCGAGGAATTCTTCGCCGCTATGATTGGTAAGTCGTGTCCCGAGCTTAAGACCGGCTTCTCCGGTTGGTCGTGTCCGCGTCGCATTGATGACGCCGCCCACCGTATTGCGCCCGAATAAGGTGCCTTGTGGTCCGCGAAGAACTTCAACCTTTTCTAGGTCGAACACATCAAAAGCCGCGCCTGTATTTGAGGATAAAAAGATGCCGTCAATGGATAGGCCGACGACAGGTTCAAAGGATTTCTCAGGATCTGAGAAGCCTACACCTCGGATAACGGCCACAAGTCCCAGACCAGCAAATGGGTTGTCACCCAAATCAACATTGGGAACGAGTCTATCAATACCCGTAATTGTCGATGTATGGAGATTTTCAATTGCCGCCGCGTCTAAAGCGGTCACAGCAATTGGGACATCTTGTAAGGATTCCTCGCGTTTTCGAGCCGACACAACAATTTCGTCAATTTGGTAAGTGCCGTCGTCTTGCGCAAAGGCTGTTTGCGGTACTGTGATGAAACTGGTTGCGATGAGTGAAGCACTTAAAATGAGAGTGTTTTTGTAAGACACGATATCCCCTTAGTTCTAATCCTTAGGGTCTTCGGCCTGCCATTTCACAGCAAAACCGATCTCCCCAAATGGCCGTATTTTTACGACTCTAGTCTTAGTGCTATGACAGCCGGATCATTTGCTCTTGAACAAATCGGGTGTCCCTATGAATTTTGCTAGGTATAAACGCGAGAGGCTTGTGTCGGTGTTACGCCGAACATTCTTTTCATTATTCTTGTAAAATGAGCTTGGTCAGAAAAATGCCCCGCCAAGGCAGAATCGGTTAGATTTTCGCCTCGAGATAAAGCCTTATTGGCTTTAACGAGTTTTCTCCACATCACCCAAGTTGAGAGCGGTACGCCGATTTGCTCTCTCGCTAAGGTCCTAATGCGAGAGCGCGATAGACCAGAATGTTTTGCCGCATCTAAAATTGATGGGTTATCAAGATTTTGGTTCAAATAATCCAAAACAGCTAGAAGACGCGGATCTAATTTTTCAAAAGATAATTGATCAAATTTATCCAATGTCGCAATGATTTCGTCGCGTGAGGCCGTTGCCTTAATCGGCAATTGATCGGAATTTCGCAAAATGTGAATATTCGCGTCACCAACAAGATTTATTAAATCTAGCGCCATGCTGAGTCTGAGAGAAAGATAGATGAAAGTATATTTGCCGTCACTTTGAAACCTACTTTTTGTCATGGGTTTTATTAAAACCACGCGACCAGAAAATTCATTATTGTGTTCATCAACAACATGAATGTCATTGCTCGCACCTAAGAAAATTTTAAAGGCGACGTTTTGGTGGAATACACTTTCACTCGATTCACCAAAAAAGATGGCGTATGAATTCCCAAATATGAATTTAGGGTTTGATGTCATACCAAGCTACATCCTCAAAATCACGCATAGCTTAGCCTATGATGACGGAGACTACCATCCATCTATGACAATTAAATCCCAAAGCTACAAAATCAGAATATTCTTATTCACA
>CAYTLJ010000155.1:0-4632 GCA_964438555.1 uncultured Algimonas sp.
TTTGGCAGGTGTCGCAGACTATCCGGCGCGGCACACCTCAACGCTTCTGGCCTTTGACGCGGCAGTCGCTGCCATGGAAGCGGCGCTCGAGGCGCAGACGTCATGATAGCTAAGATTTTAAGCCTGCCTTTGCTCGCTCTGCTCATACTATATAAATTTTTAATCTCTCCTATTTTACAGGCCGTAGGTGTGCGGTGTCGCCACGAGCCGAGCTGTTCAACCTATTCAACAGACGCTATTCGTCGCCATGGTCCTTGGTATGGGAGTTGGATGACGCTGGCCCGTCTGCAAAGATGTCACCCTTGGGGGACATGCGGGGTTGATAATGTGCCGGAAGAGATTACGACACCACCTTTATGGGCGCCGTGGCGAGTAGGCCGATGGCGCAAAACACATTTGGAATAGGAACCATGGTCACATTAACATTCCCCGATGGCGCAACTCGCGACTATGAGGCCGGAATAACGGCGATGGAGGTGGCTAAGTCTATTTCAAAGGGACTGGCCAAACAGGTTCTTGCGGCCAAGCTTGATGGCACACTCGTCGATGCCTCCTTGCCGATTAATGACAATGTTGGAATTGAATTGGTCACAGCCAAAGACCCCGAAGGGGTCGAGCTGATCCGTCATGACGCCGCCCATGTTTTGGCTGAAGCTGTACAAGAGCTTTTCCCCGGCACACAGGTTACAATTGGCCCCGTGATTGAAAACGGCTTTTATTACGATTTCCACCGCGACACGCCCTTTAGCGCGGATGATTTTGCAGCCATCGAAAAGAAGATGAGCTTTATCATCAACCGCAATGATAAATTTGTGCGTGAGGTCTGGGACCGGAATGACGCCATCGCGAAATTCAAAGAGATGGGCGAGGATTTCAAAGCCGAGCTGATCGAAGACTTGCCGGAAGGCGAGACCATCACTGTTTATAAGCAAGGCAAATGGTTTGATTTGTGCCGCGGTCCGCATCTGCCGAGCACAGGTAAAATTGGTAAAGCGTTCAAACTGATGAAAGTTGCGGGCGCTTATTGGCGTGGCGATAGTAATAATACCCAGCTTCAACGCATCTACGGAACCGCTTGGGCGACCCAAGAAGAATTAGATGCGCATCTGAAACAAATCGAAGAAGCCGAAGCGCGCGATCACCGCCGCTTGGGCCGACAGTTAAACCTATTCCATTTCCAAGAAGAAGCCCAAGGTCAGGCTTTCTGGCATCCAAATGGCTGGACGCTTTATTCGACACTGCAAAATTATATGGCGCGCCGTCAACGCGAATATGGCTATCAGGAAATCAAGACGCCAAGCCTGCTTGACCGCAAATTTTGGGAAGCCTCTGGCCATTGGGATAAATACCGCGAAAATATGTTTGTCGCCGAAATCGCCGAAGAGGATAAAGTTTTATCTCTCAAGCCAATGAATTGCCCCTGTCATATTCAAGTCTTTAATCAGGGCATGAAATCCTATCGTGACCTGCCTTTGCGTCTGGCCGAGTTTGGGTCATGCCATCGTTATGAACCGAGCGGAGCCCTTCATGGTCTCATGCGAGTGCGCGCTTTCGTTCAAGATGATGCACATATTTTCTGCACAGAGGATCAAATCACTGATGAGGTCAAAGCCTTCACTGAGATGTTGAAATCTGTTTATGCCGATCTTGGTTTTGATGATGTGAAGGTGAAATTCTCGACCCGTCCGGAAACTCGCGTGGGATCTGATGAAGTTTGGGATAAAGCCGAAGCCAGCCTAAAAGAAGCGGCTGACGCTTCCGGCCTAGAGGTTGAAATCAATGAGGGTGACGGCGCGTTTTACGGCCCCAAGCTTGATTTTGTCTTGAGGGACGCGATCGGGCGTGAATGGCAAGCGGGTACGATACAGGCCGATTTTAACCTACCGGGCCGATTAGATGCGAGCTATATTGGCGAAGATGATAAACGTCATGTGCCAGTTATGCTGCACCGTGCCGTATTGGGATCTTTTGAGCGGTTCTTGGGTATTTTGATAGAGAATTACTCTGGCAAGTTCCCACTCTGGTTATCGCCTGTCCAGGTCGTTATTCCGACGATTACATCGGATGCCAATGATTACGCCCAAGAGGTTGCCGCAAAAATGAGAGCAGCGGGGCTCCGTGTTGAAACGGATCTTCGCAATGAAAAAATCAATTATAAAATTCGTGAGCTATCTGCCGATCGTAAAATTCCGGTGATCGCTGTGGTCGGACGTAAAGAGGCGGAAGAGGGCAAAGTCGCCATTCGTCGCCTGGGATCACGCGATCAAACGATCCTAAGTATTGAGGACGCCATAACGCAACTTAGCCAAGAAGCCCTTGCACCAGACCTAAAGCGGTAACATAAAGCCCCATGCCGTCAGGGACAGTCATTGCTAATTGGGGCGCCGCTATTTTTTTATGGCTCGGCTTGATCCTCACGCCAATTGTGGCCCATGCGGGCGGGCTCGGCTTTCAAATCATTGCCTTTACATTGGGATGTTGTGGCCTCTTATTGACGATTATTGATCGGGATTGGTCGAGCTATTTTCGCAAAGCCTGGTTACCGATATTTATCGGTTTTTTATCTTGGGCTTGGATCACAAGCCTTTGGAGCCCCTATGAAAAGGCGGAGCATTTGGGACATGGTCTCATGCTCTTTGTTTTTGGTGTCATTCTTATTTTTCTACCGACGATTTTTGATCGACTTCGCGAGGGTCCAAAGCGACTTATTGCCCATCTTTTCATGGCAGGAAGCGTCTTGGCAATTGGCTTGATGTTGATTGATATTTTATCGGGCTTTGGCTTATCCATATTGGTCGATCCCGTCGATGCGGGATCAAATATATATGTTAGGCAAGGGGACGCCGAACAAAATCTCGGGCGCGGAATTATGTCCTATTCGCAACTTATCTGGCCCGCCATCATTTTAATACTCGTCCATTTCAAGCGAGGGTGGGTGCTTATTATTGGTTTAATTTTGGCGCTCGCTGTAACCGCGATTTTGAACCGGTTGAGCTTGTGCATTCCCGTTCTTTGCGTGAGCGCAGCATTTGTTGCCTTGGCGGCTTCAAGGCCTCGTTTAGGTATAATTTCGGCATTTTTAGTGGCGATATCGACCCTGTTATTTGCGCCCATAATCGGCGTTTGGGCAAGTTTGGTTGATGAGGCGACGCTCAGCTCTATACCTCTATCTTGGGAACATCGCGTGCGTATGTGGGCGTTTGTCTGGGAACGCATTCAAGAAAGCTGGTTGATTGGAAATGGATTTGATGTCTCTCGGACCCTACAGGATACGTTTCTTTCCCGAGATGGTCGAGATATTACGATTGTGTCCTTACATCCGCATAATATAGGCCTACAGCTTTGGTTGGAAACCGGACTTATCGGTGTTTTATTGGCGACAGGGTTTTTAATGGCCTTGATCAAGCCGGTCTTGGTTTTTTGCGAAACAAAACCACGCGCAGCCGCTATGAGCGGCTTAATTGTGGCCACAGCCTTAAATGGCGCCCTAACAATCGGGATTTGGCAATATTGGTGGTGGGGTTTGATCGCCCTGAGCGCAGGCTTGGTGAGCCTTATACCGCACAATCATAAGGCTTTTTCGCCTATGAGTTGAGAGTGCTTGAAAGCTTTCACTTTACATCCATACCAATTATTATCTATACAAGCTCGGTTCATGTATCTCAGGGTACGTGGCGGGTAGGGGTTTTAAGGTGGAGGAGTGGATTGTGGCAGATATCGTCGCACTTCCTCATAATGGTTTGGGGCATATGTCGCCGGAGACGGCACGTAAGCGACCCATTAGTGTTGTGATGGTCAGCTATATGACGGGTCCGGCCCTCATGGAGGCTATTTTTGCGGTTCTAGCGGACCGCGATATTCACGAACTCATCGTTGTCGATAATGGAAATACCGAGCCTGCTCGTGCACGTTTGTCTGAACTCACAGCTAATCGTAACCGCGTTCGGTTTATCCAAGGCCACGGCAATATTGGGTTTGCGCGTGCGTGCAATTACGGCGCGGCTATGGCGACAGGACATTATCTTTTATTCCTAAATCCAGATGCGATTATTTCTAAAGGCGCCGCCCGAGAGCTTGCCAATGCAGGTGATTGTCTGGTCGAGCCCTGGATTACAGGTGGGCTTTTGCGAGATATTGAAGGCAAGGAACAAAAAGGCGCGAGACGATCGGCGTTGACACCGGCCTCTGCCGTTGTCGGATTTTTGCCTTTCCTTGAGAAATTCCCTGGCCTGCGATCTGTACATCGAGACCGCGATCCAATGCCAGTTGCCCCAACCCAAATTGAGACGATTTCTGGAGCCTGCCTGATGACAGATCGGCCTAGTTTTGATAAAATGGGCGGGTTTGATGAGAAATATTTTCTCCATGTAGAAGACATTGCAATTTGTCGCCGGGCCCGACAATTGGGCGGACAAGTGGGTTTTGTCCCGGGTGCCACGGTCATGCATTATGGGAGTACCTCTAATGCGCCTAAGATTTGGGTGGAACGTGAAAAACTCAAAGGGTTTTTACGGTATTTTTGGAGCTATACGCCCGGTATAATGCCAAAAATCCTCACGGTTTTAGCCGCACCCTTTATGGCTTTGGCGGTTATGGGCCGTGTCTATTTTATCTCGATCAAGAATATTATTA
>CAYTLJ010000156.1:0-4564 GCA_964438555.1 uncultured Algimonas sp.
TTTGATGATTTAGGTGACGTCTTCGAGGTCGCTTAAATTAGCTGTTTAAGTTTTAAAGCTCGCCTGATAGGTTCAGGCGAGCTTTTATTTTATGATGATAAAAATCACAGACTGAGCGGATTATGACAGCTGAAACAAATACCGAGCAGGCGAGAGTCGGAATATTCAGTTGGATATTATCGATGAAGCGTTTGCTACCAGGCTATTTTTGGCCGATCCTCGTATTTAGTTTGGTTTCAAACCTGCTCTTATTGGTTTCTCCACTATATATGTTACAGGTTTATGATCGGATTTTGACGTCTGGGTCAAAAGACACCTTGATCTGGATAACAATAATTGCCGTTTTTTTGATGTTCATTTATGCGGCAGCGGAAACCGCGCGCCGGCATATCTGTGCTTTGGCGGCTGAGAAAATTGAGGGTCAAATCGCGGAGAGTGTATTTTCTAACTTTGAGAATAATAAAGAAGCTGGAGAGAAATTACCTGATGATTTACGGGTCCTGTCCCGCATTCGTGGTTTCTTTCGAAATCAGGCCATTTTACCCTTTTTTGACCTGCCATTTTCGCCGCTTTTCTTACTGGTCATGTTTCTTATCCACCCGATAATTGGGACAATCGGACTAATTGGTGGTATTATTCTATTTATCGTGGCCATCGCAGCGGAATTTTCGACCCGTAATACAAATAAAATTGCAAATTCGGCATCGTCTCAGGCCTTTCTTCTTGCAACTGGCTTAAGTCGCCAGAGATCGGCAATTGTGTCTATGGGGCTGACAAAAGGGGCGACTGAGAAATGGCGACTGACCAAGGACCAGTTTAAGGACCAAACCTTAAAAGCGAGCGAACGCGAAAATGGATTTTCTTCAATTACCCGCGCGGGACGTCAAACATTACAAATTTTGATCCTGGGGGCAGGCGGGGCACTTGCTATTTCCCAACAAGTATCACCTGGTGCGATTGTTGCTGGGTCTATCATCATGTCTCGTACATTGGCACCGATTGATCAAATGGTTGGCAATTGGCGCGGGATCACGGCTGCCAAAATGGCTTGGCATAGGCTAGAAGAATTAATGGCTGGATCAAAGGAAACAGTTACGGAATTTACGCCTCTACCGCGACCAGAGTCACGCTTGGCAATGCAACGCCTGTGTGTCGCGGCACCAGGTATGAAAGAGCCCCTTATCCGCCCATTCGCGCTTGAATTGAATGGCGGACAATTAACCGCGCTTATGGGTCCAAATGGATCCGGAAAAAGCAGCTTGCTGCAAACCATTGCTAGCGCATGGGAGCCGCATTCGGGCCATGTTACGCTTGGTGGGCGAGACCTTCACAAATGGGTCGCAGAAGATCGTGGGCAATATATTGGTTATGTTCCACAAAATATTGAATTGCTCCCGGGAACAATTGCGGAAAATGTATGTCGTATGTCAGGTGCTGAGCCGGAGGCGATATTTTCTGCCGCCAAATTGGCGGGCGCACATGAGATGATTTTGGCACTTCCACAAGGTTATGAAACGCCAATTGGAATGCCTGGCACGCAAAAGCTCTCGGCAGGACAAAGACAGTTGATCGGTCTCGCACGCGCATTATTTGGAAACCCCGTACTGATTGTACTAGATGAGCCAACCGCCAATCTGGATCCAGAAAAATCACGCGAAGTAACGCAAAACCTGGTGAAAATTGCCGCTATGGATAGGATTATAATCGCAGCGACCCACGATAGTAATTTGATTGCTGCAACACAGAGTATTATGGCCATCAAAGATGGGACTTTAATGACCGCAGATACAAAAAAATATCTAGAGGCGAAGTCCGCACAATCACGGCCAACTAATGTTATTCAACCTCTAAGATCGCCGATGCGTGGAGGACCAACAGGATGAAAAATCCCTTGAAAGATAAGTTGATCCGAAGAATGGCCGCTATTTGTGTGGTGGGTTTCGGTGGTTTTATGGTTTGGGCCTCTATCGCCCCTCTGGAAGAAGGCGTGGCGTCATCAGGGCAAATCATTGTCGAGGAAAACCGGCAAGTTGTACAACATCTTGAAGGTGGATTGGTCAGAGAAATATTTGTCCGAGAGGGCGATATTGCACAACAAGGCGAAGTCCTTGTTGTTCTTGAAAAAACACGAGCTTTAGCAAATCGGGATCAAATCATACATGAATATGCAGCCTCTGCAGCTTCGGTCGCAAGACTGGCTGCTTTAAGGGATGATCATGCCAAGCCAGATTTTTCAAGACTGGACGGACTGGAACTTGGATCTGTTGAAAAGCAAAATATCATTCGACGGGAGTCGGATTTATTTAAACAACAAAAAAATGCGCTCCGGTCAGATATTGCGGTATTGGAAACGCAGATCCGTGCTGCAGAAAAAACCATTGAGTCTCGTAATCGCCAAGTTGAGATTACCAATACGGCTTTACAATCGGCAAATTCGGAGCTTGAATTGTTACAGGAGATTTTTGCCAAACAATTGGCACGCAAAGATCAGGTAACCTCAGCAGAACGACTCGTTGCAAACCTTGAAGGGGAAAAAGCCCGGCTTGAAAGTGAAGGTGAAACCGCCAATTCAACGACAATAGAATTGCGAGCTCGTATCGTTCAAACACGATCGGATTTTGCGCGTGATATCGCGAGCGATCATCTTGAGGCCAATGCTGTTTTACTTTCTGCCGAAGAGCAACTCAGGACGGCACAGGATGTTTTGAACAGGTCGGAAATCATTGCCCCTGTTTCTGGCGAAGTTCTCAATATGGCCTTTTCGACAGTAGGCGGTGTTGTGAGGCCAGGTGAGACCCTGATGGAGATTGTTCCAGATATTGACCGCGTAACGGCTTCTATAAGAATTGCGGCAGTTGATCGGTCGGCGGTCCATGAAGGGCAGACAGTTAGAACGCAATTTTCGTCCTATAAGGGATGGCAAGCACCGCGTTTAGAAGGTGTGATAACGGATATTAGTGCTGACCTAAAAATGGACCAAGTCACGGGTGTGAGTTATTACGAAGCCCGCGTGCATGTTTCACCTGAAGAAATGGCGCGCACGAATAATTTGGAAATCACGCCCGGTATGCCCGTGGATGTTTTTATCTATTCAGGTAAAAGTCGAACATTTATGGAATATATATTCGAGCCGCTTGGCGAGTCTCTCTTTCGTGGTTTAAGGAACTCATAGGTCAGGTACAGCTATGCGTTTTTTTCTAACTATAACAACCAGCCTGTTCTTTGTTTTGCCTAGCTTAGCGCATGGTCAAGACGTATTTATTGAATCACAGTCTGTCGCGGATCAATGTCTACCTATTGGGACTATCATTGATCTATCAAGGCAAAACTCTCCTGAAGCAAACATTGCGCGCGCTCAAATCAATGAAGCCGAAGCTGATATTACAGCGGCAAAAAAATTATTTGAACCGCAGCTTTCTGTATTTGGTCGATCGGGCGTCGGCGATACGGGTATCACGGATAGTGGCGTATCCAATCAGTTTGGTGTTCGAGCCTCTCAACGTGTTTTTGATTTTGGCGATTCAAAATTTGCCAAAAGAGCCGCGCAAGCGGGTTTAGAGGAACGACAATATCAAGAACGAACGACAACGAACATAGCTGTGCTCTCTACATTGCGGTCTATTATAGATTATCAACAATCTCTGGCTCAAAGCCAATTAACAGCACAAAGACGCGATTTCTTTCGAGAGCAAAAAACATTAACTGAAGCCTTATTGTCGGAAGGTGGGGCGACACTTACGGAACTTGCCAATGTTTCATCGAGATTGGCGGAAGCGGAGTCATTTTATCAAGAACTCCAATTTGTTCAGTCGCGATCTCAAACACAGATTAAATCGGATATTCAGAGTTCGAGGCAAGTTTGTAATGCGTCAGTCCAGCTTGAGGCGCTTTTTCCAATCGTCGAACAATTACAAGCTCCTGGATATGCAAAACAAGTCGTTAGGGAATATAGCCCATCTTTACTTGGCTTATTAAAACGCATTGAAAATCTTGATGCGACGCTAGAACGTCAGAAGCGAAGCCGGCTTCCCGTAATTTCTATTGTCGGGACCGGCTCCTATGCCTCTTTTGATCGTTTTGATGATTTCGAATTTAGAGATAGGTTGGGCTTAGATGTATCTGTCCCCCTTACGGGCGGTACAATCCGCTCAGAGCAGCAACGCGCCTCCGCCAGATCAAATATTGCGAGAGCTGAATATGCGCGTGCGTTACGATTAGCTGAAGAAAATGTGGAGATTACTATCCATAGGATCAAATCTCTAAAAGAACAATTGGTTCACTTACGTGAAACTGAAAAGCAAATGAAGTTGAGATTTGATTCAGCTCAGATTGAAAAAGATGTGGGTGTTAGGACTTTGCAAGACCTGATCGAAACACGTTTGGAATATGAACAAGCTGGCCTGACTAGAATTGGCGCCGAGTTTGAAATTGAAAGACAATTACTTGTGCTTTTAGAGCAAACTGGGATATCGATAACGCGCACGCAATAGGTCTTTTCATAAGCATTATTTGTCGAATTAGACCCATAAAAAAGCCCGCAAAAATGCGCGCTTTTTAAAGTTAG
>CAYTLJ010000157.1:0-4516 GCA_964438555.1 uncultured Algimonas sp.
GAGCGCATCACACTCAGCTAAGAGAAACGCAGTTATGATCAATTCGAGCTCAGTCCAAAGGAGTGAGCTTTTTTGTTCTAATAACGCGGAACAGAATTGCTAATCAGGTTAAGCGGGACCGCAGTTGTATATTTGCTTTGGCGCAGAACAATCCGGCTTTGTACATCCGAAATCAGATCAATCGATAAGAGGTCTTCGCGCAGGAAACTCTCATAAGCATGCATATCGGTCGTGACGACCCGTAACATAAAATCAACGGCACCGGTTACCACGGCGCATTGAACAACTTCGGGCATGCGTTTTATCGCGAGCTCAAATTTTTCCATATTGCCGCGATTGGGCAGGGCGAGCTTTACGGCGACAAAAACTTCAAAATCTAATCCCAAAGTTTCACGGTCGAGCAATGTCACGCGAGACTGGATAATGCCCATCTCTTCCATTCTTTTTATACGCCGCCAACAGGGTGATGATGAGAGGCCAACCTGCTCTGAAATATCAGAAACAGAGAGGCTTGCATCTGATTGGATCAGGTGCAGAATTTTGGCATCAATATTATCAAGTGTCTCAGTCGTCTTGCTAGCCATGTCTCATTTCCATGTATTAAGCGATTTTTTCTGCATTTTTCCAGTTTCAGGGTATTTTATACTACATTAAACCAATAATTGGTCAATGATATTTTCGTGATTGCAGTTTACTTGGAAAAAATTCTGGTTTTCTATAAGAAATCGGGAAATAGTCACCGAATAGAGTTAGTGGGGAATGATATGGCGAAGCGAAAGACATCAAATACATCCCGTCTTTTTGTGCCTGAGCCGCCATTTCGCCCAGGCGATACACCCGATTACTCCCATATTTCCGTCCCCGTCGCCCATACACCTGTGCGCCCCGATCCCTTATGCGAGGCGCATGAAACAACGGCCCATGCAACCTCATTAATACGTGTTTTGCGGTTCAACGGTGAAACTGAGGGGGATTGGGTACCTGATCTATCTGCTGAAATCTTGCGCTCAGCTCTAAAGAGCATGGTCAGGACCCGCGCCATGGATGAACGCATGTTTAATATGCAACGCCAAGGCAAAATGAGCTTTTATATGAAGTCTACGGGCGAAGAAGCGGTCTCTGTCGGTCATGCTTTGGCGCTTAACGACTCGGATATGATTTTTCCGACCTATCGCCAACAAGGTATTTTGATCCACCGCGGGGCGAGTATCAAAGAGATGATGTGCCAATGTCTTTCAAATTCTGGCGATCCATTGGACGGAAAATCCATTCCCGTTCTCTATTCTTTTAAAAAACATGGCTTCTTTTCGATTTCGGGCAATCTGGGCACGCAACTCATTCAAGGCGTGGGCTGGGCCATGGCCAGCGCCTATAAAAATTCAGATGAGATTGCGTCCGTCTTTACAGGTGAGGGGGCAACAGCCGAAGGTGATTTCCACTACGCGCTTAATTTTGCCTCGACCTACCGCGCGCCCTGCATCATCAATGTGGTCAATAATCAATGGGCGATCAGCTCATTTCAGGGCATTGCGGCAGGTGAGGGTGAGACCTTTGCCGCGCGCGGCACAGGCTACGGCCTTGCGACCTTGCGCGTTGACGGCAATGATCTCTTGGCCGTTTATGCAGCGACCCAATGGGCGGCAGAGCGTGCACGCGGCGGCGGCGGCGCGACATTGATCGAACATTTCACCTATCGCAAAGCCGGACATTCGACCTCGGATGACCCGACTAAATATAGACCTGAATCAGAACCCGATGTTTGGCCCTTTGGAGACCCGATTGAGCGGTTGAAAAATCATCTTATTGTCCAGGGTGAATGGGATGAGGCTAGACATGAAGCGCTCGTCGCAGCGGCGAAATTAGACATTCGCGAAACCTATAAATCTGCCGAAGCCATGGGGAGCCTCTCAGGCGATACACAGGTCAATGATTATACAATGTTTGAGCAAGTCTATGAACATGCTCTACCGCATCTTGACGAGCAAAAGCGCATGTTCACCCAGGAATTGGACTAGATCATGCCGCAAATGAATATGATCGAAGCCATCCGCGATGCGCTGGATGTGAAAATGAGCCAAGACTCTGATGTGCTCGTTTTTGGCGAAGATGTCGGCTATTTTGGTGGCGTTTTTCGGGCGACAGCTGGCTTGCAGGAAAAACATGGCCTGCACCGTTGTTTTGATACACCGATCTCAGAAGGCGGAATTGTCGGTATAGCCATTGGTATGGCGGCCAATGGGTTGCGTCCTGTGGCTGAAATCCAATTCGCGGATTATATCTATCCCGCCTATGATCAAATTGCCTCAGAGGCTGCGCGGCTGCGCTATCGCTCAAATGGTGATTTTACGGCCCCGCTGACGATCCGTACCCCTGTTGGCGGCGGGATTTATGGCGGGCAAACCCATAGCCAATCCCCAGAAGCGCTCTTTACCCATATTGCTGGGCTCAAGACGATTATTCCGTCAAACCCTTATGATGCCAAAGGCATGTTAATTGACGCGATTGAGGATAATGATCCGGTTTTATTCTTGGAACCTAAACGGCTTTATAATGGTCCCTTTTACGGCGACCCACACGCCCCCTCTAAGGCATGGCGCGGCCATGAATTGGGCGAGGTACCATCTGGTCATTATACGGTCGAGATGGGCAAGGCGCGAAAAATTATGGACGGATCAGATGTCACCATCCTAGCTTATGGCACAATGGTTTGGGTTGCTGAACAAGTCGCAAAAGATATGGGCGTGTCAGCCGATATATTAGACCTCAGATCGCTCTTACCGCTCGATATTGAGGCGATTGAGGAGTCGGTGAAAAAAACAGGACGCTGTGTGATTTTACATGAAGCGACACGTACCTCCGGTTTTGGCGCAGAGCTTTCGGCTCAAATCCAAGAACGCTGTTTTTACGCGTTAGAGGCGCCAATCCAACGGGTGACAGGCTGGGACACGCCTTATCCGCATGCACAGGAATGGGCTTATTTTCCGGGTCCCAAACGCGTTGGCAATGCGCTAAAGTCTGTCATGGAGGCTGGCTGAGCAATGGGCATTTATCTTTATAAATTACCAGATATTGGTGAAGGTGTCGTCGAAGCCGAAATCACGGCTTGGCATGTTACAGTCGGTCAGACTGTGTCTGAGGAAGATCCCATTGCGGATGCAATGACGGATAAGGCCACGATTGAGCTAACCTCACCCGTGGACGGCGTTATCAAATCTGTGGCGTGTGAAGAAGGGGACATATTAGCCGTAGGCGCGGTACTCGTCGAATTAGAAATTGAAGGCGAGGGCAATGCGAGCGCAGACCAAACTGACGCCGCCCCAATAGACCCGCCTGAAACCCAACCGGCCGAGCCAGACCAAACGCAAATCGAACCAAAAGCTGTTGAGGCGTCACCTGAGATTGTAAAACGCTCAATTAATGCGGGAAAAGTTTTGGCCTCTCCGGCTGTGCGCAAACGCGCCGCCGCCTTAAAGATTGATCTAAGTCAGGTGCCGTCTTCAGACACAACAATATCACACGCCGATCTAGATGCTTTTTTAGTGTCAAATATCGGAAACAAAAATCCGGGCGCATCTTTGAACCCACTTTCAAAGGCCACCGGACAAGCGCCGCCTCCGTCCCCCAAAGCAGAGGCGGCGCCACTTTCTCCAGATGAGACGCGCATTAAAGTCATAGGCCTGCGCCGCACAATTGCGACGCGCATGCAAGAGGCCAAGCGTAATATTCCGCATTTCACCTATGTTGACGAAATTGACGTCACTGCGCTCGAAGCCTTGCGCGCGCGCATGAATGAGAACCGATCGGAAGATAAGCCTAAGCTCACAGTGCTTCCATTTATGATCCGAGCCCTCGCTGTCACGCTTGAAGATTGGCCGCAATTTAATGCCCGCTACCTTGATAGCGAAGGCTACGTTTCACAATTCAAAGACCTAAATCTTGGCCTCGCCACGCAAACCGAGGGCGGCTTGATTGTGCCCGTTATCAAACACGCCAATCACCTCTCAATTTGGGCGATTGCGACGGAAATTGGTCGCCTCTCTGAGGCTGCGCGCACGAATAAATTAGACCGTTCAGATCTCGAAGGCGCGACGACAACTTTGACCTCGCTTGGACCGCTTGGCGGGATTGTGACGACCCCTGTCATCAACCGCCCCGAAGTCGCGATTTTCGGCCCGAATAAGATCCGCGAAATTCTAAAATTGGAGCACGGCGAAATTGTCTCGCGTAAGATTATGAATTTCTCGATTTCTTGCGATCACCGCGTCATTGACGGCTATGACGCCGCCGCCATGATCCAGGACCTAAAAGCCCGGCTCGAAGATCCGCGCAGCATTTTCCTGCTCTAACTCGCCCGCGATGGTGACAGTTTCAGCGCCTTACGATTTTTGACAGAGAAAGCCTTGCGCATCCGCCCAATTCAGCCTATGTCGCGCGCCTTGTCAGGTAACTGACACGAATAGATGGACGGTGGGGTAGCTCAGCTGGTTAGAGCGCAGGACTCATAATCCTGAGGTCG
>CAYTLJ010000158.1:0-4398 GCA_964438555.1 uncultured Algimonas sp.
CGCCACATAACGGGATCAGAGGCGGCAATTCGGGTAAAATCCCGAAACCCACCCGCAGAATATTTCACAACTTCTTTTTGTGTGACGGTCTCCATATCGATAGCTGTTCCAACCAAAGTATAGGCAATTAAATGCGGTAAGTGTGACGTTGTTGCCATGACAATGTCATGTCGCCCAGGTTCCATCTCTGTGACCTCACTGCCCATGGCTTTCCAAAATTCCGATAAATCTTCAACGGCTTGTGTATCTGTTCCGGCAACAGGCGTGAGAATACACCAGCGATTTTCAAATAATTCGGCAAAGCCAGATTCTGGACCGGAATTTTCCGTACCAGCAATCGGATGTGCGGGCACGAAATGGATGTCGTCTCGCAACCGGCCCTCTAAAGCGTCGACAAAATGACCTTTAACAGATCCAACATCTGTCAGTACCGCACCAGATTTCAATGACGGCATAAGCGCCATAGCGCTGGTGGAAAGCCGGGCCGACGGGGTGCAAAGAATAACGAGATCTGCTTTGGCAGCATAATGATCTGCTGGACCATCAGCAACGCCGTCCGCAAGTCCGAGCCCAGTGATCGTTTTACAGGCCGTTTCAGACGTATCGGCAATATAAATCGTTTTGACGATATTTTTTGCCCGGGCGGCACGCGCAATTGAGGATCCAATCAGGCCTCCCCCGACAATTAAGAGTGTCTCAAATCGCATTTTACTGTCCTATTGGGCGCGGCAAAACACCGATGACTCGGCTTGTTTTCGTATCAGCTGGCGTGTGAAATCCATCCAAACTATAAAGCGAAAATGCCCCTGATTTTGCGCGTAATAACGCCCCGTCCCCAGGGGACGTATCATCCAGACAACAGATCAAGGTTTGATCCGCACCAGAGGGTTGAATATCGGCCGTTGCCACAGCGACGGCTTGCGGCCAGTCATCGCGACCCGTGCGCGGCAAACCAGCCAGTATATGCATGCCTTCCATAGCACCACCCGGGCCCAAGGCAGTCCACCAATTAATAACACCTGCCGGTGGAGGTGCTGGTGCCGTCAAGACGGCCACGCCCTCATCTTCTGCGTAACATCCAGCCAAAGCTGCACTTGTCGTCGGATACGTCACGATATCAAGCGCGGCGCCAAATCTGTCTCGAACAAGAGACCAATTGGATAAAACATCGCCCTCTAAGGCCACATGTAAGCGCATCGGGCCCTGAGTCGCGAGGCTTGCGCTCATGAGTTCCGCCCAAATGGTTGAAACGAGTGAAGCCGAGCTTGTTGTTGCTGTTGAGGCTAATTGCCTGACATGGCTATCTTCTCGAGAGGGTCGCCAGACACGCATGCCGGATTTTGCCCTGCGAACTTGGGCCGATAACTCCAGCCGCTCGGCGATAAGTTGCAAGAGCGCATTGTCAACGCGGTCAATATCGCGACGAATGGTTTCAATATCAGGCACGGGATCAGACATGATCTCTATTTGTCCTATTCATTACGGGCGCGCCTCCAAAGACCGGACGGGCCACTTTCTGGGCTTGCCCATTATCGGGTGTCGCATATAGACGCTTGATCGCTTCGACAAGGACTAGACCTGAAAAACCTGGCCAGACGGTTTCACCAAACCGTTCCACCGCCATTGAGACTTTGGGTTTGGCTAATCTTTTAATGGGCGGAATATAAAGGGCATTTGAGCTAAGCGTGGGCTGAAAACCGACTTGTGACAGCACTTGCCTTAATTGTCGCCGTGAAAAGGGTCGTCCGGATCCAAAAGGCAAGCTCTCTGCCCGAGACCAAATGCCAGCACGATTGGCCGCAATAACGACAATCCGGCCCTCTGGACGACACACACGGTAAAGCTCAGCCAGTAAAACCTTGGCCGAGCTAGCATCCTCAATCGCATGTATCGCCAAAATATTGTCAAAACTGGCATCTGAAAATGGCAAAGCCTGCTCGTCACATAAAAGCGTTGCCACCCCTCTTTTGCCAGGCTGGGCAATGGCCCCCTGCTCATCTGGCATGGCTAGGACAACGCGGTTCGCCGTCGCCTCATAAGGCTGTAAATAAGGCCACCCATATCCAAAACCCAAAACATTCTTGCCCGACAAATCAGGCCAAACGGTATGAAGTCGACGTGCTGCCATATCCCGCGCCGCTTGACCGAGGCGGGTGGCATAGAAATTCTCTAGACGTGTTGCTGTTGCACGCATGTTGATCAGTGTAGCGCGCGAATACCCGCTTAGCCAGCCCGTCTTTGCCAAGCTGCAGTGGCACTTGGAATACCGAACATAAAGCCTTGCAGATAATCGACCCCCAATCGGCACAGCATGTCGGCATCCGCGCGGTCATCAACCATTTCCGCAACAGTTTGAACCGAAAATGTCTGCGCCAGATCGACCATCATGCGAATAAAGGTTTGCTTATTGTGGTCATGCGCAACGCCTATGACCAAACTGCCATCAATCTTGATCATCTCGGCCTCGATTGCCATCAAATTCCGAAAGGTTGTATATCCAGAGCCAAAGTCATCAATCGCAAAATCGCACCCCATCAGCCTGATCTCATTTGCGAATGCACTGGCTTTTTCAGGATCATCCAGGGCCACGGTTTCCGTCAACTCAATCGTGACACGCTCGGCTGCGGGACCTAAGCTTTTCAACGCGGTGATATAGTCCTCAGCCGTCTCAGGGTTACTAATAGTGGCGGCCGACAAATTTAACGCCAAATGCACATCAGGATCGGATAATAAAGTCTCTGCGGCAAGTTCAAGCGCGCGGCGATCGAGCAAATCAACCAAACCCAATTTTTCAGCCGCCATTATAAATTGTCCTGCACTAACAATTTCACCGTCTTCACGACAGAGGCGAAGCAGACACTCATAGTGATGAATTTTGCGCGTCTTTGCGTCAATAATTGGTTGATAAGCCAAACGAATACGGCGTTGATTGAGCGCGTCCAGTACATCATCTGAACGCACGCTTTGTCGTTGGCTTAATTGGCCTTTCCCCATAACCGGCTTATAAAATTTGATCTCGGATGGCTTGATATCGTCTAAAGCCAATTCTGATTGAGACAGGGCTTGAGTGGCGGAGCCTGTATCCGAAGAAATTTCTACAACGCCAAGGCCAATATCCAGTGAGATTTCGCCGTGCGGTGTCATAACGGGTGCTTCGGCAATAGACGTCACAGACGCTTGCAGAAGATCAAGCCAAACGGTTTGATCCCCACCAAAGCTTATCACGCCAAAATCAGTTTCCCCAATCCGTCCAATCTTATGCGGGAGCGGATAGTGGGTTGATAGCCTTTTGGCGAGTTCGACCAAAAGGCGTTCTCCCATTTCATAGCCATAGATTTCATTCACATCAGCCAAGTTTAAAAGACGAAAACATGTAAAATACCCGTTCAAAATACCGGCTTTTGCAAGACCGACACTATGATCAAGAGACTCTAGCAATCTGTCACGATTGGCAATTTTTGTAAGTCCGTCATGATTGGTTAGAAAGGCTTTCCGGTCCATCTTTCTTTTTTGTTGCGTCACATTGATAAAGACGCCTTCAATGGCAAACTCGCCCGCCTCCCTTGATGATTTGCGCACGCCGCGTTCCTCTACCCAGACACGCTCACCTTCAACGGTTCGCCATGGATAGGTCAGTCTGTATTGCGCCCCGTCCCAGCTCAGCCGTGATAAAGCCTTGCGTCTGGTAAAAATATCATCGGGTTCCATGTGCTTACACCAAGCTTCAATCGTCTTGGGTAAGGTGTGCACGGATTGTCCCAACACATCGGAGGCTTGCTGTTCTGATGGAAAGCTCAATCCGCCATCATAATGTACGGAAAACGCGCTCGCACCAATCAGGGATAATGCTTGATCCGCAAGCGCATGTGGCGTCTGATTAGGCATGCTCGCCACCGCGTTCTAATTTAAGCGAGACAGCATGCATGACTTATTCGACAAAGCCGTCACTGACCCCAAAATCCCGACGCGCCGCCGCAATCGTCACCATAAAGCCGGCCATAACGTCCAATAGGGTCATCATCATGATCAGGAAAAAGACGGAGGTTGCAAAGGCAGGGAAAAGCAGAAATTCAACAAGGCAGATAATAAACAAAACCAGAGAAAAGGCATGGTTCATTACAGCCGTTCGCCCAATACCCGTTGATTTAATCAATTCAAAAAACAGCATGAGCAAGGCGCCGCTAATCAAGGCGTGACCGGGTGTGACATGCCATGTCGCCCCACTTGTCATGGTGATCGCATAGACATCCGTATCCAGCCTCAAGCGCATCGCCTCAATGGTCGACAAAGTCGCCCCGCCCAAGGCAAGAACATTATAGATCACCACAGGGACAATCATCAATGGAAAGACGTTAAAGAAGCGCAAAGCGGTCCCTCGATTCGGTATAGTTAAGAAAG
>CAYTLJ010000159.1:0-4385 GCA_964438555.1 uncultured Algimonas sp.
GGTCCGAGCATGCGAAGCACATGCCCGAGAATAGATCCTTCAAGAACATTGGCGGATTGAGGTGCTTGAGACAGACCCTATTCCTTCATATCGCGATGAGACGGCGCATAGGCCGCCAGTGTGGCCATTTGTACAATATCAGACGCAGTTGCGCCGAGTGAACAAATCTGCACGGGTTTTTCAAGACCGGTCAGGAAAGGTCCCAATACGGTTGCTCCGCCCACAGCCTTTACTAATTTGGTTGAAATAGACGCGCTGTGAATAGCCGGCATGATCAAAACATTTGCTGCATCTGTCAAACGCGAAAATGGATAGGTCAGCATATGTAAAGGATCGAGGGCAACATCGGCTGAGATATCACCTTCATATTCAAAATCGACATTTCGCTCGTCAAGAATTTGAACGGCTTCTCTGACCTTTTTCATCCTCTCACCCACGGGATTGCCAAATGTGGAATAAGATAAAAAGGCAACACGAGGTTCAAACCCAAATGACCGCGCGAAATGTGCTGTTGATTCTGCAATATTAGCCAAGTCCCAAGCATCCGGTAATTCTGTGACATTGGTATCAGAAATAAAGAGTGTTTGACCTTTATTGACGACAACTGAGACGCCCATGGTTCGCTCTTCAGGTCGGTGGTCTAGGACTAGGCGCACATCACGCATAACGACATCATAGCTACGGGTTACGCCTGACACCATGCCATCAGCCAGTCCATGCTGAAGCATAAGCGCAGAAAATACATTCCGGTCATTATTGACCAGACGTTGCGCGTCCCGTCTTAAGAACCCTTTTCTTTGCAGACGTTGATAAAGATATTCTGTGAATTCCGCATTGCGGTCAAAGAGACGTGCATTGAGCACGGTCAAGCTTTCTGGGCGCTCAACACCCAATAATTTCATATTGTCATAAATCGGCTTTTCTCGACCAATCAAAATTGCTTTGCCAAGACCTCTTTGCTGGAAGGCTTGGGCGGCGCGAATAACGGCAGGTTCCTCGCCCTCGGCAAAGACAATGGTTTTAGGTTCTTCTTGGACTGTAGCCGTAATCCCTTGCAAAATCGCGGCAGTGGGATCCTGTCGCCTGGCCAGCGATTTCTTATAGGCTTCCATATCCTCAATAGGCTTACGCGCCTCACCCGTATCCATGGCAGCTTGAGCCACATAAGGCGGTATCTCGGAAATCAAACGCGGGTCAAAAGGCGCCGGGATGATATATTCTGGACCATATTTTGGTCGGTTGCCGTGATAGGCGGCAGCCACTTCTTCGGGCACGTCTTGCCTAGCCAGATCTGCCAAGGCCTGGGCACAGGCCAGCTTCATTTCATCATTCACATTGCGGGCGCGCACATCGAGCGCACCTCTGAAAATATAGGGAAAACCAAGGACATTATTGACCTGATTTGGATAATCTGAGCGGCCCGTTGCAATAATTGCGTCATCTCTAACAGATTTAATCGCTTCCGGGCGGATTTCCGGATCGGGGTTGGCCATCGCAAATATAATCGGATTGGGCGCCATGCTGGCGACCATGTCTTCGGTCACAATATCCGCCACAGATAATCCGAAAAAGACATCCGCACCGACCATAGCCTCTGCCAGGGTTCGTTTATCTGTATCAACGGCATGCGGCGTCTTCCATTGATCCATATATTCTTTTCGGCCTTGATAGATAACGCCGCGACTATCGACGACAATCGCATTTTCGTCTTTGACGCCCATGCGTTTGACCAAATTAAGAACGGATAGACCGGCCGCGCCCGCGCCGCTTAGAACCAGTTTAATATCTTCAAATTTGCGCCCCGTTAGATGACAGGCATTGATCAATCCGGCGGTGGCAATAATAGCCGTCCCGTGCTGATCATCATGAAAGACGGGAACATCAATAAGATCTCTAAGTTCTGATTCAATAATGAAACATTCTGGCGAACCAATATCTTCTAGGTTTATTCCGCCAAATGTATTTCCAAATCGCTTGACGCATTCAATAAAGGCCTGCGCATCTTCCTCTTCGACTTCAATGTCGAAACTATCAATATCAGCAAATCTTTTAAAGAGGACCGATTTTCCTTCCATGACGGGCTTAGATGCCATAGCGCCCAGATTCCCAAGCCCTAAAATTGCCGTTCCGTTTGAAATAACAGCGACCATATTGCCCTTAGATGTATAATCATAAGCGAGGTCTTTATCTCTGGCGATTTCTTCAACGGGTACCGCGACACCGGGACTATAAGCCAGAGACAGATCTCTTTGGGTCGCCATGGGTTTTGTCGGTTGAAGGGCTAATTTTCCGGGTGTGGGCTCTGCGTGAAATCGTAGGGCTTGTTCGTCAGTTATAAATGGCTTCTTAGTTGGGCGTGGGGTCAGTTTTTTCATGTCTATCTCCGCCGGATGAACTGCCGTCGCGAACAGCCGGTTTATGATCGGTTAAAAGTACGGGGAGACCGTACAGTTTTGACGAGACGTCAGCTTTTTTTGACCATCTCATTTCTTCACACGTGAACTGCCGTCGCGAACCCGTATCCCTTAAGAAGTCAAGATGATCTGTGGTGCTTTAACGCACTCCGATTTTTCTGCAATGGCTAATCGAGTACCAATTTGCACGCGAGTCGGCGTGACTCCTTTAAAAAACGATTAATCTTGCATCCTATCCATGTGCAAACGACCAATTTTTGTGCGAATTTACAAGTTTTCAACCACATCTTTCCGTAGACCTCCGCCAATGTCTCGACTCTATGGCTTGCCGGAGTCATCACCAGCGGACAATCAATTTGCGGGACTATTGGAGATTAATATGAAAAAGATCGAAGCGATAATCAAACCCTTCAAGCTCGACGAAGTGAAGGAAGCGCTACAAGCCGTTGGTCTTCAAGGCATGACAGTTCTCGAAGCCAAAGGTTTTGGACGTCAAAAAGGTCATACTGAACTTTATCGTGGTGCCGAATATGTTGTCGACTTTTTACCAAAGTTGAAACTTGAACTCGTCGTTGCCGATGACCAAGTCGAAGGCGCCCTTGAGGCCATCCAAACGGCAGCCAAAACGGGCAAAATTGGGGACGGTAAGATTTTTGTATCAGATATTGCACAAGCCATCCGGATACGGACAGGCGAAACGGGCGATACAGCCCTATAAACGCGAAACACTCCACACAATAACCAGGGAAATTACATCATGTCAGATGCTTCAAAGCTCTTAAAAAAGGTCAAGGACGAAGAAATCAAATTCGTCGATCTTCGTTTCACAGACCCGAAAGGGAAAATGCAACACGTCACATTCCATTCAGATCTTGTTGACGAAGATCTATTTGCTGACGGAACTATGTTCGATGGATCATCCATCAGTGGTTGGAAAGACATCAATGAATCCGATATGGTTCTGATGCCAGATCCATCAACAGCCAAAATGGACCCGTTTTTCCAGCAAGATACATTGGCGGTATTCTGTGATGTTTTAGAGCCAGATACAGGCGAAGCCTATAATCGTGACCCACGCGGTACAGCCAAAGCGGCCGAAGCTTATATGCGCTCTGCCAATGTTGGTGACGACGTATTTTTTGGCCCAGAAGCCGAGTTTTTCGTCTTTGACGATGTGCGCTGGAATACAGAGCAAAATGTAACGGGCTATTCTATCGATTCATCCGAGCTTCCAGCTAATACTGGATCTGAATATGCTGGCGGAAATATGGGTCACCGCCCAGGTCCAAAAGGCGGATATTTCCCGGTCCCACCTGTCGATAGCGCCCAAGATATGCGGAGCGAAATGCTTTCTGTTATGGAAGAACTCGGTCTTCGCCCTGAAAAACATCACCACGAAGTTGCACCCGCTCAGCACGAGCTCGGCATGCAGTTTTCAACCTTGTTGGAAATGGGCGATAATATGCAGCTCTATAAATATATCGTCCACAACGTCGCGCATGCCTATGGCAAGACGGCCACCTTTATGCCCAAGCCTATGTGGAATGATAATGGCACAGGCATGCATGTTCATATGTCTATCTGGAAAGACAAACAGCCACTCTTTGCGGGTGACGAATATGCAGGTCTCTCAACAGAGTGCCTCTATTACATCGGCGGTATCATCAAGCACGCTAAAGCGATCAATGCTTTCTCAAATGCCTCAACAAACTCTTACAAGCGTTTGGTTCCAGGTTTTGAAGCGCCAGTTATGCTTGCATACTCATCTCGTAACCGCTCAGCCTCTATCCGTATTCCATGGACAGCATCACGTAACGGTAAGCGTCTTGAAGCACGTTTCCCGGATCCAGCGGGTAACCCATACCTCACATATACAGCCCTACTTATGGCTGGTCTTGACGGTATCAAAAACAAAATCCACCCAGGCGATCCAATGGATATGGACCTGTATGAGCTCTCACCAGCTGAAGC
>CAYTLJ010000160.1:0-4346 GCA_964438555.1 uncultured Algimonas sp.
CGTTTACGGTGTGGACTACCAGGGTATCTAATCCTGTTTGCTCCCCACACTTTCGTGCCTCAGCGTCAGTATCTGTCCAGTGAGCCGCCTTCGCCTCTGGTGTTCCTGCTAATATCTACGAATTTCACCTCTACACTAGCAATTCCACTCACCTCTCCAGAACTCAAGACCAACAGTTTAAAGGGCAGTTCCGAGGTTGAGCCTCGGGATTTCACCCCTTACTTATTGATCCGCCTACGCACGCTTTACGCCCAGTAATTCCGAACAACGCTAGCCCCCTCCGTATTACCGCGGCTGCTGGCACGGAGTTAGCCGGGGCTTCTTTACTAGGTACAGTCATTATCTTCCCTAGCGAAAGAATTTTACAACCCTAAGGCCTTCATCATTCACGCGGCGTTGCTGGATCAGGCTTGCGCCCATTGTCCAATATTCCCCACTGCTGCCTCCCGTAGGAGTCTGGGCCGTGTCTCAGTCCCAGTGTGGCTGATCATCCTCTCAGACCAGCTATAGATCGTCGCCTTGGTGAGCCATTACCTCACCAACAAGCTAATCTAACGCGGCCCCATCTATCAGCGATAAATCTTTCTCCCGGAGGACGTATACGGTATTAGCAGTCGTTTCCAACTGTTGTCCCGTACTGAAAGGTAGGTTGCCACGCGTTACTCACCCGTCTGCCACTGTCCACTACCCGAAGGTAGCTTCTCGTTCGACTTGCATGTGTTAAGCACGCCGCCAGCGTTCGTTCTGAGCCAGAATCAAACTCTCAGGTTGAGAGTGATCCGACTGTGTCGTTATTCACTGACGTTTTAAATATAAATATTTAAAGCGTTTGTGCGTTTCAAAGAAAATTACGAGTTCCTCAACCCGTCGATTTAAAACAAAGTTTTATTTCGACAAGCCAAGCAATGTCATAACTTCTTGAAAAGAAACGTCAGACAACAGTCGTTCATTTGTGTTGCGCGTTGTTACCAACTACGCTCACAGCCAAACGCCGCCTGCGTCTCTCTTCCCAATATTCACGATGTCAAATAGCTTGAAAGTGATTAGATCGCTTCCAAATTAAAAGCCCCGCTTAGATAGTGGGGCTCCGCGTCTCTCCGAGTGACTAACTGTCCCTCAGCGAGGAGCGCTCTATAGGGGGGTGATTTTTTTTCCGCAACATGTTTTTTCGCAAAAAGTGCGAAAAAATGCGGATAAATGCAGCTTTACGCCGCTGACCACCAAAAACCTCCGTAAAAGCGTGGTTTTTTTATCCACACAGCTACGAATTAGACCGAAATTCTACGGGTCTTATGGCATATTACGCATGTCTTAACGCGCAAAAGGCCTATTCCGCTCAAATCTCGAAAGGTTGAGCTATCATAAAAAGGTAAAAAAATCAATCCTAGGGCCTTTTAGTCGTGTTTTTGGGACCTAAGGAGATGATAAAATACCGAAAGCTCAGATATTTTTGCAGCGATTCTCTTATATAAGAACCGGATAGCTATACATTATATATAGTGGCTGTCTCACCATGGGTTGCTTGGTGACGCGCTCGATATCACTGATAATTTAGATGCTGTTTTAAAAACCATTTCTTATGAGTTTCGTATCAATTAAGACTGACTGCGATTCGAGCCGTATAAATCAAACGTTTGAGAGGGATATATCTTGTCGATTTTGTCTAAAACCACACTAGTACTCGGAGCCAGCGCGCTCTTCTTAGCGGCCTGTAGCGGCGCAAATGATACCGCGAGCAAAGCGGGCGATGCTGCAAAAGACGCTTCAACTGCCACAAAAGAGGTTGTTGCCGAGACCAAGGACGCCATGTCCAAAGATCTTTGTGTCGATATGGGCCCACAAACACCGCGCGATATCGCGTCTAAAACCGGTGTAAACCCTGTGAGCTTCCCTTGGGCACCAGCAAGTACAGAAATGAATCTCTGTAATATTCACACCCACACCAATGCCGAACATAAGGGTCCGGGCTTTTCGGTCTTTGTAGATGGTTCGGATTATGGCGGATATGCATGTAACGGCACGGACAACTTATCTGAGGCCGAGCTTGCGCCCTATGATGGTAGCTATGGCAAGGTAAAATCCGGTGATACGATCGAAGTCCATTGGGTCCACACAACATGCGATGCAACACCGGGTGAAGGTCTTGGCTCTTGCGTGCCAGAAGGCTGTGAAAACCCATCCTTGCGAGTCGAAACACAGGTCTTTTTGGTCGTAAATGACCGCAGCGCCGCCAATTTCATGGATTATGCCTATCAAGGCAATCAGGTGAACGGCCTACATCAACCCAAATCCATCCCGTCAACAACGGGTAAGCCAGTTGTTTTCCTCGGCTCGACAACAGGCCCAAGCTATACGCAATCTGTCTGTTCGCCTTTCAAAGTAAACTGGTCAGTGCGCCCACAATGTCAGAAGCTTGATATTGCTTCGCTCGATGCTTGGGCAAAATCCGGCAATGTCTTTAAAGAAAAGAAAAGCCACGGCGTCAGACAGCTTGTCACCGCGCCTGAGCTCTTATCTCCGATCCAGTAATTTACCGGATCACAGCGAACACTCACCGCGTCTCTTTGAGGCGCGGTTTTTTCATGGGTGAAGTTTGAAGACCTTATAAAGTTGATTAAAACAACTCAGACGTTTTTTGATCCAGAGCACATATAAGCGAAAGCCCCACAACTATAATCCCGCCCAGCATCCAGGATGATTGCCCAATATTGCTGATTGATGCCAAATCGGGTGAAATTGTTTGACCCATCAACTCGAATAGAGCCGGAAGCTGGAAGGCTGCGATAAGTCCACCAATGGCGCAGGCCCCAAAAATCAGACCGCGACGCAAGGTCGTTCGAGATGGGATCTCATATTCTATCGACCGCATCACAGATTTCGTAAATCCGTCATCCTCAATGGGTGCGACGTAATCCGAGAGCAGGTCTTTGAAAAGATTGTCTTCTGGGTTTTGCATCATCATTATTTTACCGTTTCATAGGCTGAAAGGAAAGCGCGAAGTTTTGCTTTGCCACGCAGGACATGGGACTTAACCGTCCCGATGGGGAGACCTGTTGCAAGCGCCGCCTCAGACTGGCTCATCCCATGGGCGAGACATAATATAATAACGGCGCGGCAATCCGGGGCAAGACTATCCATTGCCCGCACTATATCCATTTTAAGCCCGTCAGGGGCTTGTGGGGTCTCACCCAAAATATTGCTCTCAAAGCGCGGCTCACCCGAGGTTAAATCTCGACGTCGGGACTCTTTTCGGATGTGATCAAGGAAAGCTCGATAGGCAATTTTAAATAACCAAGATTTCGCAACGCTATCATCTCGCAATTTATGGCGTGTTTGAAAGGCTTTAAGAAACGCTTTCTGCGCCAATTCATCAGCAATGGCTGTCTCTCCGGTCAAACGACGCAGAAAGTTTCGGATCGCACCCTGATGGGTACGAACCAGATTTTCAAATGTGGCCTCAGTTAGAATATCTAATCTTGAGGCGATTTGCGGCTAATAAACACCCAAAGCCCCGTATAAACTAAACCGACGAGAAGGGGGAACATTGCGATACCACCCATGACTTGCTGAGCCTCTTTTTCCGGGATCGCACCGCCCATTAATATGGTCGCAATCGCAATCGCAATAAGGATCAAGCCAACACGCAAATCACTATTTTTTCGGCGCGGGCGAATACCAAGCGCGCGAACAATTTCTGGGTTCAGCGCGTCTCCCTTATCAACCATGGTCTTCATGACATCAAAGGCGGCTTTATGGGTTTTATGGCGATAGGCACTCACCGCCCATACCGTCAGTGGAATGGCTGCAAACATAAAGATTGGCACAAATTCTTCACTCATAATCGTCTCCTTTATTTCAGATTACACCCCTAAGACGTCATAAGTTTCGAATTTGGATGCACACCAATCAAGGAAATTGTGAAATAAACGCCGAAATCCAGGTTTTGGACACAGCGCGCGCACCAAATATTACCTAAAAAATCAAGACTTATGTTTTGAGAAGTTAGCACTGCATATCTGCGCGAGGTCCCACATGTCCCACAATTTACGCGCGAACATGCAGTGCTCGCAAGGCCTTACAGACCCTAAGATGAACGTAACCTAAACGGAATAATTAACAGCGATGCACTCATATTATTGTTTATTAACAATAACTTAACAAATTTTTTACGGAATTTCGATTTCGTCTAACCCAAACTTTCATTCAACCACGCGACTCACGCGATCATTCCGCGTTTGTGCGAGGACCAGAGCTTGAAACTGATCATGGATTTCAGGATCAGTTGGGCTGAAAAACTGCAACATAATGATCCCAATCGCATTGTTTTCTGGATCGACCCAAAAATT
>CAYTLJ010000161.1:0-4338 GCA_964438555.1 uncultured Algimonas sp.
CGCCAATCCGTCAGAAGATGTTTAATCAGAAAAGACGCGCAGACCATGCGCACGCGATTATGTTGCCATCCCGTGCACCAAAGCTCGCGCATCCCCGCATCAATAAAGGGATAGCCAGTTTGACCACGTCGCCACGCTTCAACCTTTTGCGGGTCATGTGCCCATTCAAATTTATCGAAACCAGATTTGAAATTCTCACTTGCGAGATCAGGATTATGATAGAGCAAAACATAGGAAAATTCGCGCCACCCAATTTCTGACAGGAATTTATCTGACCCATCACGACCATATGCAGCCTGCCAGATTTGTCTGGGCGAAATCTCGCCATGTGCCAAATGCGGTGATAATCTTGAAGTCCCCGTTTCATCATCTGGACGGTCTCGTTGAACCGCATAGTCTTTTACCGGGCCGTCCAAAAAGGCTGATAATCGATTGGCGGCACCTGCCTCTCCAGGTTGGTACTGGCGTATAATATCAGAGCCCCAATCAGGCAGTGTTGGCAATAATGCCCAATCGTCCAAATCATCGCTCTTGAGCGCGCCTGAATATGCGTCCAGCGCCTGAGGCGCGAGCAATGGGTTAGCAATCTCAATCTGTCGGTTCACAGCCCGCCAATAGGGCGTAAAGACCTTATAATAGCCGCCCGTTTTTGTTTCCACCTCCCAGGGCTCTGAGAGTAGATTTGCATTATGGCTTGAGACTTTGACACTGCGCGATATCAGATCGGCTTTTATCTCTGTATCGACTTGGCGGGCTTTACCTTCATACCGCCTATTCCAGTGAATTTCGTCAGCACCCGTTTCGCGGATAATCTCATCCAAAATAGATTTGGACTGACCACGTTTTAAAATGAGCTGCCCGCCAATTTTTTCGATAGTTTCCGACAAAGACGCCAGAGAATGATGCAGCCAAAGCGCGCGTGCCGCCCCTAATTTTCGCCCAATGCCTTCCTCCAAAATATAGAGTAGAATGATCGGTTTTCCAGATTGGTACGCGCCGTAAAGCGCTGGGTTATCAGCTAAGCGAAGATCGCGGCGAAACCAGACAATGATTGGGTTTTGAGCGGGCATGGCTTAGTTACGTATGAAACCGCATCTCGTGCGTAATGGAACAGATGAAATAAACCCGCTAGCTCAGCGTTGAGGCCGAAATATCAAATAGATCTGCCATGACCGATTCTGTCGTCGGCCAGCGTCCCGCACCTTTGCCGCGAATGCGGTATTGATCCCCGTCATCAAAATCAAAAATTGCATGAGCTTCCTCGCCGTCTGCTTGGGCCATGAAATTATTCAAAGACAAATCTCTAAGCTGGAGCGCAGACGAAAATCCATTTTGATCTCGCCAAATTTTTGCGACCCGCTTCCAGGCCCCTTTGGCAGGCTCGGTCGGATTGAAATTCTCGATTGTGTCGCGCGGAATATCATCGAGGGCCAGGGTTTCACCAAAGCCAAGCAAAGCAATCAGGCGGATCTTAGCCGCCGCATCTGCCCCGCCCACATCTGCCGTTGGGTCGGCTTCGGCAAAGCCTTTATCTTGCGCGTCTTTTAAGGCTTGTGCGTAGCTTCGGCCTTTACCGATTTCATCCAACATATAATTTGTTGTACCATTTAGCAGCGCGCGAACCCGGGTAATGCGTCCCGTTTCACGCAAGCACATTTCTAGAACTGGCATGCCGCCACCGGCCGCAGACGAGAATAAAAGTTGGGTTTTGTGTTTTGCCGCCAGGTCAATCAAAGCCTGCCCCCCTGTCGCAATGGCTTGTTTATTGGCGGAAACGACATGCACACCCGCCTCTAACATCTCACGGCAATAAGACAGGGCCGGCTCAACAGGACCAGACACATCAATAAAGACGTCAGGCTTAGAAGCTTTAATCACGTCGAAATCTGTGGTCAGCACGTCAGGGTCATAGCCTTGATCAATATATTTATCCGGATTTCGGACCATGATTTTTACGATCTCAAACTGATCCGCATGGGCAGCGACGCGGCGAAACACGCCGCCCCCCACAATGCCTAATCCCATCAGCGCCAGTTTTAATTTTTTAGGGCTTTGTGAGGCTTTCAGCTTTCGCTCAAATGCCCCGACATGCGTATAGGACGGAACCCCCGGTAAGCCGACGCGAAACGGGACTTTCTGTTTACGCGCAAAGCCAAGGGCCCGCGGCGCAATGAGCGGACCCGCAACCTCGCTCGCTTCATCCCAATCAATTGTTTCATAACGTTTGGCATTGGGATCAGATTTTGGATCTACTTGATAAATACCGTCCACATCTTTGAGTAATAGCGCTTCCACGCCGAGTTGATCGGCGACATAAAGCGCCGTTAAATCGGCGCCGCCGTCGCCCAATAAAACAGAGCGATCTTTTTCGCCAATCGCCACAAATCCGGGCATGACGACAATATCGTGATCTTTGAGGTCTTGTAGGAGTTGCGGCGTATTGAGCCCCGTCAGGCGCGCTTCGGTAAATGACCCCGACGCGGTTAATCCCAAATCACGGGCCTGACGAACAAAGGCCGGTGCCCCAATCCGTTCTAAGGCAAGAGCTAAAAGGGCAGCAGAGCGTCTCTCTCCCAATTGCAATAATTCGGGTAGGTTTTTCGCTTCGCCGTCTGGGCCAATGCGACGGGCTTCCGCCATCAAGACATCGGTTTGATCGCCTTGCGCCGATGTTACGGCAACAACATTCTGCCCCTGACGGTAATGCCGATAAATTTCGGACGCGGCTTGGGTATAGTCTTCGAGCGAATTTAGAACGCTATGACCAAAATTTAAGACTATGACTGGAACAGGCATGGATTATAACTCGTATTAACGTGGCGCGCGGCCTATGCCTGCCGCGACAGAGAGTCAATTGGAGATGCCCGTGTCAGAGCCGGAATTTATAGAACTTCCACAGGACAGTTCAATCTGGCCGCGCCTGTTAAGAGGTTTAAAATTGCGCTGCCCCCGCTGTTCGCAAGGAAAACTTTTCGCAAAATACCTAAAACCGGTTGATTATTGTGCGAAATGCAATCAACCTTGGTCAAAGGTCAGAGCCGAACTTGCACCGAGTTGGGCCGCCATGACGATCTCGGCCCATATCACAGTCCTGATCTGGCATTTATTCTTTTGGAATACGTCCCTCCCGGATTGGCAACTCATTTCGATTTTGTGTTTCATAGGCATTGCAATCTGTCTGCTCGTTCTGCCGTCCATGAAAGGCCTGTTCATGGCCTTGATCTGGGCCAAGGGAACGTCCGACTCCTGACTTGACGAAACGAAAATCTGGGCGCATAGGGCCAAGCATCATCAAGACCGGCTGAGGGACAGGCCCTTTGACGCTGGGGCAACCCCGAATTTTCGACTGATTTTTCGGACGGTGCCAATTCCTGCAGCTTGCAAGGCGAGCGGCGAAGATGAGGTCAACACGGTGATAGCGCCGTGACCCCCTTCACCACCACCTCAACGAGCTGAATGAAAGGCAAGTATGGCGCAAGGCCGTGACATAGAGCTATCACTTGGCACCCATACCCTCTCGCGTGGGTGTGAGTTGAAAGATGACCATGTCAAAGGGCGCATCTATGGAAATCCTGATGGTCCGGTCATTATTGTTCTTGGCGGCATTTCAGCCACGCGGTTTGTCTGCGATGGTGGCAAAAAAAATCGCGGCTGGTGGTCGCGTTTGGTTCGCGACGGCGGCGCAATTGACCTTAACAAATTCAAGGTCATTGGATATGATTTCGCGCCTAATCAAGGCGGTCATGACTGTCCTGAAACGATTACGACAACAGATCAAGCCGCACGCCTTAAAGCCTTACTGGATAGCCAAAAGATCAAAAAAGTCGCCGCCATTATCGGAAGCTCATATGGTGGCATGTGTGCCCTTGCTTTTGCGCGCGATTATCCAGACGCGATTGGGAAATTATGTATTATCGGCGCCGCCCATCGCCCCTATCCGATTGGTGTGGGATGGCGCGGCATTCAAAGGCGGGTGGTGCGTCTGGGGCTAGAGGCGGGACGACCTGAAGCGGGTCTAAAGCTCGCGCGCGAGCTTGCCATGACAACTTACCGGACAGCCGAAGAATTTGCGGACCGGTTTGACCTTGAAGAAACCGCCAAGGGGCAATTTGATATTTGTGATTATCTCGGCAGTCGCGGCGACATCTTTGCAGAAAATATGGATGCGCAACGCTTTTTGGCGTTATCTGAGTCTATCGACCTCCACCGGATTGAACCAGAAAGCATCACAACGCCAACCCTATTAATGACGGCTATTTCTGATCAACTGGCTCCTCTCCCTGATATGCGCGAACTTAGAGATCGTTTAGGGGGCTGGAGCGAGCTTTATACCTTTAC
>CAYTLJ010000162.1:0-4214 GCA_964438555.1 uncultured Algimonas sp.
TATGGTCGGTGGACAAGAAGATATGATTGTCGATGTGGCGCTGGATTTGAAAAAATCTGCCGCAGGGGAGGCTTAAGCCATTAGAGAATGTTGTCAGGTTTAGAGACAGATAAGTCAGCGGAGGGCATTAACGCCCCGTCCCAGCCTCTATTTCTTGATGAGATTTCCAATATTCTTACGCCAGGCCAAATCCTGACATCAAAGCGGCGCACGCAATCCTACTCGACGGGTATAAAAATTGGCGGGGGTGATGTTGAGGCAGTTTTCCTCCCCAAGACGCTGACACAGATTTGGGACATCTTAAAAATCTGTGTGGCCCATAATAAGATCATTATTATGCAAGCGGCCAATACGGGCGTGACCGCTGGATCGACGCCATTTGGCAATGATTATGACCGCGATATTGTCATCATTAATACGCTCAAAATAAATCAAATAACCCTACTTAATCAGGGTGAGCAAATTCTCGCTTTTGCGGGGGCGACGCTTTATCAATTAGAAGACAAGCTCGCCAAAATTGACCGCTCGCCTCACTCCATTATTGGGTCCTCTTGTATCGGGGCCTCAATTGTCGGCGGCATTTGTAATAATTCAGGCGGCAACCTTGTTAATCGCGGGCCAGCTTTTACGGAACTCTCCCTCTTTGCGCAATTAGACGAAGGCGGAAATCTTAGCCTGATCAACCATTTGGGAATCGATTTGGGTGACAGCCCAAGAGAGATCCTTGAAAATCTGGAAGCCGGGAATTTTGATCCTAATAAGATCCCAAAGAGTAATCACCGCGCCTCTGATGATGAATATCAAAGCCGCGTTAGAGAGATTGAGGCCGATACGCCCGCGCGGTTTAATGCCGATGCAAGACGGCTTTATGAAGCCAGCGGATGTGCAGGGAAGCTTGCCGTATTTGCGGTTAGGATGGATACATTTCCGCAGCCCAAAACGGATAAGGTTTTTTATATAGGAACAAATACGCCGCAGGAATTTACGGAAATCCGGAAAACCATTCTGACAGATTTTCAGACCTTACCTGAAATGGGCGAATATATGCATCGCAGCTATTTCAATGGATCTGAAAAATATTGCAAAGATAATTATATGATGATTAGCCTCTTTGGCACAGGGTTTTTGCCAAAATTATGGGCGGCGAAAAAACGCATCGATTCTGTACTCAATCATATTCCGCTTTTGCCCAATAGTTTTTCTGACCGATTTCTTCAATTTGTTTTTGGTCTATTGCCGTCACACCTGCCCAAATCCATGCGCAACTATAGAGACAAATTTGAACATCATCTTGTGATCAAAGCGAATGACGGGGTCATTGATGAGGTGAGGCAATTGTTAGATAATCTGACATCGGACCCGGACCGCGATCTAGGGTTTTTTGAATGTAATCCCAAAGAGGCCAAAGCTGCGCTTTTACACCGTTTCGTTGCGGGGAATGCATCTGGACGGATCAAGCTGATCAAAAAAGATAAAGTCGGCGATCTCATGCCCTTTGATATTGCGCTTCGCCGCAATGATGAAGACTGGCACAATATCTTACCGCCTGAGCTACAAGATCAATTGGCCGCACCTTTATGTCTAAGCCATTTTTTCTGTCTGGTGGTTCATCATGATTTTGTCTTGAAAAAAGGAGTCGATCCCAAAACCTTCAAGGCAAAATATTTGGCGCGTCTTGATGCACGTGGTGCGAAATATCCGGCCGAACATAATGTTGGCCATCTCTATAAGGCAGAGCCCACCTTGCGTGATTTTTACCGAGGGCTGGATCCGACCAATAGTTTCAATGCGGGCGTTGGAAAAATGTCAAAATTTAAATCTTATCATGAGGAGCTATCATGACACTTGATCATACAGTTACAGCCCTGGTTACAGGCGCGTCGAGTGGCATTGGCGAAGCCACGGTTCGAGCCCTTTGCGCCCAAGGTGTCAAAGTGCATGCGGCGGCGCGGCGGCTAGAGCGGCTTGAGGCGCTTGCCGAGGAAACCGGGTGTATCCCGCATAAGCTGGATGTCAGAGACCGCGAGGCCGTTGCCGAGATTGGCAAAAACGAAATTGATATTCTGGTCAATAATGCGGGGCTTGGTCGCGCGCTTGGTTCCTTCTGGTCTGCCGAAGTCGAAGACATTGAAAAGACGATTGATACGAATGTCATCTCGGCTCTGCATATGGTGCGCGCAACGCTTCCTGGCATGATTGAGCGGGGGCGCGGCCATATCGTCAATATGAGTTCCGTTCTTGCCCTTTATCCCGCACCAGCGGCTTTATACGGCGCGACCAAAGGGGCCATGCATAAATTCTCACGTGACCTTCGCCAAGAGTTACAAGGCACAGGCATACGCGTAACCGAAATTAATCCGGGCCGCGTCATTAGCGAATTTTACAATGTCGCGATTGATGATCCTGAAAAATTGAAAAAGACAACCACGACTGGCGTCGAGGAATTAAAGTCTTCTGATATTGCGGATGCCATTGTTTACTGTGTTGGCGCACCTTGGCGGGTCAATGTCTCGCAAATGGAAATACTTCCGACCGAGCAGACCTATGGCGGGTCTCAATTTACTCCAACGAAAAATCGCGGCTAAGCCAGCGACCTAGAAATGATCGATTAAAGAAGAAAGAGAAGACATGTCTGATAAGAAAACATTCGACGTAATTTTTGAAGGTGTCGCAAAATCCAGCGGAAAGCTAAGATGCGATATCGATGTAGATTTTGTGACCACAGGGGAGAGTTTCTCGCTCGCAACGGATGAAGGCAAAATTCATGGCGGCGCGAATACAGCCCCACCGCCACTCGCGCTTTTTACGGGGGCTCTGACGGCGTGCTTAATGACCCAAATTCGAGCCTTTGCAAAACGCCTTCGCATTCCGATTGATGGTGTTGAGATCAAGACACGCCTCCATTGGGAAGGCGAGCAAATTGGACGTGAACCCTATGTCGGGCGTCCCATCGGATTTCATCTCGATGTTGACATCCAATCAGATGCTTCTGATGAAGATATTGTTCGACTATTTGAGGCCGGCAAAGCGGGCTGTTTCTTGGAAGCCACGCTTGAGCGCTCAAACACTATAACCCACCGCCTTCGAACCTCGTCAGGTTGGATGGATATTTAATAGGCTGGATTTGCACGGGAGAGCGACATGATGAAAAAGTGGATTGCAATACTCGCGGCGTCAACCGCTTTGCTCTCATGTAGTGGAGGCGATACAAAAACCTATACATTGCGGATCGGGGCAGGCCATCCAGCTGGGCCCGTTGCCTATACGACAGAATTACAAAAGTTTTTCGTCCCCGAAGTCGAGCGTCGTGTTGCGGAAGAAACCGATTATAAGCTCCAATTTGTTGAAGGCTATGGCGGCTCTATTGCAACCGTTTCAGAAACGCTCGAATCCGTTCAATCCGGCATATTAGATATTGGCGCCTATTGCGTTTGCTTTGAGCCCTCAAAACTCTTCTTACATAACTTTATGTATTTCGTGCCTTTTGGACCGCAAGATTCGCAAAAATCTGTGGAGACCGCGCGCAAGCTCTATGAAAAACATCCTTGGCTCGAAGACCAATTGACGGATCATTATGGCCAGAGCCTACTCGCCATTAATGGCTGGGATAATTACCACCTAGGCACGGTCAGTGCTTGGGACGGGATCGAAGATTTGGACGGGATTAAAATTGGTGGGGCGGGACCGAACCTGCCTTGGCTCGAATATGCTGGCGTGATTCCCGTACAGTCAACTTTGCCTGATGGTTATCTATCCTTGGAGACGGGTGTTTATGATGGCTGGCTTATGTTTCCATCCGCCTATTATAGTTTCAAATTTCATGAGCCTGCACCTTTTTATACCCAGATCGGATTTGGCGCGATGGGTGGTGCAGTTATCGTGACAGTCAATGATAAACGCTTCAATAAACTCCCGCCTGAAATTCAGAAAATTATCAAAGAGGTGGCCTTGGAATATGAAACGGTTGCGGCGAAAAACCTGGATAATCGTCAGGCCAAAGGCCTAGAAAATCTCAATAATTCCGGCGCAACTGTGCGAGTGCTTAGTGAAGATGTCAGGCTGACCTGGGCCCGTTCTCTATCCGGCTTTCCCAATGATATGGCCAAAGAGGCTAATAGCCGCGATCTCCCAGGTACTGAAATCCTACAAAGCTATATCGAGATGATCGAGCAGGACGGATATGACTGGCCGGTGAGATATGAGATCGGGGAGTA
>CAYTLJ010000163.1:0-4106 GCA_964438555.1 uncultured Algimonas sp.
ATTGCGGACTGGATGCTAAGGCCAGCACCCAAAGAAGGTAAAGCTGCCCGCGTCACACCCTCCCACCTTTTGTCTGATCCACCTTTGGAAATGCCTGTTCGCTCGCCTGGGCAAACGAAAAACCTATCGCGGTTTATGCGCGGGAATTTGACGCATAAATTGCTCGAAGTTCTTCCTGAGGTGCTGCCATCAGAGCGACGCAAAATGGCGGGGCGTATCTTATCAGGCTATAAGGCGATCCCGGTTGAGATGGGCGACGATATTATCCATGAGGTCTTTGCCGTGTTGGATCACCCGGAATTTTCAAAAATATTTGGGCCAGGCTCTCGCGCCGAAGTCAGTCTTGCCGGATCGGCCAAAACTTTACCAGATAGGCTTTACCTAAATGCTCAGATTGACCGACTTTGTGTGACGGATGCTGAGGTCTTTATCGTTGACTATAAATCGAATCGTCCGCCACCCACAGATCCAGAAGACGTCTCAGATCTTTATTTAGGGCAAATGGCAGCTTATCGGGAGTTGGCTCGCGAAATTTATCCGAAACATGAAATTTACTGCGCGCTTTTGTGGACAGATGGGCCACAATTAATGGTCCTCCCACAAGCGTTACTCGATAGAGCCTTGCACAAGATTGCTGCACTTCCTATCTCTTGAGGCAAGATAATACCGTAGAGGAGATTCTCATGGCGACTGTAAATGTAACGGATGCATCTTTTGGTAAAGACGTGCTTGAATCTGACAAGCCTGTTCTTGTTGATTTCTGGGCAGAATGGTGTGGCCCCTGTAAGCAGATCGCGCCTGCCCTCGAAGATATTTCCGAAGTAATGGGTGACCGGATGAAAATTGCCAAAGTTAATATTGATGAAAGCCCTGATACGCCAGGTAAGTTTCATGTGCGCGGCATTCCGACCTTTATGATTTTCAAAGACGGTCAAGTCGTAGCAACTAAAGTTGGCGGCATGACACGCTCTAAAATGACAGAGTGGCTCGAAGAACACGCTTGATTTTAAATCCGCGCGATTTTTGTGAGGCAGTCTTTCCTAGGCTGCCTTTTTCATTTTAACCTAATTACTGAGTACATGCCCTGCGAGATAGAGCGAGCCGCAGATTAATATACGCGGCGGGATGATTGGCTCGGACACGTCTTGGCGTGACAAGGCTTCACCCGTATTAATAGCCCGCTGAACGGCGTCACCCATATTCCCTGCGACTTGTGCTAGCATGCCGCGATGTTCCGCGAGTTCTTTTATCGTTTCAGGGGCAAGTGCGTTCGAATTTCCAGGAATATCGACAGCGATGACACAGCTTGCCAGTCCGGTAAAAGCATCTAGGAAAGCCCCCGCATCTTTATTTCCCAATATACCCATAATCAGAATAAGGACACGTTCTGTTTTATCTTGTAGTTCCGCCATGACGGTTGCCAAAGCGGCTGCTGCATGGGGGTTATGCCCACCATCTAGCCAGAGCTCGCCGCCACTGTCTCTGACCATATCGGCATAAGGGCCTGAGGTTAGATTTTGCATACGGGCAGGCCAGCTCGTTTGCTCTAAGCCTTTGGCAATCGCTTTATCTGGAATATTGAGCGCGCGCGCGGCGGCGATGGCGACACCTGCATTGTCAATTTGATGCGATCCAATAAGAGCCGGACGTGGCAGGTCCAATAAGACATCATCAGCGTCAAACACCATTCGGTCATGTTGCGGATAGGTTCTAAAATCTTCCGTTAAAAATTCTATGGGCGCGCGATGTTTTGCGGCTTCATTACTTAGGACGGCGCGAACAAGCTCGTCTTGCCGACCGACAAAAACAGGCACATGATCTTTAATGATCCCCGCTTTTTCCCGTGCAATCCCAGCCAGATCACGACCCAGAAATTCAGCATGGTCGTAATTAATGGGCGTGATCAAACTTAAGACGGGATCAAAAACATTGGTCGCGTCATAGAGACCGCCAAGTCCGACTTCGATGAGAGCGTAATCACCAGACCTTTCCGAAAATGCCAGAAAGGCTGCCGCGGTTGTGGCTTCGAAAAAGCTTAGAGGTTGGCCCGCATTAACATCCATAACACGTTGCAAGACATCCAGCAGGGTTTCATCGTCAATAATCTGGGACTCTAATGTAATCCGCTCATTAAACCGAACAAGATGGGGCGATGTATAGACATGCGCCGTTTTTCCTGAGGCTTCAATCATAGCCCTGAGCAAGGCTGTGGTTGACCCTTTGCCATTTGTACCTGCGATATGAATGGTTGGAGGGAGTTTGAGTTGTGGATTGCCTAATTTTTCCAAGACCCGCTCAATCCGGGAAAGTCCTAGATCGATTTTTTTAGGGTGGAGCGCGGTGAGTTGCGCGAGAACGCTATCTAATTGGGACATTAAACCGGAGCGGCTGCCGGACAGGTCTCCGCAGTTTGGTGCGTCAGCACTGCCAGAATGTCGCCTAGGGTTTTGCGCATGGCACTGCGGTGGACGACGCGGTCGACCATGCCTTTTTCTTCGAGATATTCAGCGCGTTGAAAGCCCTCTGGAAGTTTTTCCCGGATCGTTTCTTCGATTACACGCGGACCCGCAAAACAGATGAGCGCGCCAGGTTCGGCTAAATGTACATCGCCGAGCATGGCATAGCTGGCGGTGACGCCGCCCGTTGTTGGGTCACATAAGACAACAATATAGGGGAGGCCATTTTCGCGTAATTCTTGAACGGCAATGGTTGTGCGCGGCATTTGCATCAGCGATAGCGCGCCTTCTTGCATACGCGCCCCGCCAGCAGCAGTGAAAGCAATCAAAGGCAGGCGATTGGCGACAGCATATTCGGCCGCCTGAATAAACCCTTCGCCGGCAGCCATGCCAAGAGAGCCGCCCATAAAGGCGAAATTCTGAACCAGGACGACGGTCTTGATACCGCGAATTGTCCCAACCCCAATCGACATCGCATCATCATTTCCCGTTTTTGTGCGGGCTTTCTTGAGGCGGTCCGTATATTTTTGATCATCTTTAAATTTGAGCGGGTCTTTGACGACATCCGGAATATCGACGGTCTCATATTCGCCATCATCAAATGTATATTCCATGCGCATTTGCGGCCCAATGCGCATATGATGACCAGCGGGTGTAACATGAAGTAGTCCAGGAAGGTCGGCCGAGAAAACCATTTCGCCCGACTTAGGACATTTAACCCAAAGATTATCGGGTGTGTCCTTCTTGGTGAAGATAGATTTGACGCCAGGCGTCCGGAGTTTGGTCAACCAATTCATTGCGTTTGCCTATGGGCTAAATTCTCGATTTTATCAAGCTTTACGGTGTGTCGAAATGGTAATGACCTGAGTTTATCTAGCTCTACGTCGCGTGTGTTGCATCCGCCAAAGACCGTATCATAGCTAGCGTGTCTTCTTGTCCAGATTCAAAAAATGATTTCACAATAGCGGTACCGACAACAACCCCGTCAGCATCTTTGGCAACTTCAGCTGCACGTTCCGGTGTTTTAACACCAAAACCGACAACGACTGGAAGCTTGGCTGCGTCTCTGACGCGTTTGACTTGCTCAGATATAGACCCGGCTTGTGAAAAGCTTGCCCCCGTAATCCCAGTCATCGAGACGTAATAGACAAAGCCTCTCGTTCCTTTGACGACTTTTGGCAGACGTTCTGCATCCGTTGTCGGGGTCGCTAAACGGATGAGGGCAAGGTCATGGGTTTCAAAGGCCGCGCGAAGCTCTGTGTCTTCCTCAGGTGGGAGGTCGACAATGATGGCGCCGTCTACACCCGCCTCTTTCGCTGCCTTTGAGAAAGCTGCATAACCCATATGATGGATCGGATTAGCATAACCCATCACAATGATCGGGGTTGTATTATTGGTTTTGCGAAACTCTGTCGCCATCTCAAGAATAGTGGATAGCGTCGTGCCGGATTTGCGCGCGCGAATACCGGCGTCTTCAATCACAGGGCCGTCCGCCATTGGATCGGTAAAGGGAATACCCAGTTCGATAATATCCACACCAGCTTCGGGTAAGGCATTGAGGAAAGCTTGCGAGCTGGCACGGTCAGGGTCGCCGCCCATCATATAGGCGACAAAGGCGGCCTGTCCCGCGTCGCGGCGTTTCGCAAAGGT
>CAYTLJ010000164.1:0-4074 GCA_964438555.1 uncultured Algimonas sp.
AAAATTTCGCAAAAGCGGCAGGCAAGGGCGACGTCGTTGAGTTAGATATTTATGGCCGGGGCGTGAATTAGAACGCGTTTCGAGGCGCGCTCTCTATCAGCTTTGGATAATGATCAACCCAGCAATGATAAGGGCTGTCCCAACCCAGTATTTGAGGCTTAAGGTTTCACCTAGGAAAAAAATCGAGAGGATTGGTACGGCAAGAAATGTCAGGGCCATGAATGAATATGCATAAGAGAGTGGTACAAATTTAAGTAGATAGATCCAGATCAAAGTTGCCCCACCATAGATTCCGAGTGCGAGAATCATGACTGGATCAAACAAGACCATATAGAGATCTCTGCCAGCCGCCTCTAGGCGTTGGCTCGCAACTTTAAATAAGAGTTGCCCAAGCGCGATGGTCAATGGAATCAAAGTTAATCCCACTAAAATAGCGGGACTTAAACTAGATACAGGGTTCATTCTGCGGCTTCGAGAATTTCGACAGCGTGCATAGGGATTTCACAATAATAGATATCGCGACCTATATCTTCGCATGCATAGTCTTGTGGTACGGGATGCATAGCCCGCAAGAAAGAATGCGTATATGGGAAGAAATTAAAATGCGGATTAAAGGTATAGATATATTCGCGTTCACGCGGCACTATAATAATGACACGTCGCGCCGCTATCCGGCGTAATTCTGCAATGGCGGCTCGGTAATCCAATACATGTTCAATCACATGGGTGCAGATTACGGTATCAAATTCGCCATCTTCAAAAGGGAGGTCTTCAATTTTTGCAGCAACATATTCGATACCGTCCAATTTGTCCGCATCATCAATCGCAAAATCAACGCCAACGGCTCTCGAAACGTCCGAACGTGCGGCACGAATGTGTTTTAATAAAACGCCAGTTCCGCATCCAATGTCACAAACTGTCGTGCCGACGATGTCTTTGGCAATTCGTTCTATACACGCCTTGGAATTATCTGTGCCTTCATGAACACGTGGATGATGTTTGTAGAGGTCTTCATATTCTTCATCTGATAGAAATGGAGCCCGGGCACGAAAGCTAGCGAGGTCTCCAATATGTTTACCCCAAGCCAGTTTCGCGACCGCTTTAAACAGGCGGCTATCGCGTAAGATCGGCGGGACGATATCCTCTAAAACAAAGCGTATTTTATTTGTTGTTTCGCGTTTCATGATTTCGTTCCACGCACGGTAATGCTAGACGTCTCATTTAAGGTTCTACGCTCACGCAAGGGTACGGAATTAATGTGCTTCTCGCCGCGTGCAGGAGAAACAGATAGATAATGGATGCGTTTTTGTTCCGCTCTTCCCCGTGCAACCGAGTCGAGAATAACACCAGTTGCAAATGTAATCATTGCACCAAGCAATAATGTCATGGACAACACCCAAGTTGGAATTCTGTCAACAAGTCCTGTCGAGAAATATTCGACGATGACAGGTACGCCAAAAATAACGGCGAGACCCAAAAAACCTGTCGCGAAATAGGAAAAGAATAAGAACGGTCGTGTCTCTTTCATTAAAGTGCCGATCATGCGCAAGATTTTGAATCCATCCCGGAAACTAGAAAGTTTAGATTCTGAGCCTTCTTGGCGGCGACCATAATCACATTCAACTTCGGCAATGGGTAGGCGTAAAATTGAGGCGTGGACACTCATCTCAGTTTCGATTTCAAAACCTGGGCTTTGGGCCGGGAAGCTTTTGGCGAAACGGCGGGTAAAGACGCGATATCCGGAAAATATATCTGTGAAGTCATTTCCGAAAACAGATTGATAGGCGATATTAAAAATACGGTTGCCAAAGGCATGGCCCGAACGCCCGGCGTCTTTTTTAACGTCACGGCGGGTTCCAACCACCATATCCAAACGGTCACGGATCAAAGTTTTGATCAAATCTGGCGCAACGGTCGAGTCATACGTGCCATCACCATCCGCCATAATATAGATATCGGCATCAATATCTGAGAACATCTGACGCACGACATTACCTTTGCCCTGACGGCGCGATGGTACGACCGTCGCGCCAGCTCTTGCGGCTTGTTCGGCCGTATTGTCTGTCGAATTATTATCATAGACGAAAATTCTTGTGCCGGGCAGGGCTCGTCTGAAATCCAAGACAACCTGTGCTATGGCGGCACCTTCATTATAGCAAGGTAAAAGGACCGCAATATCAAAAGAGTTTAGACCGATATCTGTCATAATTTATCCGATGAAAATTCTATTTCACAAAGCCTTAGCTTTTTAAGGTTAGTTTTCCGTGAACATGAATGAATTTATTTGAACCATGGTATTTCGCACTTTCAAAGATCGACTATCTAATCCGTTGATATTGCTAATCGTATTATCGCTGTGTTGTCTTTTTCTCTATGGGAACAGCATTCTGTCTGGAAATTTCGGAAAGCTGGGCCAAGATTCAGATGATGTAATGCGATATATTCAGATCCGGGATTGGTTGAATGGCCAAAGTTGGTCTGACACAAATCAATACAGGCTTGGACTCGCGAGCGGGACGGATATGCATTGGTCACGTTTGCCCGATATTCCCATTGCTTTGCTAACACTGTTTTTCGAATTGTTTATGGATCAAGAAAAGGCGCTACACCTTGCGGCCGCTATTTGGCCGCCAATACTGGGACTAGGATTTTTAGCAATATTGAACCTTGGGGCAAAATATATTGCGTCGCCACCCCTTTTAAAGCCGACACAAATTGCAGCCCTTAGTTTGGGTCTCATATATGTTGCGATGGTTAGTCGATTTAATCCAGGGCGCATCGATCATCACAACGTACAAATTGTGCTCTGTCTAGGAAGTATAGTTTGGTTGATCAAACATCTATCATTTAGGCATGGGGTTTATTCGGGAGTCTGTGCAGGGTTAGCGATAGCTATTGGCCCCGAAGTTTATCCCTTCATTGGCATAATTGGGTTGTTTGTTGCCTGTGATTGGGCTTGGTTCGGAGATGACAGGCGCAAAAGATCTCTTGGGTTCGGCCTTGGCTTTGCTATGTCTCTGGTGTTTTTATTTCTTACAACAGTTCACCCCTCTGAATGGTTACGTATCTATTGTGATCAATTGTCTGGCGTGACTGTAGTGGTCGCGATTATTGGCGGTTTGGGGTTATCGCTTTCGGCATATTTATTCTCTTCAAAGCAAGTCTTGGTTCGGCTAGTTTCCCTTTTAGGGGTTGGGATAATTTCTCTCTTATTCTTAAAGTTATTTGCGTCCCAATGTATCGGTAATCCTTTAAGTGAATTGCCAGAAACCATGCATATCTATTGGTTGGATAATATCGTTGAAGCAAAACCGTTGCTTAGCGATAAATCCAAGCTCCTCTTCTATGGACCTTACAGGGTTGGAACCGCAGTCGTCGCGATTTTAGTTTTTCTATGGTACGGTATTATTCACAAAAAATTCGATTCTTGCCGAATTTTATTTTTTATATTACTGATCGTTTCAACAGTCTTTACGTTTTACCAAGTTCGCTTTTTTATTTTTGCTCAAATGATTGCTATATTGCCCTTGTCCTATTGGATCATAGAGACTTATCGGGCAGGAAAATCGAAGAAAAATAATATTGCTTATTTAGGGGCGATTTTCTTAAGCGTACCTATGTTTTTGGCAATACCGGGTTTTTTGATGAAACCTAGTGAAAACAAAACGGATCAAGATGTGTCTGACATAGCTTGTTTGCCCGATGACCTTATTGCACGATTAAATCAATTCCCGGATCAAGTGGTTTTCGCACAATCTAACTCGGGGCCAACTTTGCTTAAGCTGACAAATCACCATGTTCTAAATGCTAATTATCATCGAAATGTAGATGGTATTGAATCAGTGATCAAAATCAATTCATCCTCAGTTGATGAAGCGAAAACGCTTATGACCCAAGATAAAGTTGGGTTGGTTTTAAGCTGTAAGAAAGGGAACTTGATGGATCTTTACCAAAGGGATTTCCCTGACGGGTTTGCAGTAAACCTATCTAATAATAATCCGCCTGAGTGGTTGTTAGAGATAAAAGGCGCATGGAATGATCAAGGCGCGAGATTATATCAGGTCACTGAATAGT
>CAYTLJ010000165.1:0-4028 GCA_964438555.1 uncultured Algimonas sp.
CGACGTTCTTTTTGCAAATTCACGACCTTCTCAGGTGCCTTAGAGACAAAGGCTTCATTGCCAAGTTTTTTATCGATCTTATCAATCTCGCCCTGCGCTTTTTCTATCTCTTTATTAAGGCGCTTCCGCTCGGCATCCATATCGATCAGGCCAGCAAGCGGGATCGCAAATTGAACACCGTCCACAACCGTTTGAAGGGCCGCATCTGGGGCTTTTTCTGCGAGTTCAACATGTTCAACCCGCGCCATAGGTGAGAGTTGCGGCGCATAGGTCGCAAGTCTTGGATCAAGCGTGTCTGAGAGCATCAACAAAGGCGCTTTCTTGGCCGGTGGAATATTCATATCCGCGCGTACAGACCGGATATTTGTGATCAAGGTCATAAGCCAATCGAGTTCCTTGACCGCCGCCTCATTGATTAGGTCATCAGAGAGCTCAGGCCAATCTGAAACAATCAAATGCGCCGCGCGGTCCGCACCCAAATTCCCCCAGAGCTCTTCGGTAATGAAAGGCATAAAGGGGTGAAGCAGTTTTAAAATCTGATCCAACACCCAGGCAAATGTCGCTTGGGTCTCTGTTTTTTCTGGGCCCGCCTCTCCGGACAAAATCGCCTTTGAAAGCTCAAGATACCAGGCACAGAACGTATCCCAGGTAAATTTATAAACAGCATCAGCCGCATCATTAAACCGGTAAGCCTCTATATAACGAGATACGTCTCCGGCCGTTTTAACAAGCTCAGAGATAATCCATTTATTCAAATTAAGCGTCGCACCAGACGGCTCAAATTCTGTGGGCACACAGCCATTCATTTGGCCAAAACTGGCGGCTGACCAGAGCTTGGTCCCGAAATTCCGATACCCTCCAATCCGTTCAACAGAGAGACGGATATTACGCCCCTGCCCAGCTTGAGAGGCCAGAGCGAAACGCAGCGCATCGGCGCCATAAGCTTCAAACCCATCTGGATAGGCTTTGCGTGTTGCCTTTTCGACTTGCGGCGCTTTGTCTGGGTTTTTCAAACCCCGTGTGCGTTTTGCCACGAGTTCATCAATAGAAACCCCGTCAATCAGATCGAGCGGGTCGAGTGTATTCCCAACCGATTTTGACATTTTCTTGCCGTGCTCATCCAGAACCAACGCATGAATGTAAACGTCATCAAAAGGTACAATGCCCTGCCCCTTTTCATCCTTCATGAAATACAGGCCTTGCATCATCATACGTGCAACCCAAAAGAAGATAATATCAAAGGCGGTAACAAGGGTTGAGGTCGGATAAAAACGCGCAAGCTCTTCCGTGTTTTCTGGCCAACCCAGGGTCGAGAATGGCCATAGGCCAGATGAGAACCAGGTATCGAGAACGTCCTCATCACGCACGTAACCTTCTGGTACATCATCATCTGTCGCCGAAACGATAATATCGCCGTCAGGGCCATAATAAGCCGGGATTTGATGACCCCACCAGAGTTGGCGCGAAATACACCAAGGCTGGATATTATTCATCCAATGATCATAGGTCTTTTTCCAATTCTCAGGAATGAAACGGGTTGAATTCGCGTCTGCTTCGCCATGTCCGCGCTCAACGGCCGCAATGGCCTCTCCCGCCAGCTTTTCGGCATCCACAAACCATTGATCCGTCAAGAGAGGTTCAATAACAACGCCGGAGCGATCTCCAATCGGTTGTTGAATTTTCTTGTCTTCAACTTTGATCAAGAACCCTTCGGCCTCAATATCGGCGACGACCGCTTTGCGGGCTTTAAAACGATCCATGCCGACATATTTTTCCGGCATGATTTCAGATGCGATCATCTCGCCCTGTGAGCCCATAAGCGAATACATCGGAATATTATTTCGCTTGGCGACCATATAGTCATTAAAGTCATGCGCGCCTGTGATTTTCACGGCACCAGACCCAAATTCTGGGTCCGGATACATATCCGTGATAATCGGGATCAGGCGATCCGCGAGAGGCAAACGCACCATTTTCCCAACAATTGGGGCATAACGCTCATCTTTGGGGTGAACCGCAACGGCACCATCGCCGAGCATAGTTTCAGGCCGCGTGGTGGCAATGGAAATATAATCCCGCTCTTCCTCAAGGATGATATTGCCGTCCTCATCTTTTTCGACATAGGTGTAGGTCTCGCCGCCTTCGAGCGGATATTTAAAGTGCCAGAAATGACCATCTTTTTCGATATTCTCGACCTCGAGATCCGAAATCGCCGTCTGGAAATGGGGGTCCCAATTGACCAATCTTTTGTCGCGGTAAATCAGGCCAGCTTCATACATATCGACAAAGGCCTTGGTGACGGCGTCAGCCATTTGCCCGCCTTCACGGTCCCCCAGGGTAAAGCGGGAGCGCGACCAATCACATGACGAACCTAGACGTCTGAGCTGACGTTCAATCATGCCGCCGCTCTCTTCTTTCCAATTCCAAACGTGATTGAGGAATTCTTCGCGGCGCATATCTTTGCGCGCTATATTGCCCTCAGCCGCCAATTTTCGTTCAACCACCATTTGGGTTGCAATCCCCGCATGATCCATACCAGGCTGCCAAAGCGTGGCTTTACCTTTCATCCGGTTATACCGGATAAGAATATCCATAATCGTATTATTGAGCGCATGGCCCATATGCAGACTGCCGGTCACATTTGGCGGCGGAATGACGATTGAAAAATTATCCTCAGATGTATCATCGGCCCGAGCTGCGCGCGGCTTAAAATAGCCCAAGCTTTCCCACATCTCATAGAGACGTTGTTCAGCCGAATTCGGATCAAAACTTTTATCAAGCATGGTCATATATCCAATACAAAACCCGCCCCTAAAGAGGAACGGGTGGTCAGTTCGGCGGGCTTAGCCCACCTCAGCAAAGATTTGAAGGGGCTTGCGCCGTCCGGACTACTTCCCGGAACTGATCCGTTTGACTTCTTTTGCCACAGCGCGCTCGACAATGCTTTTGAGATTTGCATCAAGCCATTCTTTTAGCATAGGACGCAAGGCATCTTGAACAAGATCACCAATCCGAGGCCCGCGTTCACTGAAAACCGCCTTTTCTTCAACGACGGCATTTAATTCGGCAAATGCGCCAGCTGCGGCGGTTTCCGTGACATCGTCAATAATCGTTTCTGTTTTGACAGCTTTTGCGGGCATATTTGCCTCCTCTTGTGAATCTGTAGGTGTTTCAATTGTATCTTGGACGTCTGCTGGTACAATGTCCTCGGTCGTGACATCTGGAGCAGCATCTGCTTGGGCTTTTGCGATCAACGCATCTAGGTCTATCTGTACATCGTCTTCGGTCGTGTCAGTAACGCTCGCCACGGCGACAGCGCCAACGCCAGCAGCCGCACCTGCGGCGACCATGGCAGAGATAGAACCATCCGTCTCTACGGCGACGGCATCAGCCTCAGCAGCGGCAGCGATTTCGGCCAAAGATAGCGGCGCGCCTGTCTCAACATTCGCATCAATATTGGCGAGCTCATCCAATGCTACATCGTCGGGCAATGCAACATCATCCGGCGTGAGTGACTCTAATGCATCGTCAAGTTCTGCCGGATGCGTACTGAGCTCATCTTCAAGCGTCATATCGAGAATTTCGCCCAAAATGTCTTCATCCGGGGTTTCTGAAATCAGATCATCACTGAGAGCTAGCGACGCATCGTCAGTGTCGGGCGCATCATCTATAGCGATTTCCTCGAGGCTCGTTTCCTCAAACTCAACCTCTAGCGTTCCTAGGTCCAGAACATCGTCACCTGATGTCGGTTCGGCCGCAAATGCGTCTGGTGTTTCCAACTCTTGGACTAGGTCATCATCAAGATTATTTAGGATGTCGTCTAAACCATCATCCGCAGTGAGCTCGACCTCTTCCTCTAACTCTGGGATCAAGTCGGCGACGGGCTCGGAGACCATCGCAGCCCCGCTTATACCGTCATCTGCAAGATCAGCCATAAGGCTTTTAACGAGTTCAAGGTCCGGATCATTTGCAACGGTTGCTTGTTCGGCTATGTCCAATTGCGCATCGAGTTCGGCCTCATCGATAAT
>CAYTLJ010000166.1:0-4012 GCA_964438555.1 uncultured Algimonas sp.
AGCTGCGTCAGGTCATTCCCCTCCCCAATTTCAGTTTCAAAATTAATCGGCGTTTTCATCCGTGCGATAAATTGATCAACTTGATTGCGGTGCACAGAACCAATTGCAGGCGCGAATGGAATCGTGAGTAAAAACCCGATTGAGCCCGCAAAAAACACACCAAAGAATTTCATCTGGAAGGTCCAGATCGCAGCGTCCCCAAATCCGAAAAATGATGGCGGGACTTTTAGAAACACGATGAGTGACACGGCAAACCCACACCCAATTGAAACCAGAGCTGCCCACCACGGCGTGCGCTTGATAAATAATCCCCACATCAGCGGAATTTGAATGGGTGACATGAGTAAGGCCCCAATGTCGAGCATGATTTCAAAAATACCCTTCCCTTCATTTTGTGCCAGGTTGAGCGCAAGTAAGATCACAAACACGCCCATAATCCAGGTCAAAGCACGGCCATACCCCAGCAGCACAGCCTCGGATTTGGGCTCCCATTTAAAACGGCGCACGAGTTTGGGATAAATATCTTTGATCATGATGGCGACATTGGTGTTTAGCCCCGTATCCATTGAACTCATCGTCGCGGTCAAAATCGCCACGACAATTAATCCAATCAATCCCACTGGCAAAACATTGACACTCGCAATCGCATAAGCCGCTTCGGCAGGCTTACTAATGGCAAGGTCCATTACAGCTTCCGGGAATAAAAGCCGGGCGGTGATGGGCGGTAGGAACCAGATTAATCCGCCGACCAGAAATAGAAAAGACGCTAAGATAGCCGCCTTACGCGCAGAGCGGCTATCTTTGACTGAAAAATAGCGCGTTCCCGCATACATAGAATTGAAAACCAGAAACCCTTTGGTCGTCATGGCGCAAGCCCAACCCCATGTATAAGACCCGGCAAAAAGCTCGGCCGAATTTATCATACTGAATTGTTCAGATAGGCCCTGAACCTCGATTTGATGGAACATGCCCTCAAAGCCGCCGAGCTGACTGATACAGAGCCAAGCGATAATTATTGTTAGGGGTACAAGGATAAGCCCTTGTAAGAAATCGGTTGCCATAACGGCCCAGCGCCCACCTGTCGCCGAATAAAATAGGACGACGACACCGCAGACCATAATGACTTGATAAATATTATAACCAAAAACAGCCGAGCAAAAAATCCCGAGCCCGTAAAGCGCCATAGCAGAATAGAGGATCCGAATGGGGACTTCGAAAAGCGCATAGAAATTTCGGGTTATTTCACCAAATCGTCCCGCAATAGCTTCGGGGAAAGTCGTGACCCGCATTTGCCTGAGCCAAGGTCCCAGAAAGAGGAAATTCAGGAAAAAGCCAAAGGCATTTCCCAAAAAAATAATCATAACGGAAAAACCCGCCTCAAAAGCAACACCCGCCGCCCCGGTAAAAGTCCACGCGCTAAAGGCGCTCATGAAAGCGCTAGAGCCGACCAGCCACCAACTTCCTTTGGCCCCGCCAATAAAATAGTCTTTGGTATTTGAAGAGAATTTTTTAAAGACAAGCCCGACCGCGACGATCAAAACGAGATAACCGATAATCACCAGATATTCGATATTGGAAATCTCGATTTGCGACATGGCCTATTGCCCCGCCTTCATATCTTTGACATCGACCCAGCTCTCATTTTTGCGGATGATTTCGATGATTTGTTGATAGCGACTGCCTTGTTCGAAACTTGGGTAAGCTTCAAAATCTTCACTGCGAATATCCTTTAGGAATTCACGGATAAGATAATGCCAGCATTGCTCCGTATCGCCTTTGACGTCGGGCGCATTGGCCGCAATATCGACAGGTAGGTCCGTTTCTTCCCATGCCCCATCCGCGCCATAGACATAGAGCGGGCCGCTCCCATAGTGACCCTTTATATAAATCGCGCCTTTACTGCCATAGAATGCGATATAGTCATCTTGGAACCGCGGCTGTAATCCACCATGTTTAAATAAAACCGAGACAGGTTGGCGCGCCATGTCACTTTTTATTTTTGCAAGGACGGTATAGCTCCATTCCACATTTGACTCACCCCATTCCAGCGACGGGTCTGTGAGGTCTTTGGGAATATGGTCCCGCCTTGTTTTAAAATTATGGACGCCGCTTACAATCGGAGCTTTGCCTAGATCGTCGCGAACATCACCGGATACGGCAAGTATCTGCTCTCCAATGACAGAGGTGACGATGGATAATTTATGGGTGAAATTATTATTGAGCCGTCCGCCGCCCGCCTCTGCACGGTGAGACCAGCCAAAGGGAATATCTTTCTCGAGGTTAAAATGTGACACGCATTCTACCTCTTGTGGCGCCCCGATGAGGCCTGAGGCAACCAGACGTTTGGCATGCATGATTTGAGGCATATAGCGAAAGCTCGCGGCAAAAGCCGTTTTGACGCCCGCCTTTTGCGCAAGATCGAAAAGCTCACGTGTTTCCTCGCCTGTTGTCGCCATAGGCTTGTCGCAAAAAATATGCGCACCCTGAGAAATCGCCGCTTTAATAGCAGCGTAATGCGCCCCGCCCGGCGTCCCAATCGACACAATATCAGGCTGACACTCTGTAAGGGCCTGCGCCCAATCCGTCCCGCCATATGGAATGGATAAGTTAGAGCTCACCTCATCGATCACATGCGGCGTGCGTCCAACTATTCCAACGACTTCAGCCCCCATGGCCCTGAACGCCTGCGCATGGCCTTGCCCAGCAAAGCCAGTGCCGTGAACTAAAACTTTTAATCCCTTGCCCATTTATATCTCCGGACCTAATGAAATTACCCTTGGAGAAAAAAATGAAGATTACAAGCGCAGACGTATTTGTTGGCGGTCCTGGCAAGAATTATGTCACTTTAAAGATTATGACCGATGCCGGTATTTACGGTATTGGGGATGGCACGTTAAATACGCGTGAAACTTTGACGGCGGAATATCTCAAAGAATATTTAATCCCCTGCCTGATCGGTATGGATCCGCGCAATAGCGAAGATATCTGGCAATATTTTTACCGGGGCGCTTATTTTCGTCGCGGGCCAATCGCCATGGCTGCCTATGGCGCGATTGATATGGCGCTCTGGGATATTAAAGGCAAAATCGCTGGACTCCCACTTTATCAACTCTTTGGTGGCAAGAGCCGGGACGGTGCGCTCGTCTATGCCCATGCGACAGGACCGACGCTTGAAACCCTAATCGAGTCTGTCGAACATTATGTCGAACAAGGTTATAAAGCGATCCGCTTGCAATGCGGTATTCCGGGCATGCCCGAAGGCGGATATGCTACGGGTAAAGGTGGCGACACGAAACATTTCATCACGGAATATGGACACTTACCCGACCAAGAAATTTGGGATTCTGAGAAATACCTTAGATATATGCCTACCGTCTTTGAAGCGGTACGCGAGAAATTCGGACCTGATCTTAAACTCCTTCATGATGTGCATCACCGTCTCCGCCCAAGAGAGGCCGCTGCCTTTGGTAAAGAAATTGAGAAATATAATCTCTTCTGGATGGAAGACCCGACGCCCGCCGATGATCAATATGCGCTGCGCCTGATCCGCCAACATACGACCGTGCCCATTGCCATTGGCGAAGTGTTTAATTCGATCTGGGACTGTAAAGATATGATCGAAGAAGAACTGCTGGATTTCATTCGGGTCTCGGTCACCTATGCGGGCGGCATAACACATGTCCGCCGCATTGTTGAGCTGGCCGCAATCCATAATATCCGAACCGGCTTTCACGGCGCACCCAGCCATTCCCCGATTTCCATGGCCGCCCAAGCCCATCTTAATGCTTGGGCCCCGAATTTCGGCATTCAGGAATATCTCGTCCTTGGCACACCCGAATGCGACGCCCTCTTCCCGTCTGAACATTATGTCGAGAACGGATTATTCTTTGTCAGCGACGCCCCTGGCCTCGGGGTTGATTTCGATGAAACTGAAGCCAAGCGCTATAGCTTTGATCGCCGCTATCATCCGATTGTGCGATTGGAAGATGGGACGATGTGGAATTATTGAGGG
>CAYTLJ010000167.1:0-4004 GCA_964438555.1 uncultured Algimonas sp.
TTACCTCGTCAATTATAAAGGCGCGATTATTCTGATTACCCATGATCGCTACTTCCTAGATAATATCACAAATTGGACCCTCGAAATTGACCGCGGCAAAGCCTATCCGCATGAAGGCAATTACTCATCATGGTTGGCGGCCAAGAATAAGCGCATGGAGCAAGAGGGTCGCGAAGGCGATTCAAAAGCCAAAGCTTTGAAACGCGAATTAGAGTGGATCCGCTCAAATCCAAAAGCACGTCAGTCTAAATCTAAGGCCCGTATAAGCGCTTATGAAAAATTGCGCGATGAAGCCGAGAATGAAGTTGTCTCGCATGCTGAAATTCGGATTCCGATGGGTGAACGTCTCGGCAATATTGTCGTTGAAGCCAATAATGTCTCCAAAGGCTTTGGCGACAAGCTCTTAATCAAAGACCTTTCTTTTAAACTGCCGCGCGGTGGTATTGTGGGCGTTATCGGCCCGAACGGCGCGGGTAAGACGACCTTGTTTAAAATGATCACAGGTGAGGAAAAACCAGATTCTGGAACCTTTAAAACAGGTGAAACTGTCGAGTTAGGTTATGTAGATCAAAACCGCGCCGCACTTGATCCAACCAAGAATGTCTGGGAAGCCATTTCTGATGGTCTCGACATCATCCAAATGGGTAAACGCGAAGTGCCTAGCCGGGCCTATGTTGGCGCCTTTAATTTCAAAGGGACAGATCAGCAAAAAAATGTTGGCCAGCTATCAGGCGGTGAACGTAACCGGGTGAACCTCGCGAAAATGCTGACGCGCCCGGCTAACCTTCTCTTGCTCGATGAACCGACAAACGATCTCGATCGCGAGACTTTGGCGTCGCTTGAGATTGCTCTCGAAAAATTCCCGGGCTGTGCCGTGGTTATTTCTCATGATCGCTTTTTCCTTGATCGTGTGGCAACACATATCTTGGCCTATGAAGGCGATAGCCATGTTGAATGGTTTGAAGGCAATTTCGCGGATTATATCGAAGACAAGAAACGTCGTTTGGGTCCAGATGCAGACATGCCGAAAAAGCTGAAATTTGTGAAATTCGAACGCTAGGCGTTTTGCGCAACAGCTCGTCTTACGGGCTCAAATGCTTGACAAAAACCCTCTCATCGGGCTCGGTAGCGCCATGTTATTGCGTATCTTGTTGTTTTTTGCGCTCATCTTGGCGTGGCCAGCTCAGGCCCAAGAACGCGGTGCCCCGCCCATTATTGTCGATCAATTTGGCTATCTTCCTGCCTTAGAAAAAGTCGCGGTGATCAAAAACCCGAAAGTCGGGTTTGATCGCGGGCGAAGCTTTACGCCAGGCCGGGAATATGGCGTTATCGACAAAAGATCGGGTAAGATGGTCTTTAAAGGCACGCCGCAGCAATGGGCTGGCGGCAAAACAGACGACGCATCGGGCGATCAAATTTGGCATTTTGATTTTACCGCTGTGCGCACGTCTGGGCGTTACGCCATCCGAGATCTTGAGCGCGGCGTCGAAAGCTATCCCTTTACAATCGCACCAGATGTTTACACGCCCGTTTTGAAGCTCGCCTTTAAGACAATGTATTTGCAGCGGGCAGGATTTGAAAAGACGCCAAGATTTGCTGGCCCTTGGGCCGATAATGCGAGCCATGTTGGGCGAGGACAGGACACGCAAGCACGCCTATTTAACCGCACAAATGATGGCTCGACGGCGCGGGACTTACGCGGTGGCTGGTATGATGCGGGCGATTATAATCGCTATACCAGCTGGACTGCCAATTATGTCAAAGAACTGCTTGGCGCCTATAGTGAAAACCCGTCTGTCTGGACGGATAATTTCGAAATCCCAGAATCTGGAAATGGCATTCCAGATATTCTTGATGAGGTGAAATGGGGCTTGGACTGGTTAGAACGCATGCAAAATCCTGATGGGTCTATGCTCTCCGTCTTGGGGGTTGCTGATGCCTCGCCGCCGTCACGCTCTAAGGGACCCTCTCGCTATGGTCCGCCCAATAGTTCAGCCACAGTCACCTCGGCGGGCGCCTTTGCGATGGCAGCGCGGATATATGGGTCAATCGGGCAGGAGTCCGAGGCAAAGCGTTATGCATCGCGCGCAGATAAAGCCTGGAAATGGTATGAAGCCAACCCGCGCGTGAAATTTTATAATAATGATCCCAAGTCAAATTCGGAAGGCTTAGCGGCTGGACAACAAGAGGTTGAAGCGGACCGCATGGCCAATAAAGTTTTGATTGCCGCCATTCAGATGAAAGCTCTGCACGGCGACCCATATTTTGACCGGGTTATTGAGCGCCTATATAGGCAGACAAATCCGGTAAATCCTGAAACCCTAAATGGGTTTGAAGCCGTCCTGGTCTTTGATCTTCTCTTTCATGCCAATCAACCTCAAACGCCATCTAGCTTGGCGACACAAATCAAACGGGATTTTGAGGCGAAGGTCTTGAATGGGTATAATGGCTGGCCCGTGATCCAGAATAAAAATGATCCGTACCGCGCCCATATTGACGGCTATTGGTGGGGCAGTAACGGCATTAAATCCCGACGTGGCATGGTTTATACCCAAGCCATTACCGCCAATTTGGGATCTCGTACTCGGCTTGACTATCTAAATGCGGCGTCTGGTTATCTAAACTATATTCACGGCGTGAACCCGCTCAATAAGGTCTATCTGTCAAATATGGGTCGATACGGGGCTGAGAATTCTGTGAGCCAGTTTTATCATAATTGGTTTAAAGACGGAACGAAATATGACGAGGTCGGCGTCTCGCGCATTGGGCCAGCACCTGGTTTTCTCGTTGGCGGGCCAAATGATGGCTATTCACGCAATGAATGCTGTAATGCAAGCTGCGGTGGCGATGGGGATCGTCTCTGTCGTTTGCCGGTAAAATCGCCGCCATCCGGCCAACCTGCCGCGAAATCCTACACAGATTTCAATGAGGGCTGGCCTTTAAACAGTTGGGAAGTCAGTGAAAATTCCCTTGGATATCAAACCCCTTATCTGCGTTTACTGTCCAAATTTGCCCGCTAACCCCTTAAAAAATAGAACATATAAAGATTTTCTTATATACTCTTTTGAGGATCTGTTTTAAGACCCTCACATGAAGCGCATTGCGACAACCTTAAAAACGCTCGGTCATCCTGACCGCTTGCGCGTTTTGGCCTTGCTGAGCCAGGGTGAGCTAACTGTGAGTGAGCTCGTCCATATTCTCAATCTGTCACAACCTCGGATCACGCAATATATCAATTCTCTCGAAGAGGCCGGGCTGATTGAACGCGTCAGAGAGGGCAGCTGGGTTTTTTCCCGATTGCCTCAAGACGGCGGGACCTATTCGACCCTGATCAATACCGTGCTGTCGACCTTGCCGGATAATGATACGAGCCTTGTCCAAGACCGCGAAAAACTAGCTGAGGTTCGTGCCGAGCGCGCTCGCCAAGTCGATGCATTTTTTGCCTCTGTCGCCAATAATCAAGAACAATTGGGTCACGAATATTTGCCGCAAGCTGATATCGAGGCCGCCATGTTGGACTGCCTTCCAGAGGCTAAGCTGGGCACGATGATAGATCTGGGCACAGGGACCGGGCGTATGTTGCAAGTCTTCGCCCCTCACATTGAACAAGGGATCGGGATTGATTCAAGCGCGGAGATGTTGCGCGTTGCGCGCCATATTTTGGCGGATACTGAAGACTGTCAGATTTCCGTGCAACAAGCCGATCTAAAAAATACTGATTTTAAATCGGGATGCGCAGACCTTGTGACCTTACACCAAGTCCTACATTTCCTCGACGACCCCATACTCGCTGTCAAAGAAGCGTCGCGTCTTTTAACGCCACAAGGTCATCTCATTATTACGGATTTCGAACATCACGAAAATGAGGATTTTAGAGAGCATTTTTCGCATCGTCGTCTCGGCTTTCAAGATACAGAAATGCAGCGCTTCTTGAAAGAAAATGCGCTTGAACTCGAAACTGTTTTAAACGTGCCCTCTCATAAACCCAATATTCCAACCGTAAA
>CAYTLJ010000168.1:0-3972 GCA_964438555.1 uncultured Algimonas sp.
ATTCAAGGCGGGATTTTCCAAATGCTTAGCCACGGTATTATTTCCGGTGCGCTCTTCTTCTGTGTGGGTGTGATCTATGATCGTATGCATACGCGCGAGATCGAGTTTTACGGCGGCATCGTCTCTAAAATGCCTGTCTATGCGGCTTTCTTCTTGCTCTTTACCATGGCCAATGTTGGCCTGCCGGGAACATCCGGATTTGTGGGAGAAATCCTGACCATGATCGGGGCTTATCAAGTCAATCCATGGATCGCCTTTGGCGCTGCCTTTGGGATGATCCTCTCAGCCGTCTATGCGCTTTATCTTTACCGTGCCGTCATCTTTGGCGAGGTTGTCAATGAGAAGCTCAATGACATTTTAGACGTCACCAAAACAGAAGCCTTTATTTTGGGTACCCTTGCGATCTTTACGATTATTCTCGGTGTTTACCCATCACTGATCACGGATGTGACGGCGGCCTCTGTTGAAAAATTAATTGCTGACTTCGAAGCTGCGCGTATCGCGGCAGGAGTATATTGATGCAAACTTTTATCACCATACTCCCAGAGCTCTTTCTGGCTGTCACAGCGTCGCTTTTGCTAGGCTTTGGCCTGTCAAAGACCAAGGACCGCTCAAGCCTGGTTCGCTATATCGCCATTGGCGTATTGGTCATTTTCGCCTTTCTAGGATTTATATTAGCGCGTCCTGCCGGGACGTCCTTCTCTGGATTGCTTTTAAATAATGATTTCAGTGATCTGCTTAAATGTATCATTGCGCTGTCTGCTGCGGCGGCGCTCTTACTGACCCAGCATTATTTTCAATCTGAGAAACTGGACCGATATGAATTCTCTGTCCTGACGCTTTATGCGGTTCTTGGCATGTCGATTATGGTTTCGGCCAATAATCTTCTCTCCATGTATATTGGGATCGAGATGCAATCTCTTGCCCTCTATATTATGGCAGCCTTTAACCGAGATAGCCTTCGTGCTTCAGAAGCTGGCTTGAAATATTTCGTTCTAGGGGCCTTGTCGTCCGGTCTTTTGCTTTACGGTGCTTCGCTCATTTACGGCTTTACGGGCTCGCTAGATTTTGAAACCATACGCGCTTCAATCGAAGCGAGTGGTGCAACCAATGGTGTTGTGACTGGCATGGTCTTCTTACTTTGCGGTCTTGCATTTAAGATTTCAGCCGCGCCTTTCCATATGTGGACGCCTGATGTCTATGAAGGCTCACCAACCCCTGTGACCGGCTTCTTTGCAGCCGCGCCAAAACTCGCGGCTATGGCCATTATTGCGCGCCTGATTACCGTGCCATTTGGTGAGATTACGGGGCAGTGGCAGCAAGTCATTATCGTTATGGCAGTTCTGTCTATGGTGGTTGGTGCGCTCGGTGCGATTGTCCAAACCAATATTAAAAGGCTTATGGCCTATTCATCTATCGCCAATATGGGCTATGCGCTTGTCCCGCTCGCCGCAGCTTCTGTCGCAGGTGTCCAAGGCATGATTGTCTTTATGGTGATTTATATCATCACCGTGATTGGTGTGTTTTCAACTATTCTGCAAATGCGGTTACGCGACGGTATGGTTGAACAAATTTCAGATCTTGCAGGTCTGTCAAAATCAAATCCGGGCATGGCGATTAGCTTGACCATTTTCATGTTCTCACTGATTGGCATTCCGCCCTTACTCGGCTTTTTCGGTAAGCTCTTTGCTTTCCTACCTGCCATCGAAGCAGGTCTTACGTGGTTGGTCGTTATCGCGCTTATCGCATCCGTGATTGGGGCCTTTTATTATCTTCGCCTTGTCAAAGTCATGTGGTTTGATGAACCCGAGCGCGAATTTGTAACGCCGCCAGCGTCTGTCAAAATCATTTCATTGATTGCTGTTTTGCTCATTTGCCCGCTCCTTATTATTCCAGGCATATCAGGCGCGATGCTCGGTTTTGCGGAAACGGCCGCACAAGCTCTGTTTGCCCAATAGTCTAACGCGGTAGGGCGATTTGAAGTTCCTCGAATATGACAGCTTGGACAGTACAAATGTTCAAGCTGCAAAGCTCATCGATGCGGGCGAGACGACACCCTTTTGGGTCAGAGCTGATATTCAAACTGCGGGTCGGGGCAGGCGCGGACGAGATTGGGTCTCACCCAAAGGTAATTTTTACGGCTCTGCCTGTTACAGCTTTAAAGGCTCACCCGAAGAGGCCGCCAAGCTTAGCTTTGTTGCCGCAATCGCCGTTTATGAGGCGCTCCAAGCCTATTCACTGACCTCGCAGCCTCGTCTTAAGTGGCCCAATGATATTCTAATTGAGGGTGGTAAAATTGCGGGGCTCTTGCTTGAGGCCAATAAAGGACATGTCATTATTGGTATCGGTGTCAATCTGGTTAGCCATCCTCCCACGGGCAATATCGCGCCAACCCACTTGCTGGAACATATCAAATCAGAAGCTCTTGAAACTGATGAACCCGAATTTACAGGGGTAGAAGCCTTTCTTGCTATTCTTGCCGCCAAGCTCGATCAGGCGATTAAGAAACATCTGGCTTACGGCTTTTCAGCGACCCGCGCAGATTGGTTAGACCGCGCCCAAGGCATTCCGGGGCCTGTAACTGTGCGTTTGCCCGATGAGGCATTTGAAGGCGAGGCTGAGGCGCTGCTCGAAAACGGAGCATTGCGTATTCGTCTTAATAATGGCAGTTTTCGGGACATCCATGCTGGCGATGTATATTTTGGAACAGGACCCTAATGTTACTTGCGATTGACACAGGCAATACCAACACGCTTTTTGCGATCCATGATATGGAGGGAAGCTGGGTGTTTGAGTGGCGTATTGCCACAAATTCGACCCGCACAGCCGATGAATATGCGGTCTGGTTTCATCAATTGCTCGATATGGCCAATCTCAAATTCTCAGACATAACCGCCTGTGTGCTCTCATCCGTGGTCCCGCAATCCATTTTCAACCTGCGCAATTTAGCCCGTCGCCATCTAAAGGTGGATCCGATTATAATCGGCGAAGAGGGCGTGAATATTGGGATTGGTGTGCGCGTTGATAACCCGGCTGAAGTCGGGGCAGACCGCCTTGTTACCGCCTTGGGGGCTGTAAAACGCTATGACGGCCCGCTTATCATCATTGATAGCGGGACAGCGACAACCTTTGATATTGTCTCAGAGGATCATTATTTTGAAGGCGGGGTGATTGCGCCCGGTATCAATCTGTCGATGCGCGCCCTGCATGAAGCGGCCGCGCAACTCCCCAGAATTGAGATCAAAAAACCGCCCCATGTCATTGGAAAAAATACAGTTTCTGCGATGCAGTCAGGTGTTTTCTGGGGCTATATTGGCTTGATTGATGGTTTGGTTGACCAAATTCGCCAAAGCGATGATCGGGATTTTACCGTTATAGGCACAGGGGGCGTCGCATCGCTCTTTGACGGCGCGAGTAAAACTATCAAATTCTATGACTCGCAACTTACTATAGATGGGTTATATGAGATCTGGCGTCTGAATCGTTAGGCGCTTTCACGCGGAACTGAAGCGACACGGCCTCTCATTTCGCTAAACAAAGATAAGATATGACAAAACCAGTTTCTGAAGACGCATTTGTCTTCCTGCCCCTCGGCGGTTCCGGGGAAATCGGGATGAATCTCAACCTATTTGGATTCGGACCTGAAAATGATCGCAAATGGATTATCGTCGATATGGGCGTGACCTTTGGCGGTCCAGATACGCCTGGCATTGAAATCATCATGCCGGACATCGAATTCATTGAACAGATACGGCACAATATCCTCGGTATTGTTCTTACCCATGCTCATGAAGATCATATGGGCGCCTTGGCCCGACTGTGGGATAAAATCAGATGTCCCGTCTGGGCGACACCTTTCACCATGTATTTGGTCAAAGACCGTCTCTCTGAAGCCGAAATTTTGGATGAGGTGCCGCTTAATCTGGTGCAATTAGGGGGAAAAATTAAACTCGGTCCATTTGAGATCGATCT
>CAYTLJ010000169.1:0-3951 GCA_964438555.1 uncultured Algimonas sp.
CTGCAATCGCTCAATAGTGATGAAACAGAAGATAATTATACGCGGCGGGCAGCACAGGCCGTTTATGACGCTTTAAGTGGTTCTGAGAAACATCTTCTTGCAAAAGATTTACTGGACAAGGAAAGTCCAGAAAACAGATTGGTTGGACTAGACTTGATCGCGACAGCAATCGACTCTCAACCTAACGCTGTGACAGATTTAAATCGAATTATTGGATATGAAACCAATGCCGTCGTCTTGACGCGCGCCCTAAATCTAAGCGTGACCCTACCCCATGATGTTGACGCACAGGCAACTTTAGACGCGTTAAGTGAAATCATCAGACATAATCCAAATGATCATTTTGCGGGCCACGCCCTTATCGCAAAAGTCAGCTTGTCTCAAACCTCTGAGCCCATACACCAAGATATTCTTGCGTCGCTCACAAGCTTTTCAATTGACAAAAATGCATCTGCGCTAACCTCGCTCGAATTTGCAATGGATAAATTTCACACCGAATTTGAACAAACAGGTGGTTGGCGCAATGATGCAACAATCAAAAAGGCGGTCATCAGCCTGTCTGAAAATGAAAATATTCCTGAAGACACGCGTTTGCACGCGATAAAATTGAGAACGCTTTATTTTGACTAGCGTGGCTCTCTCAATCGCGTTCTTATTGAGCAAAACCGAGCAGACATAATATTTAGATTAAACATTGCCCGTATCTCGCGAGATGAGCAATGTTCAGTCTTATCTCTTCATTTATTCGCTATCGCTTAGCTTTTGCATTAAATAAACATGCTGCAAAGCCAAGCGGTTGGCCGTTTCCTTTAAGTTGGCCGCAGCTGAATGTCCGCCGTCTATATTTTCATAATAGAGGAAATCATGTCCTTGATCCTCCATTCGCTTGGCCGCTTTACGTGCATGGGCGGGATGGACGCGGTCATCCTTGGTCGAGGTGATAAAGAAAACCTCAGGATATTCCGCACCGGGTCTTATATTGTGATAGGGTGAAATACGGCGCAAGAATTCACGTTCCTCTGGCTTTGTCTTATCATCAGGATCTCCATATTCACCCATCCAGCTAGCCCCTGCTAGCAGCTTATTAAACCGCAACATATCTAGAAGCGGTACGGCGACAATGGCTGCGTTAAACAGATCGGGACGTTGTGTATACATAACACCGGTCAAAAGACCGCCATTTGATCCACCTTCAATGCCGAGATGATCTGGTGATGTGATGTTTTTCGCGATCAGGTCTTCTGCGACAGAAATAAAATCATCATATATTTTTTGACGATTTGTCTTAAGACCAGCTTGATGCCATTTGGGACCATATTCTCCGCCGCCCCGAATATTGGCGAGGACATAAACGCCGCCATTTTCTAGCCAAAGCTTTCCGCGTGTGGCTGAATAGGACGGATTTAAGGAAATCTCGAAACCGCCATAGCCATAAAGCAATGTCGGGTTTGACCCATCCATTTTCGTATCCTTAGACCTTACAACAAAATACGGCACTTGGGTCCCATCAGTCGAGGTCGTAAAGAATTGCTCAGACACCATATTAGACGCATCAAACCAGGCAGGAAGTGATTTTGCTTTCGCCTTTTTTCCGGTCTCTGTGTTAAACGTCCAAAGCGTATCAGGGCTTAGAAAACTTTCGGAATTAATAAAGGCAACATCTTCTTTGTCATTGGTCGCGCCGACATTCACAGATCCATTTGCTGGGAAATCCAGTTTCTTTGAACTCCATTTTCCATTGGCAAAATCATAGGCGTAAACAGAGCCTTTGACATCCTTATTGGTTGCTAAAAGAACCTTTGACTTAGTAATACCATATCCATTTAAAGACGATTTTTCATCCGGCCGGTAAACTAGTGTAATATCGTCAATTTCACCATTTTGTGCAAAATCATCCCATGCAAAACTGACAAGGTCGCCAATTTTAAACCCTCTCCAATCCTCATTAAGAGACAATAAGATTTGGCCCTTATACTCGCCGCCAAGATTTGCCTTGGCTGGTATTGGGAATTTTATACCCTTGCCGACTTTGCCGTCTTTAACAGGGAACCAAAATGTCTCTGAGTCGTAAAATGTGACAGAGCGGGACACGACGATTTCGCGGCGCCCATCTGATAATTCATAAACGCCCGGCCAATAGCCCACATCAGTTTTTTCACCGCGGCCAATTTCAATAGCTGAACTGAGCGGCGTACCGCGTTTCCACAGTTTAGCAATCATCGGATAGCCCGAATCTGTCAACGTGCCAGCGCCAAAATCAACACCAATGACCATTCTATCTTGATCGAGCCATGACATGGTGCCTTTAGATTCTGCTGTAATGAACCCGTCATCTACCCATGTTTTTGTCTTGGTATTAAATTCGCGTCTTATGACAGCGTCTTTACCCCCATCAGAAAGATTGACGAAACAAAGCTCATTTTCAGGCGTAAGGCAGCTATTACCTTTATAGACCCAATTCTTATCCTCATCCTTGGCAAGTTTATCAAAATCAAGAACTGTTTCCCAAGTCGTATCATCTGAAAGATAGCTATCAAGCGTAGATTTACGCCATACACCGCGCACATGATCAGCGTCTTGCCAGAAATTGTGAACCTCATCATTTCGGTAGGATACATAAGGAATTTTGTCTTTGGAATTTAAAATCTCCAGCGCATCATTGTAAAAGGTCTTATAACGTGGATCGGCTTTTAACCGGTCTAAGGTCCGCTTATTCCAGCCTTTCACCTCATTAAGCGCAGTCTCGCCCAAGACCTCTTCCAGATATAGATGATCTTCATCTGTTTGTCCGGCAGTTGTGTATTCGATCATTTCATAGGCTTTCGATGTTGTGTCATAAGTTTTGTTAGACCCCTTTTCGACGACTGCAGACACATCGGCCTTCGCAGCTTTGGCTGTCGCAGAGGATTTTGTTTCACCGTTAGAACACGCGATAAGAATTGTAGATGCCCCTAACAATAAAAAGCTTTTTGAAAATCCTTTAACGCACATAATCTTCTCCTTTTCTCTTATCCTAAAGATTAAGCTATTTTTGCGACTAAGTGCAAGGCGTAAGGATGTCGCTTGCACCAAGAAACGAGACGCTTATATGAAGCCCATGAAGTTTCTAATTATGAATGGAGCCGGAAATCGCTTTGGTGTGTTTGACGCAAGACACACGCCTAGTTTTCGTTTGTCTGATGAACAGACTATTGAAATCGCGAGACCTGGCGGATCAGTCATGGGTGAAAAAGGGGCGGATCAAATTGTAATCTTACGCGCGCCAAAATCCCCAGACGCCGATATCTTTATGGAAATTCGCAACCGTAAAGGGTTCGAAGTTGATGCCTGCGGCAACGCAACCCGCACAACCGCTTGGTTTCATATGCGCGAGGCTGACACCGACACATGCGTTGTCGAGACGAATGATGGTTTATTATATTGCACACGCGCAGGCGAATTTGAAATCGCGGTGGACATGGGAGAACCAAAGCTAGATTGGACACAAATACCACTCGAAGAGTCCATGCACACCCATCACATTGATGTAAAAATCGGGCCCATTGATAATCCCGTGCTCTCTAATCCCGGTGCCGTCAGCATGGGCAATCCGCATTGCGTCTTTTTTGTCGAAGATTTTGAAACAGTCAAACCTGAACTCGCCGGGCCCATGATCGAGTTTCATCCCCTTTTTCCCGAACAAGCTAATGTCGGATTTGCCAAAGTTGAAGCGGATGACCGCATTCGTTTAAAAGTCTGGGAGCGCGGCGTCGGCATGACGCTCGCCTGCGGAACGGGTGCCTGTGCCGCCGTTGTGGCTGCCCATCGTCAAAAACGCACAGGCCGCAATGTCACGGTTGAGGTAGATGGTGGCACGCTTCATATCCATTGGCGTGAAAGCGATGGCCATGTAATTATGACGGGACCGGTCGAGTTGGAGAGTGAAGGCACGGTTTAATCTTCACCTCAACA
>CAYTLJ010000170.1:0-3943 GCA_964438555.1 uncultured Algimonas sp.
ACTTGATCTTTCTCGATTTTGCCAACGCCAAAATAGACACTTTTGGGATGTGAGAAATAAAGTCCAGACACAGACGACGCCGGGTGCATGGCGAAATTTTGGGTGAGCTCAATATCGGTTTCTTTGGTCACATCGAGCAACCTAAAGAGTGTCGCCTTTTCCGTATGATCAGGCTGCGCCGGATAACCAGGGGCTGGGCGTATACCAGCATAGCGTTCCGCAATTAAGTCTTCGCCAGAGAAAGCCTCATCGGGTGCATAGCCCCAAAATTCGCGGCGGACCCGTTGATGAAGATGTTCTGCAAAGGCTTCGGCCAGACGGTCACACAGCGCCTTAAACAAGATTGAATTATAATCATCGCCAGCGTCTTTAAAGGCAGCAGATTTTTCTTCTTCGCCCAATCCGGCCGTAACCGCAAAACCGCCAATATAATCGCCCTCAGGGGCGCAGAAATCAGAGATACAGTAATTCGGCTTTGACGCATCGCCTTTGGAAATTTGTTGACGCAATCCGTGAAAGTTTGCTTCTGTCTCGGAACGGCTCTCATCTTTAAAGACCGTGATATCATCACCATCTCCAGCGGCAGGCCAGAAGCCGTAAACCGCATTGGCGCTGACCCATTTTTCCTTGATCATTTGATCAAGCATCTCATTGGCATCACGGAAAAGATCACGCGCAGCTTCGCCGTATAATTCATTGTCCAAAATAGCGGGATAGCGGCCTTTTAATTCCCAGGTTGCAAAAAAAGGCGTCCAGTCAATAAAGTCACGTAAATTTTCAAGCGGATAATCGGTCAGCGTTTTCGTACCCAAAAATGTCGGCTTGGGCGGGATGTAATTATCCCAATCACCTTGCCACGGATTATCTTGAGCTTCTTTGAGCGTCAGACGCACCTTGGCTGATTGCCCTCTTTGATGGGCCGCGCGCGCCTTGGCATATTGCTCGCGCAAATCTTTGGTATAATCCGCTTTGCCCTCACCCAAGAGTTGCCCGACCACGCCAACAGCGCGAGAGGCATCTGTAACATAAACGGTCGCGTCATTCTTATAAGCAGGTTCGATTTTGACAGCCGTATGGGTTTTAGATGTCGTCGCACCGCCAATTAAAAGCGGCATGTTGAAATCCAGCCTCTGCATTTCTTGCCCGACATAGACCATTTCATCCAGACTTGGTGTGATCAAGCCCGATAGGCCAATCATATCGACATCATGTTCCTTCGCGGCTTCAAGGATTTTATCACAGGGCACCATCACGCCCAGATCAACCACGTCATAACCATTACATTGCAGCACAACGCCGACAATATTCTTACCGATATCATGGACGTCACCTTTGACGGTCGCCATGAGGATTTTGCCGTTCGAGGTTCCGGCCATGCCCATTTCTTCTTTTTCGGCTTCCATAAAGGGCAAGAGATGCGCAACTGAAGCTTTCATAACGCGAGCCGATTTCACGACTTGCGGGAGGAACATTTTACCTGACCCAAAGAGGTCACCAACCACATTCATCCCGTCCATAAGCGGGCCTTCAATGACATGGAGCGGACGGTCCGCATTCTGGCGCGCTTCTTCTGTGTCCTCGATAATATGATCCGTAATACCGCGCACAAGTGCATGTTCTAGCCGTTTATTGACTGGGAGTTTGCGCCACTCATCATCGATTTTTTGCGCCTTTACTTTGCCGTCGCCGCGGTATTTTTCAGCCACATCCAACAAGCGGTCTGTCGCATCTGGGCGGCGGTTTAGAATGACATCCTCAACCCGTTCCTTGAGCTCATCTGGGATATCATCATAAATCGTCAATTGCCCCGCATTGACAATCGCCATATCGAGGCCCGCTGGGATCGCGTGATAGAGAAAGACCGAGTGCATGGCTTCACGTACGGGATTATTGCCCCGAAAAGCGAAACTTACATTGGATAAGCCGCCCGAAATCCGCGCATAGGGCAGATTAGCTTTGATCCGGCGGCAGGCCTCAAAAAAGGCGACCGCATAATCATTATGTTCTTCGATACCCGTTGCAACCGCAAATATATTGGGGTCGAAAATGATGTCTTCCGGCGGGAAACCAACTTCATTGACCAAGAGATTATAAGCGCGTTCGCAAATCTCAAATTTATGATCGGCAGTCTCGGCCTGGCCTTCCTCGTCAAAAGCCATCACAACAGCCGCCGCGCCCAGATCGCGGACCTTACGCGCATGAGCAAGGAATTCGGCCTCGCCCTCTTTCATCGAAATTGAGTTTACAACGGCTTTGCCTTGTACGCATTTCAGGCCTGCCTCAAGAACCTCCCATTTCGAGCTATCAATCATCACAGGCACACGGGAAATATCAGGCTCGCCCGCCATTAATTGCAGGAATCGGGTCATGGCAGCCGCCCCGTCAATCAGGCCGTCATCCATATTCACGTCAATAATTTGAGCGCCAGATTCGACTTGTTGGCGGGCAACAGAAAGCGCTTTTTCAAAATCGCCTTTTACAATCAGCTTTTTAAACCGAGCTGAGCCCGCAACATTGGTCCGCTCACCAATATTGATAAATTGTGTAATGGAATTGCTCATGACGTCATTGCAAATGGTTCAAGACCAGAGAGGCGCAAAGTGGGCTTAGGTTGAACGGGCTTACGCGGCGAATGTCCTTGGGTTGCATCAAATATTTCAGCAATATGATCAGGAGACGTGCCGCAACATCCACCCAATATATTTACGAATTTATCCTTGATCCACGGCTCGATCTGACGCCGCATATCTTCTGGTGTTTCGTCATATTCGCCAAAGGCATTGGGAAGGCCTGCATTTGGAAAAGCAATAACGCGAGTTTCGGCAACACGGCTAATGGCTTCTATATGGGGCCGCATTTCATCCGCGCCCAATGCGCAGTTTAAGCCAACAGCCCAGGGCTTGGCATGCGCAATTGATGTATAGAAAGCCTCAGCCGTCTGCCCTGAAAGCGTCCGACCAGACCGGTCTGTAATTGTACCTGAAATCACAATAGGCTTTTCATAACCGACTTTGACAAAGACTTCGCGACAAGCCGCAATCGCGGCTTTACAATTTAATGTATCAAAGACCGTTTCGATCAATACCGCATCAACAATATCGATCATGGCCTCGATCTGACCCATATAGCTCTCTTTGACCTCGTCAAAGGTTACGTCCCGATAGCCTGGATCCTCAACCTTGGGAGAAATAGACAAAGTCTTGTTCATTGGTCCGACGGATCCCAGAACCGCGCGAGGTTTTTCCGGCGTTTTCGCTGTCCACGCATCCGCGATTTCACGCGCGACTTGCGCCGATGCACGCGCAATTTCGGGCGCGAGGTCTGACATATCATAATCAGCCTGACTGATAGTTGTGGCGTTAAAACTATTGGTTTCGATCAGATCAGCGCCCGCCGCAAGGAATGCGTCATGCACTTTACGGACAGCCTCAGGCTTAGTCAGCACCAAAAGATCATTATTGCCTTTTAACGGGCTTGGCCAATCGACAAAACGGTCGCCCCGAAAATCCGCTTCTTCGAGCTGTTGTTTCTGCAACATTGTGCCCATCGCACCATCCAACATGATGATCCGGTCCCCAGCAGCAGATTCGATTTTTGACCATAAAGACATGGCGACTCCTATAATTGCCGCGCCCTCTATCAGAGCTTTCTGGATATGTATATAAAGAAATCTTTATATGACTTGTTTTTACAGCTTGCCTTCCCAGATTTTCGCGCTATGAGGCCCGTGTTGGTCACCCCATATCGGGGTGTGAATATGGGAATGGAGTGAAAACCTCCAACGGCTCCCGCCGCTGTAATGCGTAAGGCATGTTACATATGTCACTGGTCAAATCCCTGGAGGGGACCGGGAAGACGTAACAATCCGTTTTAGCGCTAAGTCAGAAGACCTGCCAACGCCGTCGCCACGCATATGGGCGGGATGTACCAATATGCATGGAGG
>CAYTLJ010000171.1:0-3898 GCA_964438555.1 uncultured Algimonas sp.
TCAAACAGGACGTTCAAGCGCCATAAGGACTGCAACCCTTACCTTTGCTGTATGATTTGCACCAAACTATTTATTTGATTGGCTGTTAAAGGTCCGGTTTTTGAAAAGCTGTTGCTGATCATCCAATTCATGGTTTTTACCAGATCTGTGACAGGGATAAGCTCGCCGCTCTCTTCATCATATTCGACAAAAGATAGATCTTTGACGGGATTGAAACCCGCTTTTCCTGGCGGGACGTCATCTCTGGTTTTCGTCGAATGCGATAGAGGTAAGATCGCCGCTTCGATATCTTGCGTTTTCAGATTCACGAGAAGTCCGGTCGCAGAAACATTTGCTTGGAGATCTTTGGGTGCGGGGTTCATGATAATTTGAAGGCTTTGGTTATCTGATCCTCTCACACGCTTCGCCTTCAGAGCCACATTAAAATCGTCGCTTATTACTGAGCGCAAGACCCGCCTATTGAGTGCATCAAGAAGGTCGGATTTAATCAAACGATTGCTGATCTGGCCGTTTTGCACCAAATGGAACCCACCCCGACCACGAATAATATCAATTTTTATATCATCTGCAGATTTTGCGTCTTTAGGGACGTTTCCTTTATAGGTCTCAACCAACATTTCAGCGAGATCGGCACCATAACATTCAATTTGAAAGCTCATCCCTTTAAAGCGAAGTGACAGGCTGGACGGTGAAAGGTCTGTTGCAGACACAGGGTCCGTATGCTCTGTTTCCGCCTTTTCAAGCTCAGCAACGTCGTGAAACTGACAATAGCCTTTTTCGACCCAGCGGGCCGCGCAATCCCATGGAAATGCCTCGAGTTCATATCGTGTTTTGGCGTCTAATGCGGCGTTACCTTGCGTGAAGTTGGTCACATACTCCTCTTGGATTTCTAGGAGTGAAACACCCGACATAAGTTTGACCCATATCCAGCCTTCATGCGCCGTCAATTCGATAAATTCTCGTTTATTCTTATCGTAAATTGCCAACATGTTTTTATCCGTGACTAAGTGGGGCGTCATGGAATGGGCATATTTTGTCGCCGGCGTGTAATCTGAGAGCACAGCCTTAGCTGCCAGCAAGTCAGACTTTAAAGGCATGAAGAAATTCTGGTAGTCCTGCACAGTATCAGGGCTCGGATATAAGCGTTTAAAGCCGCCGGACTGCGCGGTTTCATAGTCAAGATTAGCCTGAATAAAGCCTGCTTTTGTTTTGAAATCATCGGGCACGGGTCGGTCATCGACATTATTCAAAGACCGCAGCTTGACCATGTCTTTGACCATGCTGTTTTTTATGACCGCTTCGATATCGGCTTCTTCGCCTTGCGTCGTACAGGTTTCCAGTGATGGGCTTAAATTACATTCCAAAATCCACGGTTTCAAATTCTTGTCAATCATGCAGTCCAGACCTAGCAGCTCATAACACGCATGTTGATTGACGTTGGCGCGCTCAATTCGTGCCCGGAATTTCTCTCTTGAGGCAATAACGGTCAGGGTGACCAGGTCGTGAATTTGATGAAATAACTTATCCGCATTCTGCCCGCGTTTTTCCAGCAATTGGCGGTAATATTCCAAGCTGTAAAAAACAACCGGCGCTTCCGCTTTCTCATTCGTCGCATTAATATCGGGATTGGTCAGATGGGCGAAAGGATTGTCAAGATTATCAAGCGAATAAGGCTCGGAGGCCAGTTTCACCAATCCTTCCCGGTAGATATAAACCTGAAGCGGCGCGATTGACGTAATCAAAACATAGAGCCGCAAGACATATTTACGCGCCTCTATCACGTCAGGGTTTGACAAATATTGCTGAACCATCCACCGCGAACCCGACGGGACAGCTAACGTGTCTGTCACAACTTCAATGCCTCGACCGCGGGACGAATTTTTAGGTTTCAAAATCCATTTATCATCCGGGTTTGCAGCGGCAAATGCATGGAATTTATGATAGTCGCCCGGCATGTCATATATTTTCGGGAAAAATCCAAATCGGGCTTTTCGTGCGTCATCTAGCTGACAGTTTTGTGCCGATGAGAGCGTGTCATGCAGTCTGCTTTTGATCGTGAGGGAATTATTTCCCGGGATATGATTGATATTTTGTCGATGGCTCAGCGCTTTAAAAAGAGCTGGTTTTGGCATGCCCGTATACCAGCATGTATCCCAGCTTTCTAAGTCGCCAGCCTTCCATATTTTTTTGTTTAGAGACGCAATGAAGGCTTCATCTTGTTCAGGATGACGCTTGCCGCCAGCGTAATATCTAAGTTTTTTCATCCGACAACACTATCACTACAGGCTATGTCGTAAAGGCATTAGCAATCACGAAATGTTGTATATGCGTGCGATTAAGTGAACGAATAATGATTTACTACAACAGAAATGCCAGCTATGGATGTTGAACCTACTCACTGAATACCGCCATTATTGGAGAGAATTATGAGCGCAAACACAAAAAACAAAGCCTTACTCAGGTCTTTGGCTTTAGGAATGGTCTTAGCTGGCCCGTTAACCCTTGCTGGTTGCGCAACAAGTTATGACGATTCTTCTTCGGCAACATCTTCCCAAAAAGCGACTGGAGAAGCTGAAGCGACAGGCGAAGCAGAAGCCGAGGGCAAATCTGAGGCTCATGACTATGGCGACGCCGAAGCAAAAGGCGAAGGAGAAGCTGAAGCGACTGGCGAATCTGAAGCTGATGGCTATGGCGAAGGAGAGGCCGAAGGTGAAGCAGAAGGCGAAGGAGAAGCTGAAGCAGAAGCTGTAACGGCCCCGCCAGTAAATTGCCCTGCAGGCACAACACCGCAGCCCGATGGAACCTGTTTACAAGGCTAAGTATTTTTAAAATACGCTTGATTAAAGCCTAAATGATTCAAACCGCCTTTGTATCTTTTTACAAAGGCGGTTTTTTTATGTGATGAGGTTTAATAAAAAGCGTGGATTTATCCCTCTATTTTTTGTTTTTCTTTTTGTCTTCAAACGCTTTTAATTTTTCCTGATATTCGTCTTCAGACAGGCTATGCCATCCAATACATTTACCCGTAGGGCTTCTTCCGCACCCACAATCTTTTAATTCAGTCATTTTACTCTCCTTCAGGTGAGACAGAAATCATAATCTATCGGATGCGCTTAACAAGCCCTAATTTGCGTTTTTAAAAAGCCCGTAAAGGCGCGTTAATCATCTGCAGGCGATAGGATGGTTTCAAATGTTTTACGCCATTTTCCATCACTTAATCGTTCACCAAATTCGTTCCATTTTCCATCCTCTAAACGCTGAAATGTGAGGCGGTAGCTTTTGTCCTGTGACAGGCATAAGAATTGCTGCTCGATCAGATCGCATGAGAAGGATGACGCTTTTCTATCTTTATCAGAATAAGGTGTGTACCAATAATGGCCTGCGTCTTTGTCATAATTAATAACCGTATGTAATTGATAAGACGTAACACCTGCTTGTGTCTCGCCCCGCGCATTTATAAGCAGGAGTGAGTGGTCAAGATCAAAGCGGACATATTCTGTATCGTGATAGTGGCTTTCTGATCCGTCACTGGCGAATGATACGCCCGGACCCGCCCAATTACCGACCAGAAAATCGAGTTTGGCAACTGGATTATCTTGGTGTTTATGTGTCTGGACCGTGCTCGCACGAGGCGCTTCTTTTGGTGAACATGCGCAGATGAAAACCAGGCTTAGGAACCATAGCAAAATTGTCTCTTTCATGTTGCAATGCCTAACATGGTTTTCGGGCGCAATGGAAGTTTGTTTTTGATGGCGCGTCATTACCGCAGTCTCTTAAACGCCTTATTTGGCCAGTTATGCACGTTGAGCTAAAGCTGGCGTCTCGCGCCAAACGACATAGGAAGTCATGGCTTAGAACTCACCCAATCGAAGCCGCTGATGTGAGAGGCTTAGAACGC
>CAYTLJ010000172.1:0-3871 GCA_964438555.1 uncultured Algimonas sp.
CGGCGGCGACTTTCCTGCCGGCTTTGAGTGCGAGCCGTATCGATCCTGTGGAGGCTTTGCGTTATGAATAAGCCGTCCCGTCCCGTCCTGTCTGTTCGAAATCTCCACCGCTCTTACCCGTCGGGCGGCGGTATATTACGCGTTATGGCGGGCGCAGATATTGATATTTATCCCGGTGAAATGGTCGGGTTGATCGGGCCTTCGGGGTCTGGAAAATCTACATTGCTTCATGCGGCGGGCTTATTGGAAACACCAAATGAAGGCGAAGTCTTTATTAATGGTCGGGAGTGTTTAGCCTTATCAAATGATCAAAGGACGAAAGTTCGTCGTGAGAGTATTGGTGTCGTCTATCAATTTCACCACCTACAAAAAGAATTCACCGCGTTAGAAAATGTCGCCATCCCGCAAATGATAGCAGGTATTGCAGCAAAACAGGCTGAAGACGAGGCCGCGCGTCTCTTAACCGGTATGGGACTTGGCGAGAGATTGACCCACAGACCTAGCCAAATGTCAGGTGGTGAACAACAACGCGTCGCCATTGCACGCGCTTTATCCAATCGGCCGCAAATATTATTAGGCGACGAGCCGACGGGAAATCTTGATCCCGCGACATCAGATCGGGTCTTTAGGAGCTTACTCGATCTTACACGACGCGAAGGGGTAGCCGCCCTAATCGCGACCCATAATATGGGCTTGGTTCCGTTTTTTGATCGGGTTGTTACGGTTCGCGATGGTCTTGTCATCAAATATGACCCGACGACTTACGCTCCAACATATAGCTGATAAACCAGACTATAAGTCCTATCTGGATTAAACCGAGGCACCCCAATGCCGCCAATTTATTCTCGTAAATCGCGTGTATGAGCGAGAATGACGTGATCGCAAGATAGATCCCTGGAATGATTGGATATCCCCATGTTTTATAGGGACGAGGGAGGTTAGGCTGACGCCAGCGCAAGACAAATAATCCTAAAATTGCGAGCAGGCTGTTAAAGGCCAACATTGCACCAGCAAAGGTCAGCGTGGTTTTAAAGCTCGATGTCAGAATAAAGATTATTGCGACAGAGGATTGGAAGAGAATGGCAAACCACGGCACATTATCTTTGGTGCTTTTTGCTAACCAGGACATGGCCTTATAATCCTGACCAACAGCTTGAAGCGCTCTGGGACCCGCCAAGGTCAATGCGCTGACAGTAGAGATAAGAAGAAGCGTTAGGAGGCCACCGACAATCCGGCCGACCGAGTCACCAAAAATGTAATTGGCAGCAATTATCCCGATTTCCTTTTGGCCGCGAAGTTCGGAAATCGGAGCGGCATATAAAAAGGCGAGGTTGAGGAAAAAATATAAAACGGTAACAAGTGCGGTCCCGATAAATAAGACGCGTGGTAGTGTTTTTTGCGGGTTGGACATTTCTCCAGAAATATAAGTCGCCGTATTCCATCCGGTATAGGCAAAAGCCGCAAAAATCAGCGCGACCCCATAGGACGGCTTTGTCATGATTTTAAAGTCTTCTTGTGTTGGAATGAGGTCGATCGGTTGGGGGTTTTTTGTGAGGGTGAAAGCCGCAATAATAAAGGCTAAAATTCCGGCTATTTTGATTGTCGTAAATATTGTTTGCGTTGATCCAGACACGCGTCTTGAAAAGCCATGAAATAAAGCCATTGAAATAATCAGGAGGCACGCTACGAGTTTTTGAGAGGTGTCGCTAAGATCTATTGGTAAGGCTTTATTTGCATATCCAGCGAAGGCAACAGCGACAAGTGCGGTCGGTGCTGCAAAACCAATTGTTGCGCTCACCCAACCCGAAATAAAGCCTGCTGCAGGATGATAGGCTTCGCTCAGAAATGTATATTCGCCACCTGATTTTGGTATTGAGGCGCCTAATTCTGCGTAAGACAGGGCCCCGCATAGGGCGGCAATTCCGCCAATGACCCAGATCATCATGATTGCAAAAAGACTATCTATTTTTTCGAGTTGGAAGCCCAAAGTGACGAAGACGCCCACACCCACCATGCTGGCGATAACGACAGCCATAGCGGCATTTGGTGTATATTTTGTCTGGTTCATCCAGTGCTTATGAAATGCATAGCTCAGTGAGTCGAGAGGCGGCTGAAATCCAAGCTGATTGAGGTGTGAACAAATATTATGGTTAATATCCACAATCGCTTTATTCACATTATGTTGACAGTTTGTTCTCATATATATAGAACATAAACAGAACAAATGGATTTATAGGTGAGGAAATCTTAATGACACGTCAAATCATCCACGACATTTCATCCGCACTCGTCTTGGCAGGCTTTGTCGCTGTCGTCACCATGTGGATGATGGTGATTGGTGGCTAACACTGATTCATAAGCTAGGAGGACACATGACCCGGATCGCGCGTGATTTTGTCCATCTTCGTATGCGTTCGCCTTATTCCATGCTGGAAGGGGCGTTAAAGATCAGGGAAACGGCCGAGCGCTGTGCGCGCTATCGTCAACCGGCCTTGGCTCTCACAGATACAAATAATCTATGCGGGGCTCTCGAATTTTGTGAGACCGTTGCAGGTGAGGGCGTTCAACCGATTATCGGTGTGACGCTCAGCCTTGATTTGGAAGGGCCTAAACAACCGGGACAAATTCACAAAGACCCTGATGGGACTCTGGTTTTATTGGCGCAAAGTGAGCTGGGTTATGGCAATCTCATGGAATTGTCATCTGCAGCCTATTTGGAAATCGAGGCGACCGATCATCCCCATATTAAAGCCTCAAAACTTGATGGTCATTCAGACGGCTTGATTGCGCTTACGGGTGGACAAGACGGGGCCCTGAATAAACTCATCAAATCCGGTCGAGAGGGGGAAGCTGAAAAATGGCTTCTTCACTTAAAATCATTATTCTCAGACCGTCTTTATATCGAGCTTCAACGCCACACACCCGATGAAAGCGCGTTAACAGAAAGCGCGCTTATCGATCTCGCCTATAAGCATGATGTAGCGCTCGTTGCGACGAATGAACCGTATTTTCTCGACCCCGATATGCACAAAGCCCATGATGTTTTATTGGCCATGTCGGAAAGTACTTATGTTCTGGAAAAAGATCGCCGAAAGCTCTCCTTACATCACTATTTCAAATCCTCGGAAGAAATGGTGAAACTGTTTGAGGACCTGCCAGACGCTATCGAAAACACAATCCAAATTGCCCAGCGTTGCGCATACCGTGTTCCCAAACATGCACCGATCTTGCCCAGCTATGGTGATGGGTCGGAATCTGAGGCTAAAATTTTAGCCCAACAGGCGCGTGAAGGATTGGAAAAGCGACTAGAAGATATTGAACTTTCCGAGCCTCGTGAGACTTATTTTGAGCGGTTAGAGTTCGAGCTTGGCATTATTGAGAATATGGGGTTTCCGGGATATTTTTTGATCGTTGCCGATTTTATACGGTGGGCAAAAGATCAAAATATTCCTGTTGGTCCGGGACGTGGATCAGGCGCAGGTTCCGTTGTGGCATGGGCGCTGACCATTACCGATCTGGATCCATTGCGCTATGGCTTGCTGTTTGAGCGTTTCTTGAACCCGGAACGCGTCTCCATGCCCGACTTCGATATTGATTTCTGCCAAGAAAGGCGCGGCGAAGTTATTGACTATGTTCGCAATAAATATGGCGATGGTCAGGTCGCCATGATCATTACGTTTGGGACCTTGCAAGCGCGGGCTGTCGTGCGGGATGTGGGACGCGTCATGCAAATGCCTTTGGGCCAAGTAGACCGTCTTGCGAAATTAGTCCCCTCTAACCCGGCTAATCCGGTGTCCCTTGGTGAAGCCATAAGAATTGAACCTGCCCTCAAAGAGGCGCGCGACTCTGAGCCCGCCGTCAAAAACCTATT
>CAYTLJ010000173.1:0-3854 GCA_964438555.1 uncultured Algimonas sp.
CCATTTTCCCAGTTAATTGTGCCGATGAAATTTTCGATTTTGACAACCTCATCTGCGTAAGCTTGGAACGCGGTCAAACTGGCTGATAAAAAGATGAGGCTGGATTTAAGTAATCTGTTGCGCGTCATGACTAAAACCCAATCCGAATATGCGTATCGCCCGGAAACTCCAGATCAACAAATACAGCGCTGTCTTCAATAAGTGAAAACTCAAAGCCCTTTGGGCCGTGATTGATTTCCATATAAATAATTTGAGCGACGACTTTTGTTTCAGCAAGTGAAAGTTTGGCTTGATCTACTGTGGTTGGGGTGATGGTTGTAGATTGGGTCGCGCCTGTCAAAGCAATGGCCGACATAAATATGATTGACTTCATCATGGCTTTCTCTCCTTTAGCCAGATAATTTTAAAAAATGTCAGGCGCGTGGCACCGCGCCTGTATTTAAGGGTTAGCCTTCCAAATCACGGAAGTCGCGACGGAGCTTCCATTCCTTCGATGTTATAGATCTCTCCAAATCTTGTAGCCTAACCTCGACTGAACGAAATTTAGACTTAACATCAGTATAGGTTGTCTTAGATTCAGCCGTTCCAATTGGCGCTTCAACCTGCTGACGCGCCGTGCGTTGTTCTCTATATTCGCGGACATAAGGCGCTCTCTGGTCCTTGGGCATGACAGCCCAAAGAATAAAGTAAATTAACAATGGGGTGCCGGACGTAAAGACAATAAGAAGAATGGTTACAATTCTTACGAGCGTATGATCCCAGCCAAGGTAATCGCCAATTCCGGCGCAAACACCGCCTAGTTTTCCTTCAATCGTGTTACGAGTAAGACGGTGCGGTCCCTCATAATCATAGCCATCATAAGATCCATCCCAATTATAGTCATGAAGACTTCTATGGACCGGATTTTTATATTTCCGCTTACTCATTTTTCTCTCCAATTTGGAACTTCATCATCCAGAATCTTTTCTAAAACTGAGACACGTTGATCCAATATATCTGCAATTTTTGACATTTGTGTCAGTTCAACAGCCTGATCATCGGTGATCGTCCCAGCTGTTTTGCTTAAATGCCTGTAGTGTAAGCAGACCCACACAATTCCCAGTGGCATTAATATGCCTGCAAGTGGAATTAAATTTGCCATCAATATAGCCTTTCTATCTCTCTCCAATTTAGGTTTGCACCCGAGTGATTTGGACAAAAGTCCGGTCGGGGTTGGGGGAGGTTACCCGGGTGCAAATTCTGTTAAAGCTTGCTTAGCCAGCCTTCTTCTTAGACCCACCATTAGCAGCCTTCGGCTTGCTGATCCGCGCTTTTAGCTCGGCCAGTTCATCTTCGATCGCATCATTGGCTTCGAGTTCCGCAAATTGGCTTTCAAGACTATCGCCGCCCTGACCCAGGTCGAAACTTTCAACATGGGCTTCCAATTCGTCGACTTTGCGTTCCATACGCTCATATCGCGCCAGCGCATCTTCAACTTTGGTATCGCGTACCATTGTGCGCATTTTGATCTGCCCTTTGGCAACCGATGAGCGCATAGACAGGGCTTTATGCTTGGCCTTAGCTTCATTGAGTTTAGTTTGTAGCTTGGCAAGATCTTCATCGGCCTTTGCAACCGCCTCATCTAGCACATCCATTTCACGCTCAACAACGTCAACCATCGCTTCTGATTGTTGTTTGGCTGAAAGCGCGCCGCGGGCCAGATCTTCACGACCCTTGGTAAGGGCCAGTTCAGCTTTCGCCTCCCAATCGCGAGCCCGAGCGGAATAATGCTCAGCCTTGCGTGACAGCTCTTTGCGTTCAGCAATGTTTCGGGCCGCATCTGTGCGAACTTCCACCAAAGTGTCTTCCATTTCCTGGATAATAAGGCGCGCAATTTTTTCTGGATTCTCCGCCTTGTCGATCATGGCGTTGAGGTTAGAATTAATGATGTCACCCATACGGGAAAAAATACCCATGTTTTCGTCTCCTATTGACTTTGAATTTTCTATCCCCGCACACGGGGATAAATTTGGTTAGAGAATGATCTTTCCGATCAAAACGCCCACGGCGAGGAAGCCCCAGCATTCTACTGAGCGGGTTGTGAGGTAGCGCACAAACCGGGCACCTTTGACGCGCCAATCTTGCGTTGTTCCATTGTAACGAGCCATTATGCCGTCTCCTTTAAGTTAGCTTACATCCAGACGCGTGTTGTTGAGCGTGTTCGTGAGCGCATCACAGTTGCACGGCGAGCCATACGTGAACGACGAGACATGCCTCCCATCGCAGGATCCGCGGTGGCACCCACGGTTTCCATATCTGTATCAATTGTGCGGAAGGTCATGTCTCTCTCCTTTGTCTTCCAATTTGTTTGCCTTGATTGGCGTTTCGTCTCCTTTTGGCGTTTGGCTTATGCCGCCCGCCGACAAACCAAAGATTGCGCAGGAAAATATTTTTGTCTAACTTTTTTAAATCATTGAAATATAATGGTTTTTTTGATTTCCCGCAAATTGCATAAATAATATTTAGTAATTTTATTATATATTTAGCTATTTACACCATCATAATTTAGTATATTTTACTATTTATGGCTGGCTTACCCCCTCAACCCATTGGACAATCTCAAGCTTACCTTGCGATTCTTGATCAAGTTTCAGATACGGCCGCCTTGGACCGACCTGTTTTACTTGTTGGGGAGCGCGGGACAGGCAAGGAATTGATCGCCTCGCGCGTTCATTTCTTGTCGCCGCGGTGGGAACGCGTCTTTATGACCGTCAATTGCGCCGCCTTTACGGATGAAAGGCTAGATGAGGAGCTATTCGGAGAAAGCTTCCTTGACGGGCGAGATGATACAAATGGCAAATTCTACCACGCCGATGGCGGAACGATTTTCCTAGACAATATAGATGCGATCTCCCCTCGCCTGCAGGAAAAGCTTATGGGGGCCATTGAATATGGACGCTATTCCGCCAGCGGCGAACAATCTGAACAAGAAGTCGATGTCCGCGTTGTAGCCGCCACTGCCAAAGACCTTCCTCAAGCCGTCACTTACGGCGAATTTAGAGCCGATCTCTTGGACCGGCTGGCTTTTAGTGTTCTTACCCTGCCCCCGCTCAATGCAAGACGTGATGATATCATGCCTTTATCTGAGTATTTTGGACGAAAACTTGCCGCCGAGCTTGGCGCTGAGAGTTTTCCAGGCTTTACGGCTGAAGCCAGCGAGAGCCTATTAAACCGGGATTGGACCGGGAATGTTCGCGAGTTAAAAACCGTCATTGAACGCAATACCGCCCAAAGCTGGCTTGCAGATGAAACTTTGAGCGAGCCGATTGGTCCGCTGATATTTGATCCCTTTACAAGCCCGCACCCGCTGCGCGAACCTCGCATCAAAACACGGGCAATCGCGCAACCCGCATTCAATCCTGTCCCCGGCCGGGTAGAAACACAGTCAAATCAACTGGTTTCAGATCCATCTCTTCAGGCCAACGCACTCACACAAGAGAGACCGCCAGACACAGCTTTAAGTTTTTCCGATCGTGTTTTGCGATTTGAACGCAGCCTTATTGATGAGGCCTTACGCGCAAGCGCGCAACATCAAGGTCAGGCCGCCCAGCGGCTGGACCTGACCTATCATCAATTTCGCGGTCTCTTGCGAAAGCATGGGTTAAAGAAATAGAGGGTAGGGTTTTCAGCGCCTGTGTTTAGCCTTCTCTAATTCCACGAATAGCTGATTCAGCTCTTGATGTTTTTAAGCGAGGGTCATATATCGCGTCTTCCTCATAATGGAGGGACATAACGCGGGGTGGAGCAGCCCGGTAGCTCGTCAGGCTCATAACCTGAAGGTCGTAGGTTCAAATCCTACCCCCGCAACCAATCCA
>CAYTLJ010000174.1:0-3838 GCA_964438555.1 uncultured Algimonas sp.
CTTCGCCCTTCCAGTCCTTAAGCATCCCCCAAATCTCTCCGTCTCTTTGAGCGGGATGGGTCACGGCGTCCACGGCATTAGATCCTAATCGCTCCTCTAATTGTTTCAAATATAGACTTCTAGTATCGACAAACCGACCATGGTTTTCAAATAATCCATTCGGTTCTGATGGAGCAAAATTTCCCTTGATAATTTTACCCTTATTGCCGACCGCGTAATTCATGGCAAAAGGTGGAGCTTGTAGGACAATTTCAAAAAGATCTGAATTCCATAACATTTGCTGCGCCCCCGCCCAGCCATGACCAGTTCCAACACTGGCACGGTTTTGAGACCGCCAAAGCTTATCCTTTACATTGTCATACAGCGTGGCCGTGGCCCAACGATGATGCGGTCCCGAGTCGCTTTCGCTTTTACGCGCGAGACAGTCTAAATAGACATTTGGCCCGGGCACGGTCGAGCCCGTAATCAGAGCGTGACGAGATTTGGACGCATAACAGCGTTGAAAGAGAATTTGCGATCCTTTTTGAACAATAAAGGCATAATGATTCCCGCCCTTAACTTCGAAATTTGGATCGAGATGCGCGACATCTTGAGCGGTGATGGCGCGCGTTCCATCTTCAAATGAAAACCCATGCGAAAAAGACCGCAAGGTTACATTGCGCACCCAACTATTTTCTACATATTTATATCGCATGCCGTAAAATGCGCGGTCCTGGCGTTTCACATCAAAATAACGCCGCGTATCAATCCTCAGATTTTCAATCCCTGTTTGTTGCAAGCGACCAGATGTATCAAGTCGGTAGACCTCCCCTCCACCGAAACGGGAATCTAAGGCATCTGTAATTGGAATATCAAAAACCAGCGTCTTCCCTCTGATTTCCAGAACGGTGCGTTCATGCACCACCTTGTAACGCGAGGCTGTCCAACCAAAAGCCGACGTATTTACGCCATTCGCACCAACCCAAATATTATTAGGCGTGCGCGTAATACCAATCTTATCGCCAACCTTATACCCAACGGTGGACTCAATCGCGACGCTATTCGATCCCACAGGTACAAAATCTTGCACAATTCGTTTCACATGAGCTGAACTAGCTTCCGGTGCATGACGCCCCTCGCCGTCTCCGCGAACATATAGAAGCGTGTCTTTTTCATCTTTTGATGTCGCGAGAACGACCGTGCCGTCCTCACCTTGACCTTCGCCGCGTATGATGACCCCGCTCGCACTTAACTCTAATGGGGTTGAGACCTGCCACTCACCTGCCTTTAGCAAAAGAGCTCCACGAATCCCGCGACTATCAGCTGGCATGGTAGACAGCTTGTCAATCGCGGCTTGGATACGCGCATGATCATCTGGCTCACCATCAGGCTCTAAGGTTAGACGTACCGGAATTGACGCTTCTGTCGGTAAAGCAACGCCGCCATCCTTATACCCTGCATAGGAAAAATCTGGAACAATATGAAACGCGTCATTGGGTTCGCCGCGATTAGCATAAGGTCCGTAGATTAGGTTTCCGCTTTCCGGAGATATGGACACTAAAGGCGCATTTTCCGCGTGATTAATCGCTCGCGAATAAAGGGCGTCATAGGTTTCCGGTTCTACAGTTACGCCTTCGGAAGATTGTGCCCAGATATTTTGCGGTGCGAAACAAAGGGTAGAAACACTGAGGCATAGACCCAAGACGAGCGGACTAAAAAATTTCATAAAAAGCCTCAACTTACAGCCTAATCATTTCAATCAGAGGATTGATATGTCGCTTAGCTAACCAACACAGTGTTGCTCAATTTTGCCGTCATCTCAAATTCAACCGGTGACAAAATCACAGTAAACGCATGGCTATATTGGGATTATAGATCAATTTGACGTTATCGAACGCGTCTTGCTCGGTATTCCAGCTAATTTTCGACGATGTTTCGTTTGTTCATCAAGACCTTGAACAGGTGTTTGGGGCACATACCCGTAAGTTCAATTATAATTAAACATATAAGTCACGCGCGTCTTCGAGCAAAATACGCGACGCGCTTATGCCTTGAGGATCTTTATACTCCATCAAGGCCTCGAAATTATAATGGGCAAACGGCGCATGAATTTGAAGCGCGGTGTCATGTTTAAAAGTTTTGGGTACACCACCCCCAAATACACGCCCAACCAGAGCAATCGTATTTCCATCATAGAGCCGGTTTTCAGTCCCTGTTGCCGTCACCATAACAATGCGGCGAACGTCTTTCAGGACTTTGGGACCTTTTGAGACAATCAATTTATTGACGGGATCAACCCCGATTAGCGTGTTGATAATTTTGTCGGTATTTTTCGCAAGTCTGACGGCCATGGCCGCACCGTAAGAATGTCCAATAAGATTTATGTCTTGCCCCGCAGGTAGAGCGTCTAAGGTCGACTGAGCCTGTCCAAATTGCGTGTGCTCAAAATAGAAGACGGAACGGGTTTTATGTCTGGCCTTAAACGCCACCTGATATCGCTTAACAAGTTTTGTCTTAACGTCGCCTGCGCCACCGATAAAAATATCGACCGGGCCTTTATATTTTTGATCAGACGTCATTGAATATGACTTATAGCGTATTTTACTGTCTTAGATCAAAATGATCAAACAGCGAAAGACAGGTCTCTCCAACGAGAAAATTGCAATGGGTTTTTAGGTCTATTTGAGAGGTCCAAGTCTTGGGATATTACACTCTATCAATTAATCCGTAAGGAAAGCTTTTGGAAATCGCCACATTCTCGCCGCATTTGCGTGGATTTTTGTGATAGGCAATTTTCTATTTCCCGCATATAGTGAAAGCCAATACTAGATTCGTCAGGAGAACTCTATGAAACTCGTAAAAACACTTATCATCGCCGGACTCACGCTGGGAACGGCTGGAACGGTTTTCGCCCAAGACGTGGTCGGCGCTGCAAAAGACGTCGTAACTGACAAAGCCACAGATGTCGTGAAAGATAAAGCCGCGGACCTCGCAAAAGGCGCCGTTGGAACCCTATCGACCGAAGACAAGGTGGATATCGGCAAGAAAGTACTCCTTGAAGGAAAATCAACTGAAGAAGCCACAATTGAAGTTGTTACAGACAAAGCCAAAGACCGGGTCAATGGTATTGCAGGCGACGCGATCGGTGATAAAGTCGGAGCTCCGGGGACGTCTTTTGGGTCCAGCACAAAAGAATTTATGCAAAAGAAAGACGACACAATTGTCGATACGGTTGTCGACAAGGCTAAAGGGTCTGCGACCGATTATAGCTCCGGCACAAAAGACACAACAACCACAACGGGCTCAAGCACAAGCTATGGTTCCAGTGGAACAACAACATCGACAACGACCACCACAGCCGCGCCCGCCGTATCTTGCCCAGCGGGCACAACAGCACAGGCTGATGGCACCTGCATGATTACGGGTAATTTCAACCCGGGCAGCTAAGCCTGTTTTATTCTGATTTTCGCGAAGCGCATCTCCGCGCTTCGCTTTTTTTTGGTTTTGATTAATCCAATCCGTTCGAGGCTCAACAGCTAAAAACAACCTCTCTGACAGATTTTACGAGAGAGCATCGACCCCAGTCTTGGGATTGAAACGCACGTTCAATCGCTTACATTTCGAAATATTGACCTCATATAAATGGCTTGCAAAATAAGGCTTGGCATTGAAGATAACAATTCAATCAAAGATCATGCATGACCAAAAAACAAAAGCAAAAAATTTCCGATAAAATCGTACAAGCTATTTTTTTATTTTTTATCTTGGTAGCCATAGGCGTGGGCTGGTATGAATCCCCTTATTGGATGGCGTCCATTTTTATCCTCATCTTTGCCAGCTGGTATATTTACCATCGCAT
>CAYTLJ010000175.1:0-3774 GCA_964438555.1 uncultured Algimonas sp.
GCCAGTTAGAGCAGGTCCAACGGCACATGCGGAAATTCCTGATCGCTGATATATCTCAATTCGTTCACATCAATTTGAAAGCATTCCTATTGCCTTACGTTAACGTAAACGTTAACTGCCTCATAAATCAATAGTGGAAATGCCGCGCACTGCGTCCTAAACCACGTAAAATTCGAATTTAGACCGACAGCAAACCGTCGGCAGATATCGCAAGAGGAAAGTCCATGACCGAAGCCTATATTTATGACGCAGTGCGTACACCGCGCGGCAAAGGAAAATCAGACGGCAGCCTACATGAGGTCACCCCTGTTAGCCTTGCGACCCAAGTCCTCGAAGCCGTACGTGACCGCAATGGAATTGATAGTGCAGAAGTCGAAGATGTAGCCTTTGGCTGTGTCTCCCCTGTTGGCGAACAAGGCGCGGTTGTTACGCGCTCAGCGATTTTGCAGGCTGGCTATGCCGAGACCACATCCGGCATTCAGGTCAATCGTTTCTGTGCCTCGGGTCTAGAAGCCTCTAATATCGCTGCAGCAAAAGTTATGGCCGGCGAATGCGATCTCGCCATTGGTGGCGGCGTTGAACATATGTCACGCGTCCCAATGGGATCAGATGGCGGCGCCATGGCAACCGATCCGGCTGTTGCCATTCGCAATTATTTTGTCCCGCAAGGTGTGTCAGCCGACCTTATTGCAACGAAATATGGCTTCTCGCGTGATGATGTCGATGCCTATGCGGTAGAAAGCCAAAAACGCGCTCAAAAAGCCTGGGACGAAAATCGTTTCGACAAATCCATCATTCCTGTCAAAGACGTCATAGGATTGACGGTCTTGGACCGTGATGAAACCATCCGCCCAGAAACAAATATGCAAAGCCTTGGCGCCCTAAACCCGTCATTCAAAATGATGGGTGAAAATTTTGGTTTCGATAGTGTGGCTAATCAACGCTATCCCGAAGTCGAAAAAATAAACCACGTCCACCATGCTGGTAATTCTTCGGGTATTGTTGATGGGGCCGCCGCTATTTTGATCGGTAACAAAGAAACCGGCGAACGCCTAGGCCTCAAGCCCCGCGCGCGTATCCGCTCTATGGCCTCAATTGGATCTGAGCCAACTATCATGCTGACAGGTCCGGAATTTGCAGCCCGAAAAGCTTTAAAGCGCGCTGGTATGAATGTCTCAGACATTGATATTTATGAACTCAATGAGGCTTTCGCAGCCGTTGTCCTGCGCTTTATGCAGGCGCTCGACATTGATCATGGCGATATCAACGTCAATGGCGGCGCTATTGCGATGGGACACCCCTTAGGGGCGACAGGCGCAATGATACTGGGCACGATGGTTGATGAGCTAGAGCGCGCAGACAAAGAAACCTCTCTTGTTACGCTCTGTATTGGCGGCGGCATGGGCACAGCCACAATCATTGAGCGCGTTTAAGTCCGCATAAAAGTAGAGATAGAAAAATGGCAAAATATACAAATTTCAAACTCGATACAGATGCTGACGGCATTGTTCTTCTGACGATCGATGTTCCAAATCAAACGATGAATGTCTGGACCCCGGACTTTATCAAAGAATTTGATAAATTTATTGATGACTTCAATTCCAATGATGAGATGAAAGGCCTTGTCATCACATCTGGTAAAGACAACGCCTTCCTTGCAGGCGCTGATCTTGAAATGATGAGTGCAAACTCAACCCTCGGAGATCGCGACATAACAAAAGACGATTTCGAGGAAGCGATGACGATGCAGCGCGCTTTCCGAAAAATGGAAAATGGCGGTCATACGGTTCGCCAAATCCAGCGCGAAGGCAAAAAAGCCAAGCCATGTGCCGCAGCTGTCGAAGGTCTTGCCTTGGGCGGCGGCCTTGAGGTTACACTTGCAACCCATCACCGCGTTGTTGCCGATAATCCCAAGATCAAATTAGGCCTACCAGAAGTCCTCGTTGGCCTTTTACCTGGGGCGGGCGGAACCCAGCGTTCAATGCGCCTTATGGGTCTGCAAAACGCAGCCATGATGTGTACCCAAGGGAAAAACTTAGACCCTAAAAAGGCACTTGCCCAAGGGCTCATCCATCAAGTTGTCGAAGCTGGTACAACAGTTGACGCCGCTAAAGCCTGGGTCAAAGAAAATATCGAAAAAGGCGTTGTTGCCCCATGGGATGTTAAAGGCTTTAAAATTCCTGGTGGTGGCGGAGCCATGAACCCGAAATCAGTTCAGTTCTTTATGGCAGCCAATGCTATGGCGCTAGACAAAGCCAAAGGGAATTACCCGGCAATCGAAGCCATCATGTCTTGTCTTTATGAGGGCTCCATTGTTCCTATCGACACGGCCCTTGCGATCGAAGTAAAATATATCATGAAATTATTGTCGGGTCCGACATCTAAAAATATGATCCGAACACTTTTCTTGAATAAAAATGCCGCTGAAAAAGGCGCAGGCCGTCCCAAAGACGTACCTCAAATTGAGATCAATAAAGTCGGCGTTTTAGGCTGCGGCCTTATGGGCGCGGGTATCGCCCATGTCACAGCCAAAGCTGGTATGGAGGTTATTTCGCTCGACCGAAATATGGAAGAAGCGCAAAAAGCTATCGCTTATTCCAAAAAGATTTTGGACAAGCGCGTCTCCCGTGGCCGGATGAGCAAAGAGGATGCGGAAGCCTTCCTCGCGCGGATCACACCTACTGATAATTATGACGACCTCAAAGATGTAGATCTAATTATTGAGGCTGTTTTTGAGCGCCCAGACGTCAAAGCCGATGTGATCAAAAAGACCGAAGCCGTCATTGGCAAAGATGTTGTCTTTGCGACCAACACATCCACACTCCCAATTGGTGGTCTTGCGAAGAATTCAAAACGTCCAGAACAATATATCGGCATGCATTTCTTCTCTCCCGTGGAGAAAATGCCATTACTCGAAATCATTCCACATGCGGGGTCTGGCGATGTCGCTCTGGCAGCCGCTTTTGATTATAATAGAAAAATCCGCAAAACACCGATTGTTGTCAAAGACGTGCGCGGCTTCTTTACCAATCAGGTCTTCCCGCCTTATGTCAATGAAGCTGTTCTAATGGTCACTGAAGGTGTCTCTATGGCTTTGATTGAAAATGTTGCGGCAAATCTCGGCCTCCCAATTGGCCCCCTCGCCGTCACAGATGATACAACGCTGAAACTCGGCTATGACATTATGAAATCCACCCAGGAAGAAATGGGTGATAAATATGTCCCATCTGGAACCGAAGACTTTATGGAGTTGATGGTCAACAAACTCGAACGTGCGGGTCGTCGTTTTGGCGCAGGGTTCTATAATTACGCCGAAGGCGGAAAACGCTTGGGTCTCTGGAAAGGGATGACAGATCACTACCCGCTCGCAGACGAACAACCGTCACCAGAAGAGGTGTCTCAGCGTATTCTCTATTCTCTACTTGCGCCGTCTGCACGGACATTTGCTGAGGGTGTTGTGCCAGATCCGCAAAGTGCCGACCTTGGTGCGATCTTCGGGCTTGGCTTCCCGCCTTATACGGGTGGTCCGCTCTCTTATATCGATACAATTGGATTGGATGCCTATATCGCCACATCTGATATGCTCGCCCAGCGTCACGGTGCCCGCTTTAGTCCGCCGCAATCCTTCCGCGATATGGCCAAAAAAGGCCAGACACTTTACGCTGACAGCACGGCAGCGACCAAGCGCAATTACACGAAAACCGCGCTCAACCGCATGCTCGAAGTCGAAGTCGTCAAAATCGCCAATGCCATGGGCATTGCCGCCAGTGTCGA
>CAYTLJ010000176.1:0-3712 GCA_964438555.1 uncultured Algimonas sp.
AGGCTTTGCCACCGGCCATGGTCGAGCTTGATCGTGCCGCGATCTGTGCCACCGCCTCCATGGATAACAAGCACAAGCGGTCTAGGCCCGTCTAGATTTTGAGCATTTTTCGGCGTGTATAATATATAGCGTCGATTATAATTTTCTAATTCGAAATTATGCGTTACAAAATATCCAGACACTTGCGGTTTGGTTTGTGAGACGGCCAGCGGCGCAGGGCTAATCAGTCCGAATACACATAAAACAAAAACCCAAAATTGCGCCCGTAACCTCATAATCGTCTCCCGTGATCTTTATCGTTATAGTATAGTAAGGCTGTATGATCTATGATTTGGTAATTAATCCAATATTCATGTGGCCCATTTTTGTCTGTTATTTCCGACAAAAACTGTTACCGATTAAATAGAACTTTAAATGAAGGGTTTTCTATGTCTATTTCGCTTCGTGTTGCGGCTTTGATAAGTGTATTATTTTTCTCAGCTTGCTCGGGCGCAAACAATTCCACGAAACGTGAAATGAAACCTCAACCTCCTATGTGGGTGGTGAGCGATGCAGATTCTGAAGTTACGCTTTATCCGACACTGCATATTCTGCCGGAAGGCATAGACTGGAAATCTGAAGACTTAATAAAACGATTGGCAGATGCCGATGAAGTCTGGTTTGAAATCAAGCCTGGATCACAATCAGATCCAGACATACAATTAAGCGCCTTGCAGCTTGGCATGGATCCAAATTTTTCACTTTTGTCTAAGTTAAATGATGATGAAATTGCAAAGCTTGAAACTGCAATTGCACCTTTGGGTATGAACGCTCAAGCCGTGGACCCGATGAAGCCCTGGATGGCGTCTAGCCTGGTTGGTATTGGGGCTTTGCTTGAGAAAGGGTTTAGTCCGGATGCAGGCGTCGAGGCACAACTCGAACCCATGGTCGCCGGAAAGAAAATAAGGGCGTTAGAGACGGCGCAAGGGCAGTTGGAATTGCTTGCGTCTATGCCCGAAGAGATACAGCTTGAATTATTACGCCAATCCCTTGCGGATCTGGATGATACGGTCGAGCTTTTAAATGAATTGGTTCAGGATTGGGCGGTTGGAAATGTTGAAGACCTTGAAGACGAGCTTATTGACGAGATGAAGGCCGAATTTCCTGGCGTGTATGACGCCGTCTTTACAAACCGAAATGAAAATTGGGCGGATCAAATCGAAGAAGAAATGAAAGGCTCTGGGACAGATTTCATTGCTGTTGGGGCAGGGCATCTTGTAGGAGATGATAGCGTTCAAGCCATTTTGAAAGCGCGCGGCTATACCGTCAAACGGCTATAGAGGCGGGTACAAAATGCGAGCAAAGCTCAGTCAATCTCGGGCGATAAAATAGAAAAATTGCCTAAATTGTCTCTTTGCGATTAAGTCAATAATAACCGATTTTATGGGATGAAAAATAACAAACCAACATAAAATTTTCTTTCATTTTCTTTAAAAGCTGTTACCGCTTAGGTAAATATTAAAAAGGGAAGTTTTATGTCTATCTTGTTTCGCGTTGCGGCCCTAACGGGCGCCGTTTTCATTGGGGCCTGTTCCGGGGCTGCGGATAGTTCAACAAAAAGCGAATTGCCGCCCCAGCCCCCTATGTGGGTCGTAAGTGATGCGGATTCTGAAATTACGCTATACCCGACGATCCATATTCTACCAGATGGTGTGACTTGGAAATCTGAAGCCATGACCAAACGTCTCGCGAATGCCGAAGAAGTCTGGTTTGAAATCACACCTGGGGCAGAACTAGATCCAGCTATACAATTATCGACGATGCAATTAGGTATGGCGCCTGGATCATCTCTGTCGTCTAAACTGACCGAGGAAGAGGTTGCGAAGCTGAAAGAAGTGATTGCGCCGCTTGGTATGCCTTTTGAAGCCGTTGATGCGATGAAGCCCTGGCTGGCCTCGACGATGGTAAGTGTCGCAGCTCTTGTGGGCAATGGATTTAATCCTGAAGCTGGCGTCGAAAAACAATTGGAACCCCTAGCAGCCGGGAAAACAATTCGAGGTCTTGAAACGGCGCAACAACAAATCGAAATGCTCGCGGGCTTGCCAGAAGATACGCAATTGCAAATGCTCAAAGACTCCCTTTCTGAAGTAGACGAAATGGTCGAGACCTTAAATGAAATGGTGAAGGATTGGTCAGTTGGAGATGTCGATGATCTCGAAGAAGAGTTTATAGACGAGATGAAATCTGAAATGCCAGCAGCCTATGAGGCCATTATTAAGAACAGAAATATAGATTGGGCCAATCAAATCGAAGACGAGCTGAAAGGTTCTGGGACTGACTTTATGGCTGTCGGGGCAGGACATTTGGTAGGTGATGATAGCGTCCAAGCGATTTTGAAAGCGCGCGGTATTACGGTGAAGCGCCTATAGGCCCATTTAATTGATCGCCCGTATATTTCGGACAGGCGGTCAATATATTTTTTTAAGTTTCAAAATATCATGTCGGAACTAGCCTCTGTCCAAACGCTTTTGGCGGCTTATCGGGCTTTACCATCGCACCAAGCTATGGAAGGTTTAATAGAGGATGGTAAGGCTGCGGAAGGTCGTGGTTATTTTACGCCGGTCGAAGATGAGCGCCTCCGGGAAATTTATACGCGCTATTTGGCGATTAGGGTCTCACTTTGGGAGATTATCCAAGATTTGCGTCCTGGATCTAAGCGGGCGCGGGCCTCAATTGAGACGGCAACACATCAAGACTTACATGATTTTTCTATTGCCTTTTGTGCTGCTGAAATCATCGTTGGGACAGGGGAATATCTTATCGACTTAGCGCGAGACCGCGATATCATCTGGAAAAAGCTTGATGAGGCGGATCTGCGCTATGGTTTGAAACGCAAGCAATTTACGCGTCTTTATCGACAGTTGACATCGGCCATGAAAATGCATGGGTTTTATCGTGCGCGTGCCTTTTATGACGAGAATAAAACGCGCATCTTAGAGGCCGCCCCATCAGAGATTATAGACATATTAGAGACACTAAACCTACCAACGGCGTCGCGCGGCGATCATTTGCGCCGCTATCGCCGTTTTGTCCGACATTCCCTTAAACGCCGGCGCAAATCGGCAGAACGCAATATCGTCTTTACAGTCTTTGAGATGATGGGATCCGAAATTGCCGAGCTTAAAATACCTCTGGTTAAGCTGCCAAAGGCGCCGAAACGTGTGACGCAAAATATACGTGATGAAATACGCTCGAAATTAATGCCAGGAGATGTCTTTGTTACCCGTCATGATGATGCGGTGAGCAATCTTTTCCTACCTGGTTTTTGGCCCCATGCGGCTTTGTGGTTAGGGGCTGATGATTTTGATATTTTGGAGGCTAAGAAAGATGGCGTCTTATTGCGCGATATTGATGAGACCCTCGAGGTGGACGCCTTTCTTGTTTTGAGACCAAAATTATCTGCCACGCTTGTGTCTCAAGCCTTGGACCGCGCGAGAACACATAAGGGCAAGCTTTATGATTTTATTTTTGATTTCAGCACCTCGGACCGATTAGTCTGTACCGAAGTTGTCTATCGCGGCTTTCACGGCATAGGCGAAATCGATTTCACCCTCGAAGACGTCGCCGGGCGTTTCTGCTTGCCTGCGGAAAGCCTCATCAACCAATCGATTAGTCAGGGGTGGATGGATGTTGTTGCTATTTATGGCGTGGAGGGAAATGAGTTGAAATTTGG
>CAYTLJ010000177.1:0-3685 GCA_964438555.1 uncultured Algimonas sp.
AATATATGCGGCGCTTTGCCTTTGTCTTGGGCGTATTCTTCGATCTTTTCGCTAACATTTTGATAGGCTGGATCATCACCATAAGCTGCAGACCAAACACCCTTAATAACGCGGGTGACGGGCTTATGGCGGCCAAAGGCGGTCTCCATGGCATCGCTTATTTCGCCTAGGGTTGCGCGTGCGCGTGCTGCTTCAATCGCCGCCCTTAAGAGGTTACCTTCTTTTGAATGGGCGATGGCTTTGAGCGCGTCTAAGGCCGCCATACATTTATCTTCATTGCGAGAGGCCCGCACGGCTTTGATCCGCTTGATCTGCCCGGCCCTAACCTTGGCATTATCAATTTCCAAAATATCAATTGGGTCTTCATCTTCGAGGCGGAATTTATTGACGCCAACAATAACGTCTTCGACCTTGTCGATACGGGCTTGTCTGAGGGCAGCGGCTTTCTCAATTTCCATTTTCGGACGACCGGTTGCAATAGCCTTGGCCATGCCGCCTTCGGCTTCAATTTCCTGGATCATCGACCAAGCTGTATCGACGAGTTGCTGTGTCAGGCTCTCAACATAATAAGATCCACCTAGCGGATCGACCACGTCACAAACGCCCGTTTCATGTTGCAGAATTAATTGCGTATTGCGCGCAATCCGCGCCGAAAATTCTGTTGGTAAGGCAATGGCTTCGTCAAAAGCATTTGTGTGTAAAGATTGCGTCCCCCCAAGTGCAGCCGCTAAGGCTTCATAGGCTGTGCGCACAACATTATTATAGGGGTCTTGCTCGGTCAGTGACACGCCTGAGGTCTGACAATGGGTCCGTAGCATTTTAGAGCGGTCTGTCTTGGCGCCAAATTCTGTCATGATCTTGGACCATAATTGACGCGCGGCGCGAAGCTTGGCGGCTTCCATAAAGATATTCATGCCAATACAGAAAAAGAAAGACAGACGCCCGGCAAAAGCATCGACGTCTAGACCTTTCGCCAAAGCCGCTCTGACATAATCCATGCCATCAGCAAGGGTAAAGGCAAGCTCTTGCGCGAGGGTCGCGCCTGCCTCTTGCATGTGATAGCCGGAAATCGAAATCGAATTAAATTTCGGCATATCGGAAGAGGTATATTCAATAATATCGCCGATGATTTTCATGCTCGGCTCGGGCGGGTAAATATAGGTATTACGCACCATAAATTCTTTGAGAACATCATTCTGAATAGTCCCCGATAGCGCAGCTCGGTCAACGCCTTGCTCTTCGCCCGCCACCACAAACATTGCGAGGATCGGAATGACGGCGCCGTTCATCGTCATAGAGACCGACATTTTATCCAGCGGGATACCGTCAAAGAGAATTTTCATATCCTCGACTGTGTCAATCGCCACGCCAGCTTTGCCGACATCGCCTTGTACGCGTGGGTGGTCTGAATCATATCCGCGGTGCGTGGCCAGATCAAAAGCGACAGAGAGGCCCTTTTGACCCGCTTCCAAATTTTTACGGTAAAACGCATTGCTTTCTTCCGCCGTCGAAAACCCCGCATATTGGCGGATCGTCCAAGGCCGGTTCGTATACATGGTCCCGCGTACACCCCGCGTAAATGGTGCAAATCCCGGGATCTCTGCACTCGCCCCTGCATTGACATCTGAAGCCGTATAGACAGGTTTAATATCTATGCCTTCAGGCGTCTGCGTCGTGAGATCATCCACAGCCCGACCGCGCAGCTCTTTTTCAGCTAAGGCGTACCAGTCTTTCATATTGGGAGTTTTGCTCATTTAAGGGTCCTAGCACGCATAATCAGGCTCTCAAACCGGGTCGGTTCAAAAGCTTATAATGAGCCTTTGATCAATTTCATGATACCGGAAAAATCAATTTCTCCATTCCCCGAAGCTTCTATCAGCGAGTAAAGCGCTTCAGACTGTGTCCCGAGAGGGATTGGCGCGCGGGAAAAGGTTGCCGCTTCTTGCGCCAGACGCAGATCTTTAAGCATCATATTGGCCGTAAAGCCCGCCTTATATTCATTATTAGAGGGCGCGCTTGGGACGGGCCCAGGTGCTGGACAATAGCTGGTCATGGACCAGTTCTGTCCGCTGGCTGTACTCGAAATATCGTAAAAGGTCTGCGCATCTAGGCCGAGTTTTTCGGCCAGATTAAAGGCTTCGCAGGTTCCAATCATATGGATGGCGAGCAACATATTATTGGCAATTTTTGCGACCTGACCATTGCCCGCTTCACCCGCATGGAAAATGTTTTTCCCCATTATATCAAGGATGGGTTTGGCCTGTGCAAATGCATCTTTAGTCCCGCCGCACATAAAGGTCAGCGTGCCTGCAGCCGCGCCGCCAACACCGCCCGAGACGGGTGCGTCCATCATGGCAAATCCATTGCCTTCGGCCTGAGAAATCAAATCCCGTGCGGTTGCCACATCAATGGTCGAACAATCTAGAAAGAGCGCGCCTTTTTTGGCGTGATCAAACACGCCGCCGGCCTCCGCATAGACGAGCCGTGAATGCCGCCCAGACGGCAACATGGAAATGACGACATCTGCACCATAGACCGCGTCTTTGCTCGTCTCTGCACCGATACAGCCGGCTTCAACAGCGCGAGCAACGGCCTCTTTGGAAATATCTAAGGCGCGGACCTCATGTCCGGCTTTGGCGAGATTAGCGGCCATGCCAATCCCCATATTCCCCAATCCGATAAACGCTATTTTTGCCATCACGCCTCTCCCAGTTTAATTTCTATCTCAATACATATTTTAGCGGTTTGACGGTCGCATCATGGCCCGCGAAATAATGACCCGCATAATTTCATTTGTACCTTCAAGGATCTGATGAACGCGAAGGTCCCGCACGATCCGCTCAATCCCATATTCTGACAGATAGCCATAGCCGCCATGAAGCTGAAGCGCATCATTGGCGATCTTACTGGCCATATCCGTTGAGAACCGTTTGGCCATAGCACAAGCCATAGACGCGCCCGGGTCTTGATTGTCCAAGAGATTAGCCGCGCGGTAGAGCATAAGGCGCGAGGCTTCGAGTTCCGTCGCCATATCTGCGAGTTTAAATTGCGTGTTTTGAAAGGCTGAAATTGGCTTGCCAAATTGAGAGCGCTCCCCAGTATATTGCATCGCGGCATCTAGGGCGGCTTGCGCCCCACCCAGCGAACAACAACCGATATTGATCCGGCCTCCATCGAGGCCTGACATGGCAAATTTAAATCCGTCCCCTTCATCGCCAATTCGGTTTTTGGCGGGAATACGACAGTCTTCCATAATCACTTGCGCGGTCGGTTGAGCATTCCACCCCATTTTCCGCTCAACCGCACCAAAGGATAGTCCCGGTGTGCCTTTTTCAATGACAAAAGCGGATACACCGCGCGCGCCATCATTGGATGTCCGCGCCATCACCAGATAAATATCAGACCAGCTTGCGCCCGAGATAAATGTCTTGGTTCCCGTCAGGACATAATCATCGCCGTCTCGAACTGCCTTGGTCGATAATGAGGCCGCATCAGAGCCCGAGCCCGGTTCTGTCAGACAATAGCTCGCAATAAATTCCGCCGTGACAAGTTTAGGGATATAGCGCGCCCGAAGCTCATCTGATCCATAACGATCAATCATCCATGTCGCCATATTATGGATCGTCATCATGGCCGTGTGAGATACATCCCCACGTGCAAGTTGTTCAAAGACCAGCGCACTATC
>CAYTLJ010000178.1:0-3591 GCA_964438555.1 uncultured Algimonas sp.
TTGGCACAGTCGATAGCTTGAGCCGAGCATAGGAGGTGGTCAATGCGAATGCCTTCATTATTTTGCCAAGCACCACGTTGATAATCCCAAAATGTATATTGGCCCCCGCGTCCATCAAACAGATCAAATAGATCATAGAGCCCTAAATGGCGAAGGGCATGGAACGCATCTAAAGTATCTTGGCGAAATAGGGCGTCGCCCCACCAGGCTTTTGCATCATGTGTGTCTTCGGGCCGCGGAATAACATTATAGTCCCCAGCCAGGATTAGCGGCTCTTCCAGTGTCAAAAGAGAGGCGGCGTGATCTTTCAACCGTTTCATCCAGTCGAGCTTATACATATATTTTGGGCTATCCTCACCGATCTCTCCAACTGGGTTTCCATTCGGAAGGTAAATAGAGGCGACCCGAACGGAACCTTTTTCCGTGCTGACACAAGCTTCAATATAACGGGCTTGATCCTCTTCCAGGCCTTCCAGTAAATCCTGACCAGGAAGACCACGGCGGATATCTTCAAGCGGGAACTTTGAAAGGATTGCGACGCCATTATAGCTTTTTTGTCCATAGGTTGCGACATTATAGCCAAGGGCTTCGAGTTCCAGTCGAGGGAAACTATCATCCATTGTTTTAATTTCTTGCAGGCAGGCAATATCGGGATCAGCAGATTTCAACCAGGCTGTTACCGCATGCATGCGGGCTTTGATTGAATTTACATTCCAAGTCGCGATTTTCATGATCGATCCTATCCGGCAATCAGGTCAGATATAATGGCCAAGAAAAACAAGAGGGCGAGGGCAGGCCAAAACCACCGCGCTAAATTATTGGGTAAATTGGGTGGAGGGTCAGCTTCTTGAACATATTGCGATATGTTCTTTTTGCGCAGGCCCATACGTTTTTCCAGCCATTCAATTCTATATTCTTTTTGCGGGTTGAAATGTGTGACTTCGTCCCAATGCATGGTTTTAAAAAGTGACGCCGTAATGGACGGGCTAATAAGTTTTTTCATTTTTTCAGGGGTTTCAAAATACTCATTATTGTCTTCATAAAAGCCGTGAACCTCTAGGATACGATTCAAAAGTAAGTGTTCAAAATCAACATAATCATCAATGTCGAGTTCCCGAGCTTTCCGAAACAAAACATTCCAGCTCTCCCGATTATTTCGACTTTTTTCAGATTTTAAAAGCTCCATAATCTCTTGATCAAGTGGAGGACGCGGCGGCTCTATATGGGTTTGTGGTGGGATGTTCAGAGTGGGAGACGGGCCAATATTATATCCAGTCGAACTTTTTTCATTAAGGTCTTGTGCTGGAGCGTCCAAGCTTGGGCTTGACCCAATTGAGTAGGCTGTTGGGCTGAGGTCTTCGACAATAATTGTGTCCGTGCCCAGAGATACATTAAGAGGCACATTAATCGCCGCATCACCCATATCATCATCTTTATTGTCTGGCTCAGGGGTGTCGTCGTCTGAGATAAGCTCTGCTTTAGGCTGCCAACTCAACCATTTTAGCGCATAATCATGTGCGTCTCTGAGCCGCATAAACCCATCTGGATCGTCTTCTGGGCGCGTGACTTTGAGTTTTTTTGAATAGGCTTTCTTTACGTCTCGTCGATCTTTCGGCGGTGCGTCTAGGCCCAAAACCTCATAAAATTCTGCCATGTTCAAAACACGTCCATGGCATCTAATTCATCCAGAAAGCTTTTTATCTGTTCGCGTGCGAGTTTGATATCCGTTTCGTTTTGCTTGGCTAAAACCTGCTCAAACTGTGTGAGATTATGTTCGATAGAATGTCTGAGGTCGCCGAGATGGTTTGCATAGGCGGCTTTTAATCGATTTATAATGGCTGCATTTTCGGCCACATCTTTGGGATGGATTTTAAGCTTATCCAGCGCCTTAAGACGTTTTTCGATTTCTGCTTGTGATAAGCTGCCAGGATTGCCTTCGAGGATGAGTTTTTTTGTTTGGTCGGTCGATACGACAGTAACTAAGACTTCCAATACGCCAGACACGTCATAGGTAAAACGAATGTCGAAGTCTTCGTGCTTTTTCGAATTTTTTGGCAATTGGACGTTAATCTCGCCCAAGGGGACATTATCTTCGATGCGCGGGCTTTCGCCTTGATAAACAGAAATACTAACGCTGTCCTGTCCGGGCCTAAGGGTTGAATTTCTAACAACGCGAGAGGCGGGAATAACCGTATTGCGTTCAATAATAGGTTGAAAATGCCCGGATTCATATTGGTCTCGACCGGTTTGGCGCGCAATTTCTGTGCCCAAGGTAAAGGGGCAGACATCGGTCATAACGATATCTTCAAGCGCTTCATGCCGGGCCAGTAATCCCGCTTGAACGCCGGTTCCCAAAGCGATGACTTCGTCGGGATCTAAACTATGTTCAGGGAATTTTTTCAAAAGCCGCGTGACCATAGACCGAATAACAGGCATGCGGGTTGCACCGCCAACAAGGATGATACGTTCAATATCGGCGCTGCGAAGTCCCGCATCCGAGATGGCGCGTTGCAAAGGCATACGCATTTTAGATTGAAGCTTCTGCGTGAGGTCTTCAAATTTTGTCCGGCTTAGATTGAGTTCAACCTCTTTTTTACCGTCCAGATATTTGACCGTTATGTCTGGCTTATCGGTCAATCCAAGTTTCGCTTTATTGGCCAAATCCCGTAATCGACCCAAATCTTTGGGTTTTATATCGTCTCGAGATTTTTTCAGTTCAGATAGAAAATGCGTTTCAATAGCCGTTGTAAAATCTTCACCGCCTAAAAACGCATCGCCGGCACTCGAGCGAACTTCCATAACACCGTCAAAAATTTCTAGGATTGAGACGTCAAATGTCCCGCCGCCCAAATCAATAACGAGGAAGGTGTTTTCGTCCTCTTTTGTGTTTAAGCCATAGGCGAGGGCAGCTGCCGTGGGTTCATTGATCAGGCGCTCGACCTTTAATCCCGCCATTTTTCCGGCTGCATAAGTTGCTTTGCGCTGAATGTCGTTAAAATAAGCCGGAACGGATATTATAGCGCTATCGACAGTTTCGCCCAATTCCGCTTCGGCATCGGCTTTGAGCGCACGCAATACAAGGGCTGAGAGATCTTCAGCCGTATAGGTTTTTTTGCCCAACCTATGTTGTTTGGCCGTGCCCATTGAGCGTTTGAAACGCGCTACCGTTTTATCGGGATGGGTCACAAGCCGGTATTTGGCGGCTTCGCCCACAATAATATCGCCCTTATCGCTCAGGCCGACAACAGAGGGCGTCAGATAAGACCCCGCCCCATTTTTAATGAGTTGGGGGCCATCATCCGTAAACACTGAAATCAGTGAATTTGTGGTGCCGAGGTCAATGCCGACAAGTGCCATAATTGCAGCGTTCCTTAATGTGTTATATCAATGCGTTTTATCTGGCTTTCGTCTCGTCTCTTCCCATGTGAGTCAAGAGAGCTGTGGTCATTCTATCAAGATAGATGTGATCAGCAATAGGGGGCTGGTGATTATACGCGCAAAAGACTTGCATTTACGTGCGTCTCGCCACATATCGCGCGCACATAATTTCAGACAAAAAGAGCAAAAAATGGCCCGCCAATTCTGCTATCA
>CAYTLJ010000179.1:0-3526 GCA_964438555.1 uncultured Algimonas sp.
CCCACGCATAAAGGTGATAGCGGGGCCAGCTATATCGACCCTGTCGCTTGAAAGCCTAAGTTTTAGGTCCCCACCTCTTGCACTCAGCTGACGCGCAAGCATCGCCCTTTTACCCAGTACACCTCCCCAATAAGACGCGAGGGCTGCGTGGGCGGACCCTGTGACGGGGTCTTCATCAATACCTTCGGCAGGGAAAAATAGTCGCGAGACAAAATCATACGCCCCGCCCCCCTTGGCGGTGAGCCCTACGCCATGACCTGAGAGCGGAAGGATATTTGAAAAGTCAGGCTTGAACGGCTCAATCCTAGTCGCGTCACGCGCCACGACATAAAGGTTTGGCCCTGCCGTAAATGCCGCACGCAGCGGCATTGGGAAGGCCGCTTTCATTGGCTCTGTAATGTCAATTGATCTGGCCGGCAATATAGGCGCATTTAATATATAATCATCCGCGTTCGTTCTGACCGTGAGCGCGCCAATTTGCGTATGGAATTTAAAGGGCGGTGTAAGGCCGAGCTCAGCCTTTAATATATGGGCCGTTGCGATTGTTGCGTGACCACAAAATTCAATCTCGGTGAGTGGCGTAAACCATCTGAGATCAAATTCACCATCAGGGCGCGCCACGCAAAACGCCGTCTCGGACAAATTATTCTCAGCCGCAATAGACTGCATCAGATCATCATCTAAGAAAGCGTCGAGGATTAAAACTGCCGCTGGATTGCCTTGAAAGACCTGGGACGCAAAAGCGTCAACTTGATACATTTTCAATTTCATGACGCGGATATGCCCGCTATTGGCAAAAATTTCCAGCTGAAGGTAGGGTTTCAATAAAATCGATAATATCGTCTTTTAAAGACACGTCCCCATCGAAATGACGCGACAGGACCTTCACAACATCCGAATGACTTTGCTTGGCATAAAGTTTTACATCGGCTTTCCCGCCGCGAGCCGATACTTTCTCAGCCAAAGCTTCCGAGTTTTGCGGGAATACCGTTTCATCTTCGGATCCATGCCCCAGGAAAATTGCGGGCGACGGCGCAGAGACATTGTTCAACACAGCGTCTTGGCCCGTAAAGCGGTCCGGGAATATCGTGGTCCAAGGTTCGCTATCCAGCGGTACAAGGCCCGTTGGCGCGGCCAGACCAACCACACCGGAGATAGAGGTGCAACGGTCTACACCGACAGATTTTAGATAATCGTCCTTTAAGCCCAACATAAGGACATTATATGCGCCCGCCGAGTGCCCCATCAAAACAATGGGCCGGTTTGGAAAATTTTCCCCAACGGATTTCACCGCGCGGGCATTGTCATTCAAGAATTCGGGAAAGACAGCGTCGGGATAAAGCCGGTAATTTGGCACAACCACGTCATAGCCGATTTGCGTAAAACCATCCGCCAAAAATTTATAAATATCTTTGGATCCGCTATTCCATGATCCGCCATGCACAAAAACCAGAACGGGTCGCTCAGAGGTGGAGGTTTCAGACCGGTAAATATCCATTTTATCACGCGTCCCCGGCCCGAAGGAAATATCGGACGTTTTTTCAAAGCTCGATGAGGGGGTGATATTGTTGAGAATAGAAACTGGCGCACAGCCTGTAAGGCTGAGCGCGCATGCGATAATAATACCGGATTTTAGGGTCATGCTGATGTCTTGGAAAATTCCCATAAGTCAATCAGCACGAAAGGGTTTAGCAGCAAGACGAGTTTGCTTGGCTTGGGTCTGTGGTCAGCTTAGGTGCACCACGTTTCGTTTCTTGCGGGTCACGACGGCGAACGCCACAATCGTTACTTGGCCACTCAATACGCTCAGTTACTGGCACTGCCGGCTCAACGAAATAGAACATATCTTCATATGGTTCTTTTTTGAGCAGGTTAAATGTCTTTTCGCAAACTGCGGAACGTTCGCCGCGGTTAAAGACGTGACCATCATCATCTTTCACATAAGAGAAGGGCCCCTTATAGATAACGGCTTGGTTTTTCTCGAGGCATTCACCTTGCTTGCCCTTATAGGCCAAATAGGTTGCGGACCGATATTCAATGCCTTCAACGATCTGCCAAGGATCATCTTCGAATTTATCAACATGAATACCGTGGAAGCCAACCTCTTCAAGGGCTTCAATAAAGCCCATTTCAGTCAAGGCACCAGAGATACAACCAGACCAAAGCCGCGCGTCATTCTTTAGGGCTTCCGGACTATCTTCATCACTGATGATATCTGAAACCGCGACACGTCCGCCAACTTTTAGAACGCGGAACATTTCCTGGAACATTTGCTTTTTCTTTGTGTCAGAGACGAGATTAAGCACGCAATTAGACACAATCACATCGATGGAATTATCCGGGATCATTGTCATCTCAGACTTGAGACGTAAGATCTCGGCTTCCATATTTTCCATATCCCGAGAACTTGCGACCGGGTTTTTAGCCAGCCATTCATTAAGTTGATCATGGTCAAGCTTAAGGTCTTCAATATGGCCGCGCTTAAACTCGACATTGGCATAGCCAACTTTCTTAGCAATCACTGGCGCATTCTCGCGAGATAGCTCAAGCATTTCATCGGTCATATCAACGCCGATAACTTTGCCTTTTGGGCCAACGATTTGAGAGGCGATAAAGCAAATTTTGCCGCCGCCTGAGCCCAAATCGAGGACAGTGTCGCCCTCACGCACATAACGTGATGGATCGCCACAGCCATAATCGCGGTCTAAGACCTCTTGTGGGATAATTTTCAGATATTGGGGATCATAATCGATCGGGCAACAAAGAGCTGCTTCCACAGCCTGAGCGCCGGCACCATAACGTTCTTGCACATCATCGCGCACATCAGCGTTCGTGGTGTCTACGCCGCGTAGTGTGTCATCCATGGGGAGTTCTCCTTAAACCTTTTTCGGCCCCTCTAATATAGAAGCATATCTATAGGTCAAATGACGGGGATATGAAATTTTTGTGTTTCTGCTGTCAAATTGGCCTATCCAAAATAAGAGGGTATTGTCCTAATTAACGAATTTGGCCCAAACCTATCCGTCTGGAACCTCTGATTAGGGCTCAGATAGCGCTTGCATAGCCCCCTCTACAAAGAATTGCGATTGCCAATCATTAAATTGCTCTATAACGCTTGCCCGTATTAATCATATGGAAAACCCCTTTCTCAACGCCTATCTCTGGAGACGCTGATGCGGTCCAATCTTTTTGACCTCACGGGAAAATCTGCCATCGTCACAGGCGCAAATACGGGCCTCGGACAGGGCATGGCGCTCGCCTTAGCACGGGCAGGCGCCGATATAGCATTAATCGGCCGATCCGACCCTGTTGAGACCTTGGAACAGTTAGACAAAATCGGCGTTAAGTCTCATTTTATTCAAACGGATCTCAGTCAAAGCGATAAAGCCCAAGAGATTATCACTGAGGCCGCCGCCGCGCTTGGCGGCCTGGATATTCTCGTCAATAATGCCGGAACGATCAAAAGAAATGAGGCGATCAATTTTACTGTCGATGACTGGGACAGTGTCATAAATGTAAATTTGCG
>CAYTLJ010000180.1:0-1524 GCA_964438555.1 uncultured Algimonas sp.
GCGATTTTTTCAGGCGTATAGCCGATCTCAACTTCGGTTGTGATTTCTTTGAACCGTTCCGTCAGGGCCACGTGATCCATTTTGCGCCGTTCGCTGTCATCGAATGTATTAGAATAGCCCCATTCAAACATGCCCATTTTGGTTGGGTTAAGCTCGAGTTTATCTGGGCGACGCTCTGTTAGGCTTTCGCCGCGGATATATTTGTGAATAGAGATCGCCGCTTGATGACCATGCTCAACAGCCCAGATAATATTTAACGGCCCAAAAGCTGCGTCTCCGCCAAAGAAGACACCTTTTTTGGTGCTTTCAAAAGTCGTCTTGTCAACGACAGGGACGTCCCATTTATCAAATTCAATTCCGCAATCTTTCTCGATCCATGGAAAAGCATTATTCTGGCCAATCGCAAGGATCACATCATCGCAATCAATGACTGTCTCACCGACGGTTCGGCTATCCGTTATCTTGCCCGTCTCATCGACATCATATTCCATCAGGTCAAATATCATGCCGGTCAGTTTTCCATCTTTATGGACAAAGGCTTTTGGCGAATGATTGACGAGGATATCGACATTTTCTTCTTCGGCGTCTTCCAGCTCCCAAGGCGAGGCTTTGAAAAAATCACGGGGCTTACGCGCCATAACTTTTACATTTTTTGCCCCGAGGCGAAGTGAGGTGCGGCAGCAATCCATGGCCGTATTACCGACGCCAATAATCAGAACGTTTTTGCCGATTTTATCCGTATGTTCAAAAGCCACACTTTCAAGGAAATCAATTCCTATATGGATATTTGCGTCTGCCTCTTCGCGTCCAGGCAGAACCAAATTTTTGCCTTTGGGTGCGCCCGTCCCAACAAATACGGCGTCATAGCCTTCTTCTAGCAGCTCGGTCATGGAGTTGACGGGCGTGCCCAATTTAAGATCCACGCCCATATCCAATATATATCCAATTTCTTCCATCAGCACGGATTCAGGCAGGCGGAAGGCGGGTATATTTGTGCGCATTAATCCGCCGGGCTTATTAAATTTCTCAAAAATTGTGCATTCATATCCCAGCGGAGCCAAATCATTCGCAACCGTGAAACTTGCGGGGCCAGCGCCGATAAGCGCGACTTTCTTACCATTTGTTTTTGCTGGTTTTTTCGGAAGCCGGTCTGTTATGTCATCTTTGTGGTCCGCTGCAACGCGCTTTAGGCGGCAAATCGCGACCGGTTCTTCTTCGACGCGTGTGCGTCGACAGGCGGGCTCACAGGGGCGGTCACAGACACGGCCTAAAACGCCCGGAAAGACATTGCTTTGACGGTTAAGCATATAGGCATCTGAATAACGCCCTTGAGCGATCAGGCGGATATATGCCGGCACGGGCGTATGTGCGGGACAAGCCCACTGACAATCGACTACTTTATGGAAATAGTCAGGATCAGACGTATCAGTTGGCTTCATTTTTATTATCTCCCCCTATTTCGTTAATGGAAGAATTATTAATTACAAGCCAAAATGTTGCAATTTAATTTTTGATAAATTTGAT
>CAYTLJ010000180.1:1624-3463 GCA_964438555.1 uncultured Algimonas sp.
CGCATTGCACCTGCGATGACGTGGCAATGGGCCGAGGGCGCTGTCGGTGAAATGGCCGATAAAATGGTCGGAACCGTTATGGAAGTTCTCAAGCAACACGGCGTTGAGAAAGAGAAAATCGGCATTGATAATATGGATATGCCGGCTCTACATGCGTTTGAAAAAGCGGGCTTACACATGGTCAATGGCTGGCCAGCTATGTCCCGCGCGCGGACTGTTAAAACCCGTGATGAAATTGAAATGCTGAAAATGTCTGCTTCTATTGGTGATGCAGCGATGTGGCACATTAAACATGAGTGGTTGCGTCCAGGTATTACCGAACGTCAAATCGAAGCCCATGTGCATAAATTCATGCTCGATCGCGGATGTGAAATTATTTATGATATTATTGTCGCGTCAGGCGGTAATACCAGCCCATATCGTCGTTGGGCGACAGACAAAATCGTTCAGCAAGGTGATTTGATTATTGTTGATATTAATGCCGTCGGACCTGGTGGTATGTATATCGACTTTGTTCGAACCATGAAATGTGCTGCGAAAATGACCCAGCAGGAAATTGATCTCTATCGTGAGACCTATGATTCTCTTTATGCGGGTATGGCAAATCTACGTCCGGGTATGACAACGGCTGACGTTGCCGAACAATTCCCAGTTTATGACGATGATAAATACGGCACAGTGACCCTACAGCAATTTGCTCACTCTATCGGCATTACCCTTTATGAAGGTATGTGGGTCAGTCGGGCTTACTCGCTTAAATATCCTGCGGAAATCAAAGAGAATATGTATTTCGCGATTGAGACCTTTGCGGGTCACGCGGGATTACCACAGACGTGCCGCTTGGAAGAAAATGTTCTGGTTGGTCCTGATGGTCCGATCATCTTTACGAAATGTGAGCATATGGAAGAGGCCGTTGGGAATTACAGAACAGGCGATTTCCATCACCCAAGCCTGACGGGATATCCAGACTCTGTCTAAGGACAGAGCGATAAAAGACCCCTTAGACTGGCCCTTAATTGGGCCAGTCTTTTTTAACCCCCTATCATAAGAAGCTGCAATGGAAATTAATCCGATTATCGTCATTGGTGTACCAAAAGATGGGGAGGGGGACCCCGATTTAATCGAAACAAATTGGCGACGGGCAACAGAATCTGGAATTGGTTGCGTCATCATTAATAATGATACCGATACATCGGCAGCGGCTAGAGCCAAAAAATCTGGCGCTTATGTCTATGTTCCCGATTATGCAGGCGAACAATCTCTAACAAATTACGAAACCGATTCTGGGGCTGAACGCGTCGCCAGATCGCTTGCAAAATTTGACCGATTTTACTGCCACGATATTGTTATTAATGTGCATGCGAAATTACCCGAAACGGCGGCGGATGTCATTAAGGCTGTGATGTATCCTTTGGCTGACCCGCATGTTCATATTTCTACCTTTGTTGAACCGATCACGAAAAAACAAGCGCAATCGGAAGATTTCATCAAAGCCAATATTGATATTCATCCAACCCGCAGGGTTCAGGTTTTGACCAATAGTCAAGTCGCCGAAGTCAATAGCGTGTCGCGCGATATCAAAGATCTGGGTGACGGGCCCTATTATCGACAATTACCGATTTATGCTTATCGTCGGGGCTCCCTTGATAAATTTGTCCGCTTTGGCCCGACAGTGCGTGAAATGGAAGATAATATTGAGCTCGATAGAGCCTTGGAAAACGGGCTAAGAGTTGGCGCCGTTTTATTGAACTCTGGGCTCGGCGATTAATTTGGGGTGACTAATTATGAGTAAAAAAGTCAAAACCGCCATTCTCGGCTCAGGTAATATTGGCACAGATC
>CAYTLJ010000181.1:0-3295 GCA_964438555.1 uncultured Algimonas sp.
AATGGACCAACACTTTTGGGCTATCTTGAAACGGTCGATGTTGACGCGGTTTCACTCGACTCGCCCTTCCGCTTACCTGTGCAATGGGTGAACCGTCCAAACCTTGATTTCCGCGGTTTCTCTGGAACTGTGGCTTCCGGTACAGTGTCAGTTGGCGACGAAATAATTGTTATCCCGTCAGGCAAAAGATCTAAGGTCAAAGAGATCGTAACCTATGACGGCAATCGCGATATTGCGCGTCAAGATATGGCGATTACATTGACCCTTGAAGATGAGATAGATATTTCTCGAGGCGATATAATTTGCAAGACTGATGCGCCAGCTGAACAGGCTGATCAATTCCAAGCTCATATTATTTGGATGAGTGAAAATCGTTTATTTCCTGGCCGTCAATACCTCATTAAAACAGCGAATAAAACGGTTCCGGCCAGCATAAGCAAACTTAAGCATCGTATTGATATTAATGACTTTTCTGAAGTTGCGGCCAATACTTTGGAATTAAATGAAATTGGTATTGCAACGATTTCAACAACCGCTCCAATTGGGTTTGATCCCTATAATGATAACCGCACAACAGGTGCCTTTGTCATAATAGATAAACAAACCAATGCCACGCTTGGTGCGGGCATGTTGGACTTTAGTTTGCGTCGTGCCAAGAATGTTGTCTGGCAAGATTTGGACGTATCTAAAGCCGCACGTGCGGCTCAGAAAAATCAAAAGCCAGCCTTGCTTTGGTTTACGGGTTTGTCTGGATCTGGTAAATCTACAATTGCCAATTTGGTCGATAAACGCCTCATGGATATGGGGCGCCATTCTTATACGCTGGACGGCGATAATGTGCGCCACGGCCTGAACCGCGATCTAAATTTCTCTAAGGCTGACCGGATTGAAAATATCCGCCGTATTGGTGAAGTCTGTAAACTGATGGTGGACTCAGGTCTGATCACAATGGCAAGCTTTATTTCACCTTACCGGGCAGAGCGTCGTTTGGCGCGCGATCTCTTAGAGGAAGGTGAATTCATCGAAGTCTTTGTCAACACGCCATTAGCGGTTGCCGAGAAACGCGATGTCAAAGGTCTCTATGCGCGCGCACGTGCGGGTGAGATCAAAAACTTCACCGGCATTGATTCAGAGTATCAAGCGCCTGAAAATCCAGAGATCGAAATCGATACAACGTCTATGACGGCTGAAGAGGCTGCTGATTTGATCGTAAATTATATGACCGAGCGCGGCTTCTTTAATGCAGGCGAATAAGTCGATGGATTATGATGTCTTTAATGGGGATGCCGATGGTATTCTCAGCCTGGTTCAACTCAGGCTCGCTGACCCACGTCCTGATGCGACGCTTATTACGGGCCGCAAGCGCGATGTGAAATTGCTTTCACGCGTACCGGCCGCCAAAGGTGACCGTGTCACAGTCCTCGATATTGCTATGCGCTCAAACATAGATGATTTGAACCGCATTCTAAAAGACGGTGCGGATGTGGTTTATTTTGACCATCATAATGCTGGCGATATCCCGGATCATCCAAATCTTGACGCAACAATCAACACGGCGGGTGAGATTTGCACGGCGGTTCTAGTCGATCAGGCCCTGAATGGCGCTTATCGCGGATGGGCGGTTGCGGCGGCCTATGGCGATAATTTTCCAGCTATGGCCGAACGCCTCGCCCATGGTACAGATCTCCCGCTTTCTATCCTGCGTGAACTCGGCGAAATGGTGAATTATAATGGATATGGCGGCTCAGAAGCCGATCTTCACTTCCATCCGGCTGATCTTTACCGCGAAATGGCGGGTTTTGAGACGCCAATGGCCTTTTTGGCAGCCAAGCCAGAGGTCATTCAGACCCTGACGGAGGGTTACCACAATGATTTCGATCTGGCTGATCAATCCGAGGTGATTTTGTCTGAAGATGAATATGAAGCCCGTATCTTGCCAGATGCAGCTGGATCGCGTCGTGTATCGGGTATGTTTGGCAATCAACTGGCGCAAGATAATCCAGAGCGCGCCCATGCGATCCTAACAAAGCAAACCGGTGGTTTCCTTGTTTCTATTCGTGCGCCGATCTCAAAGCGGGAAGGGGCCGATAAGCTTGCCTTGCAATTTGAAACGGGTGGGGGCCGTGCGGCGGCTGCGGGGATAAATCACTTACCAGAACGTGATCTGGATCGGTTCATTGAGGCCTTCCGCCGATCATTCTAGTTGTATAAGTTCCTCTTTTGAGGTGGCCTTATGGCAATGTTTGAACATATGATGTCCCAACCCCTTTGGGTTGTAATCTGGATCGGAACTATGGTCGGGATCCATATTGTTGCTTTTCCGCTTGGCTTTAAAGATTTGCGTCCACGCATCATGGTCATTGTCATGATTTTGAATGCCGTATTCATGTCCGCGCTGTTTAGTCGGTATGGCTATACGCGAATTTTGGGCTTGTCCCATGTGATATTCTGGACACCCTTATTGGCCTATCTTTGGAAAACTCGCAATGCGCATCCGGAGCGGGTTTGGACCGGGCGGTTTATTCGGGTTTCTATGATAATCATATCTATCTCACTTATCATAGATTATGTTGACGTAATTCGCTATGTGTTTGGTGATCGCGCAGTAATAGGAGCGTAAAATGGCAACTGAGAAAGTAACATTTAAAGGTGCCTTTGGCGACACCTTGTCGGCTAAAATTGATTACCCTGATGAGGACGAAGTTCGGAGTTGGGTTCTCTTTGCGCATGGATTTTCGATCGGTAAAGATCTCAAACCAATTCGTACAATTTCCAGAGGCTTGGTCGAGGATGGCTATGGTATGCTTCGGTTTGACTTTACCGGTCTGGGCGAAAGTGAAGGTGATTTTTCAGAGACAAATTTCACATCTAATTGCGAAGATATAAGGCGAGCCGCCGCTTTCTTACGCGAGTATAAACGTGCGCCCTGTGTCATGATTGGGCATAGTTTTGGCGGCACGGCGGCGCTGAAAGTTGCGGATGAAATTCCAGAAGTCAAAGCGGTTGCAACAATTGGGAGTCCTTGTGACACGACCCATATTGTGCATCAATTTGCAGATAAATTAGAAGAAATCGAAGAAGAAGGTGAAGCCAAAGTCTTGTTAGGCGGGCGTCCCTTTGTGATTAAAGAGCAGTTTTTGGATGATATAGAAAATCAGGATATTGCCAATGAAATCAGAACGTTAGAGAGAGGTCTTCTTATTTTTCATTCCCCGCAAGACCGTGTTGTTGGTATCGACAATGCCTCTCATATTTACCGGCACGCTAAACATCCCAAAAGTTTTGTCAGCTTAGA
>CAYTLJ010000182.1:0-3285 GCA_964438555.1 uncultured Algimonas sp.
CGTCGGGTTCCATTGTTCTTGGCGAAGGATGGCGTATCGGGGCATCGCTAAACGGTGTAACAGGCGGCGATGTTTCGGCGCTTTCAGCCCGAGCCGCTATTTCGCTCGACTTTTAAGTTTCGTTCCGTCCCGGAACCGGCGCTCTGGGACGTCGTTATCCCGAAATAACCTAAGATCATCTTTGATGTGATTGCGTTATTTCGGGCTATTTCTTTGTTTTTAAGACATTTTTATCGATATCCTCGCTGTAAAATACCGAAAATACGTAGATTTTACGGCGGAACATCAGACGCATCGCGTCAAAACCCGCTCAATAAGTCCTAACAAAACCTTTCAAGAAAAGCTGTTAAAGCGTTGAAATTACCGCTTCCGGTAACGCTTTTTTCAGATTGAGCGTCCACAAGAGAGAAATTACTTAACCATAATCTCGTCTAAATCTGTGAGACGTCGTGTGGTCACAATATAATGAGGGATGGCTTATGTCACCGGATGATGTTTTTGCTGCTCAATTTTGGCCTTGGCCGGACCCTGCGATTAAGCGGGACATGGAAGGGCGTATTCTTTTTGTGAATGCCGCATTTTTGGCCCTCTATGGTGGCCGCGTTGAAGATTGGCGCGGAAATGCCGTTGGCGGTTGGCCCGCCCCGCAACACCCCACGGGTGGTCAGATCGAACCTTACCGGTTTGAAACGCGTCTACTCGATCAATTGGGTTCGGAGCAGGTATACGATTGGATCGAACAGCCTTTGGCAGATGGAAACGCATTTGCCTTGGCGCGCAACGTCACAATCTTCACACAAAGCCCTGACCCTGAGCCTGTTGCAACGCAACCTATTCCGCCTCAAACAGGGTATGAGGCACCGCCTGCCGCACAACAGGCTCAGGCCGCTGACGCAGTTTTGGCTCAACATCAACCCGCTGAACAAGCCTGCGCGGTTGACACACATATGGCCCCGCCTGTCGCCGAGGCTCCAGAATTTCAAGCTCCAGTTGCGGCTCCCGCACAAGAGGCGCCTGCAGCCCCAGCTGCAACACCACCTATTGCGGCCGCGGCTGCGGCAACCCTAGCGGCGGCTCCAGAAATTGCGGCGCCTGCCGTGCCGGAAATTGAAATCCCGAATATCCAAATTCCATCAGACGACAATTATGCGCTGACCCAGCCTGTCGAAGAAAATGTTCAAGCTGCTGCGCCGGCTGTAGACACCGCCCCAGCGCCTACGCAAGAGGTCACGCGTGAATTTGAACGTCGTGCGCTTCCAATTGAGGATGATTCCGCTGTTCTTGGAAATAATTGGCGCGACGCTGTTATTGCAAAAGCTGTCGGCGCTGACGAGGTGGCACCACAGGCTGTGGTTGAGGAAAGCCCAGCTGCAGAAGAAGCCTCACCGCCAGAAGCGTCAGCATCTGATGGTCAAATCCACATTTTGCTGGCCGAGGATAATGCCATTAATGCGCTTCTAACCAGAACGCTTTTAGAGGCCGAAGGCCATACAGTTGAAACTGTTGAAGATGGTGCGCTGGCTGTTGAGGCTATGAGAACCGGAAAATACGACCTGATATTCATGGATATGCGTATGCCAAATATGGACGGCCTAGAGGCAACGCGGAAAATCCGCGCCATGCCAAATGTATCAAAGCACCTCCCAATCATCGCTTTGACCGCAAATGCATTTGATGATGACCGGAATGCATGTTTCGATTCTGGTATGAATGACTTTATGACCAAGCCCGTAAGTGCTGAAGAGCTGTCTGAAATGGTCTCAGAGTGGACCGGCGAAAAAGCCCAGCAACGCATGGCGAGCTAAACTCAAAAGAATAGCTGATTTATGCAGAGAGGGTCGCAATGCGGCCCTTTTGTCTGTCTCCAATCTGGGTTAACGCAGATGGATGAAGCTCGACTCCGAAATATCTGCGCCTAAAAAGAGCTGGACAGAGGCATTTGAAGGATATCTTCAACCCAAAATGCTAGCCATGCTCGCCCTCGGCTTTGGGTCGGGCCTGCCATTCATGATGCTTTTTTCCAAATTGTCCCGCTGGCTATCAGATGTTGGCGTGGACAAGGCAACGATTGGCGCGTTCATTTTTATTACCCTTTCCTATTCCTTTAAATTTGTTTGGGCACCTATTGTAGATCGTGGACAAATTCCCATTCTGACGAAATGGCTTGGACAAAGACGGTCATGGATGATGTTGGCCGTGTTTGGGACAATTATCGGAATGGCCGTGATTGCCTTTTCAGACCCTAAGCCAGGACATTTGATAATATTGGTAATCGGGGCCTTTATAACATCCTATTCCGGCGCCACTTTGGATATTGCAGTAGATGCTTGGCGTATTGAGTCAGGCACAAATGATGAGCAGGCAAATTTAGCGGCTGTCTATCAATTGGGATATCGCTTTGCGATCATGGCTGCTGCCTATGCGATTATTATTGCCGATATCCGAGATTGGACCTCAACATATATCGCAACCGCCGGCATGATGGCCGTCATTGCTATTGTTATTTTGGTGATCAAAGAGCCGCCAAAATCAGATAGACTTGAGCCAAAGAGTTTTGGCGAAGCCGTTCAACTCAATATTGTCAATCCATTCTTCGATATTGTCTCGCGGCTTGGACGTTGGTTTTTTCCAGTCTTTGCTTTCATTATTCTATACAGATTATCTGACTTTACGATGGGCGTAATGACCCAGCCATTTTATGCTGAATTGGGCTATACGAAAACGCAGGTTGGGCTTGTCCAAGGTACATTTGGGCCATGGCCAATGATATTTGGGTCTTTTTTGGGCGGCCTTATCGTCCTTCGCTATGGCATGATGCAGGCTTTATTCTATGGAGCCATTTTTATGATTATAACGAATGGCGCCTTTGCTTGGCTTGCTTTGCAAGAGGGTGCCGTCACTTGGAAATTATTGGTCACGATCTTTGCTGATAATGTTTCACTTGGAGTCGTAGGAACGGCTTTTATTGCTTACATGTCGTCTATTGCAAACCGAGCTTATGCGGCTACTCAATATGCCCTTATGAGCTCAGTCTGGTCTTTATTTAATAAAACGGCCGCAGGGTTTTCCGGGTTTCTTTATGAGGCCGTGGGAAGCTTTCAATTTTTCTTGATAACCGCCGCCTATGGCATTCCCGCTATTTTGCTTCTCCTTTACATATGGCGCTATGGCAGCGATCTTGCCAAGGGTGAAGATAATGGCGAAAGCGTGAAAGAGGTGGAGGCCTTTCGATGAACGCGCCGCAGACTAACCTCAAAAAGGATGCGCAAAAGGCGGCGAAGCTGA
>CAYTLJ010000183.1:0-3200 GCA_964438555.1 uncultured Algimonas sp.
TGCGGCGACGTCAATCTAGCACCTATATCAAGTCTTGAAACTCAAAAATAATTTGATCGTCCTCCAGCCATCTAGCTTCGGGTTCGATTGACCCACTTATGTAGAAGGGCTGAAAATTCCACCGCTGTCACTTCGAGCGCAACATGGCCACCCGGAATATGTTCGATCATGGCATGTGGGAAATTGGCTTTGAGTTGTGCTGTGTGTTTGGAGGCAAATGGGTCTTTCATATGTTCAATCAGTAAAATTTCGCATTGGATTTTTGAGACAGCTTTTTCCATTTGATATTGCCCCACGGCAATATGCCCCTCCGCCGGGTCAGAAGATTTTAACGCGTCGGATATGAACCTGCTCATATATTCTGTTTTGTCAGGATAATAGGGCGAGCGTTGTTGCCAATAATCGATCAAGTGAGCCCCATCACGTGTGATTACGGCGGTATCCACAGGTGTTTTTCCGGATCGTTCTAGGCGTATATCCGGGTCAAGCCAGGGCGTTGAAGATAGAATTAATGAGCTGACCAGTTCAGGCGCTCGCGCGGCTAATTCGATAGCGACCACACCGCCTGTATGGTGGCCACATATTGTCATGGGATCGCCGCCAAAATGACGAATGACTTTGGCAGCACTTTGCGCATAGTCTTCGATTGTGGGTATGTCTGATACAGGTGAAGAGGCCCCCATTCCAGGTAAGTCCATGGCGATCAGATGGTGCTCTGGGCCAAGTAAATGCATCACCTCTTTAAATTCATCCCAACTTCTGGGGGTTTGGTGCAGCAATAAAATAGACACTGTGTTTGACGATTTACGGCCAGCTTCTGCCAGATGAATCTGACCACCCAACCCATTGTCAATATATTGCTTTTTAATCAAAAGATCGCCTCCGACTATTCTCAGAGGGTTCCAGCGGCTTTAGCGGCCTCATATGTTTCGAGATCACGAAACCCCGTTGATTTGGTTAGAATGGGTGGTGTTTGTACAGACAAGAAAGCGCAACCGCTATCTTCAGCCGTTGAGACGCTGTGAAATTCAGTCTTATGGATCAAAATGCGATCTCCGGCTTTTACGGCATGCGGCTCATCATTAATGTGGACGACCGCTTTGCCAGACGTGAAAAACAGGACAGTTTCCGAAAAATTATGGCGATGTGGTTCTGAATCTTGTCCCGAGTCCATCGTCACAAGATCGGCGCCAACAGCTTCTTCAATAGGTGTGTCGCGCGTTATTTGCTGCACGTGAAAAACATCATGAAGCTCGATTTCAACGTCATTATCTATTCGTTTTAACATTGTCCGTGTCCTTTATCTTACGGGCCGCAATAATAGGCGTTAAACGAAGGTGTGTCGGTCTATCTAAACCGTCTTCGTAAATATTATGATAGCCGCGCTTCATCCTTACAAAACGGAATGAAGGGCGTCAGAGAATTGCCCAATGGAGTCTGGCTTTAAGCCAGCAATATTTATGCGACCATTGCCTGCCATATAGATTGCATGATCATCGCGTAGCCTAGCTATTTGCGAAGCAGTTAATGGCAGGAGCGAAAACATGCCTTGGTCTGATTGCATATAACCGAACCTCTCTGTGCCACAATTTTCAATGATTGCTTGCCGCGTCGCGGCAATACGCTTGCGCATGTGCCTCAGTTCATTTTCCCAAAGCTGTTTTAACTCGGGTGATCTTAGAATGGTCTTAACAATTGCGGCGCCGTGATCCGGCGGCATGGAATATGAGGTGCGCGCCAGATCAAATAAATTGGTTAGGCTGATTTTGGCTTTTTCAATGGTCGGCGCCATAACATAGAGCGCCCCTGTGCGTTCGCGGTATAGACCGAAATTTTTTGAACAGGATACAGCTATAAGGGCTTCGGGCACAGTTTCCATAATAACGTTAAGGCCCTGCAGATCTTCGCTTAAGCCTTGCCCTAACCCTTGATACGCCATGTCAATAAAGGGAATTAATCCTCGCTCAACGCAAATGCGGGAAATGTCCACCCAATCGGATAGAGAAAAATCTACGCCCGTTGGATTATGGCAACAGCCTTGTAAAAGAATGATGTCGCCGGTTTTCGCAGTTTTTAGCGCCTCAAAAACGGCGTTTTGATCAAGACGTCTTTTCTGTTCGTCATAATAGCTATAGGTCTCAATCTTCAGCTTTGCGGCGTTAAAAATCGGGATGTGATTAGACCAGCAGGGCAGGCCTATCCAAATCGTCGCGTCGTCATTCGATCTTTTGATAATGTCACCACCAAGTCGTAAGGCAGCGGAGGCTCCGGGTGTTTGCAAATAGGCAAATCTACTTTTTTTCGGTCGTATTCCACCAAAAACCAAATGGCCCATTTCATCCAAAAATTCGACATCGCCGGCCAAGCCAATATAAGCCTTCGAGTCTTGGGTCTCTAAAAGGATATGTTCTGCGCGTTTGACCGCTTCCATGACGGGCGTAAGGCCTTGCTCATTTCGGTAAACGCCAACGCCTAGATCAATTTTATCAGCGCGTTTATCGCTTTTAAACGCGCCAATAAGTCTCAATAATGGGTCTTCCGGGACAACAAATAAATGTTCGAGCATGGGGGCTGCCTTAGTGTGTATTCGCTTTCAAATTAACTTAAGTGACGGGGTGTGAATAACTATATTCCAGCATGATAGATGGTTTTACTTGTCATATTTACTATTATTAGTCCTAAATATAGGTAATAAATCTATTCAGTTAATTTCGTGAGTTCGACAATGCTTGATTCTATTGACGCCAAAATTCTGAATATTCTTCAGACAAATGCCAAGATTACAAATCTAGATCTCGCGGATCGTATCAATTTATCGCCAACTGCCTGTTTGAGCCGGGTCAAAAAACTTGAAAAATCGGGCGTGATTTCTGGGTATAAAGCCGAGATTGATCCGACAAAAGCGGGCTATTCTATTTGTGGTCTCGTTCTTATACGGATCAGTAATAATACCAAAGAAGCGGCGGCCGATTTTACCAAAGCTATCCTCAAATCCCCGTCGATTATAGAATGCAATATGACGGCGGGCAAAATTGACTATGTCGCCAAAGTATTCGCAAAAGACTTCCAACATTACGAGGCCATTGTCAGAGATGAACTTTCTGCCCTGCCTCACATCGTCTCTATGGAAACTCTTTTTCTTTTCAGCAATCTTGTCCCAAACGCGATTTTTGATTTCGAAGGACAGTCATAGAAATATA
>CAYTLJ010000184.1:0-3185 GCA_964438555.1 uncultured Algimonas sp.
GTTGCAAGTGCGATGGCGATCAGGATGCGAAAGGGGTGGTGGCGGTGTGGTTTATACATTTTAGAGAATAACCAGAATATTTTTTCGCAGGCGATAACCCAAGTTTTGCGCGGGTTTATAGATTTTTGCGATTTTTGAATACATATTGCCTGATTATGGGGAATACGCACATTTTACAATAAAATCATTTTTAGGTTTGCATTTTAGGTCGTTGGAAAAGTTACAATAATTATGACGAACGTGATTTCGGTCACGGGCATATCAGACATAAAATGACTAGCGGTCTAATCATTATTGCGGTATTTTCCGCTTAGGGGTATAGATGTTTCTGATTGAATATCGTGATTGAGTAGTGATTTGAAAAATAACTTATTTTATCTTAGACGTAACGATTATAGATTTCACGATATAGAGACGCTTGATCAATCGCTTGATGTCGCTAATTTAAAAGGATGATATTCAAACATAATGACTGATAGTTCGAATCATATTCTGGATTTGGCCCGACACGGCTCAGTTAGATTTGCATTGTCTGAATTTGTGCATCAGGGCTTTGATAAAGTGCGGCATGATGAAGATACAATGGCGCTCCATGGGCGTCTTTATAAGGATTTGTTTCTGTCGCAATCGGGACGGCACGCCATCGAGTCTGCTAGGGAATCTGCGATAAAATATGAGACGGCCTTTAAAGAGACGAAGGGGTTTTATTCTGGGATAAATGCAGCGACGATGTCATTACTTGCGGGTTTTGATGAAGAGATGGTGAAAATGCGCGCCGAGCGTATTATTGATCTCTTGCCGCCAACGGATACATTGGATCATGAAACCAAATATTTTGTAGAGGCAACGCGGGCAGAAGCTCAACTCTTACTTGGCGAGGTTTCGAATGCCCGACAATCTATGCAACAAGCCGTAGATCATGATCCGCTGAACTTTTCCGCGCATGCATCAACAATAAAACAATTTCGAATGATCGCTGCCCATCGTGGTGAAGCTTATGATTGGGTGTCGGATTTTCAACCACCCAATACGTTTTGCTATGCGGGTCATATTTTTGGAATATCCGGAGAGGAAGACCCAAAAAACCAATGTCTTTCCTCTAAACAAATTAAAGCCCTTAAGGTAGAAATTTCCGAACTCTTACAAACGCATGATATTGGGTTTGCCTATGGTGCCTTGGCCGCAGGGTCAGATATCTTAATCGCCGAGTCTATATTGGAAGAGGGCGGTGAATTACACGTTACATTGCCAATCAATATTGAAGCATTTTGTGAGGCTTCTGTTAAGCCGTTTGGAACGCCTTGGGTCAGACGATTTAAGTCTTGTTTGAAACAGGCATCGTCTATTAAAATTATATCTGAAACAGCGAAACAGAGAAGTGAATCACTTGAGGAGCAATCCAGCCTTGCCAATATGGGCGAAGCTATAAGGCGCGCACAATATTATGGGGTTGGGGCTGTTCAACTGCTAATTTGGGATGAAAAGCCGCGCAAGTCCAATACGGCTGCGGATGTCGTGTTGTGGGGTGAGACCGGACGTCCAAGATTGGTTATTAAATATGAAGGCCCGCGGGCAAATCGAAAAGCCAATACTGCACCTCGACAGGGTCATGTCGAGTTTGTTTTAAAGTCGGCGGATGGTAAGTTTGAGCTAAAGTTTGACGATCTTTTATCTGCGTTAAATAAAGCGGTTGAGCATCGTAAGGATACAGATTTTGAGATGAAGCAGGTTCTTGATGTGTCTATCACAGATGAAACTTACCTTGGAGACTATTTTTTGAAACATAGCTTACCCGGAAGTATTGTCCTGTCAGAACGCGTTGCAAACTATATTGCGGTTTATCATTTTGATGATTTTAGCGCCGATTATATTGGTGATTTAGCGGGTGGTGAAAAAATCTATGCCTTGCGGCAGAAAGGTGATTTGGCAATTTAGAGGTTAGCTATTTAATACAGACTTCTAATTTTTCCATATCAGCAATAATGAGCGCTCCAGCTTGACGCGTTAAAATACCTTTTTTTACAAGCGAACTAACGGTTCTTGAAACAGATTCACGTGTGCTGCCAACACGTAACGCGAACTTAGAAAAAATAGGTACAGGGCGAATAATGTGTTTACCTGGATCAACGCCGATTGGTTTCGAATGGCGTATAAGTTCAGCGCAAATTCGTCCTCTTGCGGATAGGGTATGAGCTTCAATCAGCCGTTCCGTATTATGAATAAGTCGGGTAGATACTTCCGCTAATACAATTTCGAGGTATTTTGGGTTATCCGCTAAGGCGTTTAGAAAAATGTGCTTCGGAACATGGATGATTTTAACATCTGTCTTTGCGACAAGTTCGAAAGGCAGGGCTTTACCTGATAGAACGGACTCAATCGCAATGACGTCTCCGGGGCCGAATTCTTCCAACCATATGGACTGACCATCCTGAGTGTAGGTTTGTGCTAGAACTTTGCCAAAGGTGATGACACCTACAGAAGATGCTGTGTCGCCTTGGAAAAATATTCCAACGTCCTTTTTTGAAAATTTTGGCGCCCCAATATTTAACTTTGCTAGAATATCTTGAGTAAGGTCACGCATTGGGAAAGCATGTTTTCGCATGGCTATAGGTCGACGCCCAAGCCCAATTCCTAACCATAAAATTCGTGTATATAGTGTCTAGGCGCATCTCTTTTGCAGACTTGTTCAACCAATTTCTCTCTTATGCCCCGTGAGTCTGACATATATGTAACACAGCTTTGCGTGACGTGACAATGGTCACGCAATTAAGACTGATATTTGAGACTTTAATGCGGTCAAATTTCAATCGCAAAATTATTTTATTGGGCTCCCGAGTCGAAAATACAACCCGTAATGGTTAAAATAAAAGTTCAAATTACGTGATATTGGTCACGGAATTGATTTGAATTTCATGAAATCGAAGCTACAAGATGTTGAGTGTGTCAGCATCACAAATCATAAATTATGGGGTATAAGCTATGTTAGACTCAGTAGACAATAATCAGAACAGCCAAGGAGATCCGGATTTAAGCGGCGCCGGAGGCAATCAACAATTCTTACGCGAGTGGGACCAATATCAAGACCATTGGTTGGCCAGTGCGGAGTATTCAGAAAGACAACCCATCTTGCTGCCAATTTCGGTCGATATTGATGAAGGTGTGATCGCTCGGGACAGACTTAAGGC
>CAYTLJ010000185.1:0-3173 GCA_964438555.1 uncultured Algimonas sp.
AAAATATTTTCAAAGAGGATAGGTCTCAAATGGCGTCACTGGACAGTTTTAAGTGTGAGAGAGAATTGGTTGTCCGGGGCGGGACATATACCTATTACGACCTTAAAGAGGCTGAAAAAAATGGGCTGAACGGTATTTCGAAATTACCGCGCTCTCTCAAGGTTTTGCTGGAAAACCTGTTGCGTCACGAGGACGGCAATACCGTCAAAAAAGAAGATATTCAGGCGATCGCAGACTGGCTCTCGACGAAGACGTCAACACATGAAATCGCTTACCGCCCAGCTCGGGTCTTAATGCAGGATTTCACAGGCGTTCCGGCGGTTGTTGATTTAGCCTCTATGCGCGATGCAATTGTTGAATTGGGCGGTGCGCCCGACGCCATTAACCCGCTTAATCCCGTTCATTTGGTTATCGACCATTCTGTCATGGTTGATTATTTCGGCACGCCTGACTCGGAAGCCAAAAATGTAGCCCGTGAATATGAACGCAATGGCGAGCGCTATGACTTTCTAAAATGGGGACAAACAGCCTTTAATAATTTCGCCGTTGTGCCGCCTGGAACTGGTATTTGCCATCAGGTCAATTTGGAACATTTGGCACAAACAGTCTGGACAAAAACCACGGACGGCAAAACCTATGCTTTCCCAGACACACTTGTCGGAACCGACTCTCATACAACAATGATCAATGGATTATCCGTTCTAGGGTGGGGTGTTGGCGGGATTGAAGCCGAAGCCGCCATGTTGGGTCAGCCAATCTCAATGTTGATCCCAGAAGTTGTCGGCTTTGAACTAACAGGTAAATTACCGGAAGGCGCAACCGCGACAGATCTTGTCTTACGGGTCGTCGAAATGCTGCGTGAAAAAGGCGTGGTTGGAAAATTTGTCGAATTTTACGGCGCGGGTCTGGATCACCTATCCCTGGAGGACCAAGCCACGCTTGCCAATATGGCGCCCGAATACGGCGCGACTTGCGGCTTCTTCCCGGTTGATGCGGATACGCTTCGCTATCTTTCTGCAACAGGTCGTGATGAAGGCCGCATAGAATTGGTTGAAGCTTATTCAAAAGCCCAAGGCTTTTGGCGTGATAGCTCGACGCCTGAATATACCAGCACAATTAGCCTGAATATGAGCTCTGTCGCCCCAGCGATTTCTGGGCCCAAACGTCCCCAAGATCGTTTTGATCTTAAAGGTGCCAATGTTAAGTTTGCGCAAATCTTGCGTGACGAATTTGACAAAACGCCAACTGGTGACAGCGCGGTAGCTGTCGAGGGGAAAAGTTTTGAGATCGATCATGGCGATGTCATGATCGCAGCCATTACCTCTTGCACCAATACATCCAATCCATCGGTCATGATGGCGGCTGGTCTTGTCGCCAAAAAAGCGCGTGAAAAAGGCCTGCGGGTTAAGCCTTGGGTTAAAACCTCGACTGCGCCAGGCTCGCAAGTTGTGGGGGCCTATCTGGAACAATCTGGCCTGCAAGATCATTTGGACGCGCTTGGCTTTGACGTCGTTGGCTATGGCTGCACGACCTGTATCGGTAATTCAGGCCCCCTTGCACCAGAACTTTCCAAAGCGATTTCGGACGGCGATCTTGTATCTTGTTCGGTCTTATCGGGTAACCGAAATTTTGAAGGTCGAATTGGCCCAGATATCAAAGCCAATTTCCTCGCCTCTCCCCCCCTTGTGGTCGCCTATGCTTTGGCCGGGTCTATGCATCATGATTTTGATATTGACCCGCTCGGCGTTGATAAAGACGGCAATGACGTTTTCCTCAAAGATGTCTGGCCAAGTTCTACTGAGATTGCAGACATGGTGCGCAAAGTTATTTCGCGGCAAATGTTCACGGAACGCTATGCCGATGTCTATAAGGGTGACAAACAATGGCGCTCTATCAAAGTCTCTGGCGGCAAGACATATGATTGGAAAGAGACATCCACCTATGTTCGAAATCCCCCATATTTTGATGGTATTACGACGACACCCGATGCGGTCGAAGATGTCAAAAACGCAAATATCCTCGCCCTTTTAGGCGATTCGATAACCACGGATCATATCTCACCAGCGGGTTCAATTAAACATGACGGCCCTGCGGGGGATTATCTGAAATCCAATAATGTGCCCAAATATGAATTTAATTCATTCGGGTCCCGTCGTGGCAATCACGAAGTTATGATGCGGGGGACATTTGCCAATATTCGGATCAAAAACCTCATGGCTCCAGGAACAACTGGGGGTGTCACCAAATATGTTCCAACAGGTGATGTCATGTCCATTTTTGACGCCTCGATGAAATATCAAGAAGACGGCAAAGATCTCGTGATTTTCGCAGGCTCGCTTTACGGAAATGGATCTTCGCGTGACTGGGCCGCAAAAGGGACAATTCTTTTGGGCGTAAAAGCCGTGATCGCCTCAAGCTTTGAACGTATTCACCGCTCTAATTTGATTGGAATGGGTGTTCTACCTCTTGAATTTAAGGCAGGTGAGAGCTGGGAAAAACTTGGCCTGACGGGCAATGAAACCGTCTCAATCTCTGGTATTGCAGACCTTAAACCGCGCGGCACGCTGGATGTCGATATCACCTTCCCGGATGGGTCAAAGTCGACAATCACGGTCAATGTTCGGATCGATACAGATAATGAGCATGAATATTATAAGAATGACGGCATTCTTCACTATGTGCTACGCAATCTCGCCAATGAAGCCAAAGCTGCTTAACGCGGAGCATAGGTAAAATAAAAAAGGCCCGCTTGTTTAGAGGCGGGCTTTTTTAATGATCTATTTCTTTTTCAGAAAGTCCGACGCACTTGTCTGACCGCCAGATCCGCTGCGTTCAATCGGATCGCGTTTTAGGCGCTCTAGCGGGCTGAGGGCTTCCACCTGACGGCTGCTATTAGGTGAGGCTTGGCCATCAGACGCCCCATCACCGCCGCCGCCTGGGTTTTGACCCGCTGCCTGTTGAGCTGCTGCCTGTGCGGCTGCTTGAGCTGCATCACTTGCACTAGATTGTGCTTGTTGCGTGGCTTGCGAGGTCGCGTCTCCATCTGCCGGTGATTGACCAGAGGCCTGTCCTTGAGCTTGCGCAACCGCATCACCTTGATCACCTTGACCTTGAGGCGCCTGACCTTGAGGTGATTGTCCTTGAGGCGCCTGACCTTGGGGAGATTGACCTTG
>CAYTLJ010000186.1:0-3164 GCA_964438555.1 uncultured Algimonas sp.
AGGCAAGGCATCATCAAACACGATATCCTCTACCGCGAAAAATTCGAATTCGCCGACGACGGCACCATCGACACCAGGCTCAACACCCGTAAATATCAAAGCATCAATATTAGAAGACACCGTGTCTGTACCCCAAATCGGATGAAAAACCGTAATCGTTCCATCGTCATTTTCAACAATTGTGAATTCAGACCGTGCACCGTCATAATTTATCTGAGAAAATCCAGTTGGGTCCGCATCATAGATATCATCGCCAACACCACCATAAAGACCTGAAAGATCCGGCGTGGCAAAGAGAACATCATCGCCATTGGTGCCGTTCAATACATTGTCAGCATCGATGCGTTGGGCGGGCAATCCTGCAGTGCCCGCAATCGCATCAGCAACGCTAAATGTTTCACCAGAACGCGCAAAGAAAATCGCTTCAACATTTGTCAGCGTGTTCGCGCCCCATGTCGCATGTGTCGCAAGCAAAGACCCATCAGCCTGGGTTGAAAACGTCCATTCAATCAGGTCCCCATCAACATTCAAAACGTCGAAACCAGCGCCACCATCAACAAAATCAATACCTCTTCCTACAAAAAAAGTATTGTCTACGGCACTTCCAATCAGAACATCATCAGTATCATTAGATCCATCAATGCCTACATCAACGCCTTCCACTACACCAATCATATCCATTACCTTTAACTATATATTGCACCGTTTTGATACAACTGAAGGGATAATTGCAATTTGCTGACCACATGATCAGAAACCGAAAGATCTAATCACTGGCAGGGTGAAATAGACTATATACCCTCATTGCTTGAGAGGGCGATTGAGCCTTATTGAAATCAAAGCATAAAAAAACACCAGCCTTTTGAGCTAGTGTTTGATTTTTCTTGTATTCGCGTCGGCGTGCAACGCGTTCCCACATTCAAGCCTTTTAAAGATCAAAAATTCATGAAATTTCTAATTTTAGCTTTCAACCAATTGAGATTAGTTTCGTGACGGAAAAATACCTTGAAGCGCAATACATTGCGTTACGACAAGATAAGGCGACCTTTTTTGGATCTGCTGACCTTCCCCACTCGCATTAATTATAACCGTTCCCTCATGTAGGAACCGATTGCCCGCTACAGGTCCAGCGGGCACATCTACAAAGGTATTTGAAGCCGTCGTCGCAAGGGCTCTACCAGTAGGATCAGTACTATTAGCTGTACCTTGAGCGGCCTTAATACCCGTCCGGTGACTATGAGACGGCATTTGGCTTTCCGTTAATGTGAAATTCGTCGTGCCGCCTCTTTGACCTAGGCTGACAGGTGGAAGACCTGCACCTGTTCCTGGCCCAATCATGGAGCGGCCGCGTGTATCGGGAAGCCCAAAGGTTGTCCGGCCATCGCCACCATAAGTGGTTCCGAGAAGCGAAAATAAAGCCGAATTTGACGCGATCGACAGGATTTGCCCATTTAAGGCTGCTGTCCCACGCGGGCAAAAGTTTGCCCCATGCATGGTTATCTCGCCGATAAAAGCGTCTGCGCCCGCATTTGCGGTCTGACTAAGTGAAGTTGTACCTGCAATCATAGTTGCAGAAAGTAGTAGATGACGTATTTTCATTACGTTTGCCCCGTAAAAGTTAGTGATTAGTTGGGCATACAGAGAAAATTTAAATACACAAGCCTTTAGTTTTATGTGCATTCTTAATGGGCTTAAAACTAGACACGTTGCTTTAGCGGTTCTAATTTACCGCTTTGATGGGGCTAACACCATATGACGACACATGGCATAAATATGTCTGACGCTGAAAATCAGGGCGCAAATCGATGGGATAAACGTCTGGTCTTTGGACTTATGGGCGTTGCTATCATTGCCTTCACCTTTTGGACGTCTTCGCGATACCCGTCCTTAGACGAAAAAGCATCTCTTGGCGGTGATAATGATATCTCCGCATTGGCCTTTGATCGTATTGTTGAGGTCGCGCAAGACGATAGCGTCCTTTGGAAGATCGTCGGCAATGCACTAAATTGGGCCTATACCAATAAGCAAGGCATGTTTTTTGGAATACTCTTTGCCGCCGCCATTATGGCTTTGCTGCAACTTTTGGCCAATAAGCAATTTAAAGGTCGGTTTGCTAATACTTTATTAGGCGTCTCAATTGGGGCACCATTAGGTGTGTGTGTAAATTGCGCGGTTCCAATCGCAATGGGGGTAGATAAATCTGGAGGACGTTCAGAGACAACACTTGCCGTGTTGATGTCATCGCCGTCTTTAAACCTCGTCGTTTTAAGCATGACATTTGCTCTCTTTCCATTTTGGCTCGCAAGCTTAAAACTTGGCGTGACCCTTGCTTTTATCATTCTCGCTATTCCTTTGGCCGTGAAGCTTTTTACTGAGGATGACGACGCGATAAGCCAGGACGATATTGATGACGTTATGGATCGGACACAAAAGCTCGATTTCGGGAATAACCCAACCGAAGACATATACCTTAGTCATGATCCACTCGCGCAAAGCAAATGGTTCAATGCCTTTTTTTGGTATATCAAAACCTATATTCAAAATCTTTGGTATATATTCAAAATAACAGTCCCACTAATGATCCTAGCCGGAGTTTTAGGATCAATCGTCGTTACCTTTATCCCTTGGCATCAACTCGCGGCCTTTGTTCCATCAGAGGGCATAGCTTGGGTTCTAGGGATATTTTTCGTTGCGCTTTTAGGAACTTTTTTTCCTGTCCCCATTGCCTTTGACGTTGTGATTTGTGCTGTGCTTTTGGCGGCAGGCGTGGACCCCACTTATGTCGCTGTGCTGCTGCTGACACTAGGCTTATTTAGTATCTACCCTGCTCTTCAAATTGGACATAGCATGTCGAAAAAGCTCGCGACCGGACTTTTTGCGATGGTTGCATTGACGGGAGTCGGAACGGGATTTGTTGCACATGCCTTGGATGCTATTGAGATTAATCGGCAAGAATCCGAGATCAAGTCCGGCTTGTCACTTGATGTTGATTTTCAAAAACTTGAAAACCCTCGATTGACTTTAGATCAAGTGGATAATTCCAAATTATTTGCGACTATTGGACAGCACGCTATTGCGTCTGGCAAACGCGTTAGAGGCGGAAAAAAAGGCCTTAAGATTGAGAGTTGGGGTTTTAATGATACGACGCAGCTAGGCTCTGACAC
>CAYTLJ010000187.1:0-3074 GCA_964438555.1 uncultured Algimonas sp.
ATCCCGCATAATGCCCAATGAGCATTTGCGGGACGACAGATAGAATTTAAGACGTCGAGTAGGTGATCAGCCCTTTGCACCCAGCCCAAAAATTTCTTTTGCAATGCCATTTTAATGCTTATCAATTGACTAAAACCCTCCTCCTGATCTATCATTTAAATCTGACGCGCACATTCAAACTAAAAGCGCATCATTCAACAGAGCCGCATTAACAGCTACGAACAAAGGCCAATTGGAAATCAAAATTGACAAATATTTGTCGTCATTCGGCAGCAGAATTATCGAAAAGAGGTAAAATAAATTGAGGCACTTTTTACAAACCACTTTGATGATATTAATGATCACCCCGCTGATTGCGTGTCGCAATCACGTCGTGTCGGCTGAACAGTTGAAAGGGTCGCATCAAGAAGACGTTGTGCCGATAGGCAACTATATAGACGAAAACGCCCGTGTTAAATTAGAAGATGGAAGCGCGTTTTCAGACAAAATATGTTTCTCGGCTGACAGCGAAAAAATCATTGGAGAAATATATTTCATACCAGCTCCAGACGGTATAGTAGCCGTTATTTCAAACGTGTTATATATGGTAAATGAAAATATTGATCCCGTCCAAGGTGATTTAATATACTATGTAAAATCTGCTCACGATGCATGGATAGTATTTGATCCGATTTCGGATGCTGACGACGTTCCTTTCATAACCGAATGTGAATATACGATTGAGATTGAAAAACCCGAGTTAGATATTTTTGACCAGCCGCTCCTTTGTTTACATGATTCCGTCACAGTCGAAGAGATTTCCAATTGGTTTTCTTCAAATCCTCCGGGTGAACAAATTGCTGAATTTAGACTGATAGATGGAGAAAATTATTCAAGTAAAGAGGGTGAGTGTTTTTGATTGCCGCCGTTTGGGATTATCATAGCTTGTAATTTATTTTTCCGACAAAACTGCTTCTCTGTCACCATTATCAACTAATCCACTCTTGTCATCCGACACGTCGTACAATTTGCGTAAGCAAAATGTACAGACATACGGGACCTGTCGGCATTGAGCTGGCCCAGTTAATAGACGTTAGATCCCGCATAATGCCCTGCGGGCATTTGCGGGAAGACAAATAGAGTGTAACCGATATCTGCAAATCCTCTCACCTCACGCACAATCACCCTTTTACCTGCGTCCATAAAATGCCATAGCGCCGCTCAATGGCAGACCCGTCCACAGATCCCTCGCGCAGTGCTGGTGCAGCCTATGTTGCGCAGATTGATCAGGATAAATCTGGGCGGCAGAAATCGCGGTCTTTGCGGCCGCTTTTGCAACTCTGGCCTTTTGTCAAAACCTATCCCGGACAACTTATTGCCTTTTTGATTTTCTTGATCCTCTCGGCGCTTGGCAGTCTGGCTATGCCTTGGATTGTCAAATTGATCATTGATTGCGGCTTTGGGGATGGGGCATCGACCCTGCCCGTTTGTGTGGCGATTGACGTTCAAGGGGATGGGAACCTCAATCGATATTTTCTATTCGCGGCCCTCTTTGCGGTTCTCTTTTCAATCGCCGGGTCCTTGCGGTTCTTCTTTATTACCCGACTGGGACAACGCGTTATTGCCGATATTCGAAAGGCAGTATTTGACCAGCTAACCCTATTATCGCCGACCTATTTTGAACGGGTGCGCACAGGTGAAGTGCTGTCGCGTTTGACGACAGATACAACCTTGGTTGAAACCGTGATTACGGGTTCGGTCAGTTTCGCGCTCAGATCTTTGGCGACGATTACGGGCGGTATATTGATGATGTTTTTCATATCATGGAAACTTGCATTGATGGTGCTCGGCATTGCGCCGGTCATGATCTTGCCGATCATTTTATTTGGCAAGAAAATAAAAAATTATTCCCGCGAGTCTCAAGACAGGCTAGCGGATGCCTCAGCTCGCGCTGGCGAAGCCATTGGCTCTATCCAGACCGTCCAAGCCTATACGCGTGAAGAAATGGAACGCGAGGTGTTTTCAGGAAATATCGAAGCCAGCTATACAGCACAGCGCAAGCGTATTTCCATTCAAACGATCTTGACCTTGATTATGTTTATCATCGCCTTGGTCGGGATTATCGGAATTTTAAATTTCGGAGCGTGGGAAGTTTTAAATGGCCGCATGAGCGGCGGCGATATTACGGCCTTTGTCTTTTTTGCTTTTCTTGTGATTGGAGGGGCGAGTTCCCTGACCGAGACTTTCACAAATCTTTTGCGCGCGGCTGGGGCCTCAGATCGCTTAGTCGAAATTTTGAACGAAACACCCGATATAACAGCCCCAGATGAAACAGCTATTGCCACGGCAACAAATGGCGAGATTAGTTTTAAAGATGTGAGCTTTTCCTATCCAAGTCGCAAAGAAGAAAGCGCCTTGGCTGGCATTTCCTTTACCGTAAAACCCGGAGAGACCGTCGCCATTGTCGGGCCGTCTGGCGCAGGCAAAACCACCGTCTTTCAACTTCTCTTGCGCTTTTATGATATTAGCGCCGGGACAATCACCTTAGACGGCACCTCCATTGATCAGCTCGATCCGCAAAACCTAAGAGATCACATTGCGGTGGTCCAGCAAAACACACCGCTCTTTTCCGGCTCGGCCACCGATAATATTGGCTATGGCCGCGCGGGCGCAAACCAAAGTGATATTGAACAAGCGGCCAAAGCCGCCTTCGCCCATGAGTTTATCACGGCGCTTCCCGATGGGTATGAGACGGATTTGGGAGAACAAGGCACGACTTTATCTGGCGGTCAACGTCAGCGTATTGCCATCGCCCGCGCCATCCTAAGAGACGCGCCTATTCTCTTGCTTGATGAAGCGACATCGGCACTCGATTCAGAGAGCGAACAAGCCGTCCAGAAAGCCTTTGAAGGCGCGTCTGCGGGTCGGACGACCTTGGTGATCGCCCATCGCCTTTCAACCGTGTTGAAAGCCGACCGGATATTGGTTCTAGATAAAGGCCGGATTGTCGAATCCGGAACGCATAAGGCTCTCTTAGAACAAGCCGGCCTTTATGCGCGTCTGGCCAAAATCCAATTTGATCAAAGGATCACGCT
>CAYTLJ010000188.1:0-3031 GCA_964438555.1 uncultured Algimonas sp.
TATGGCCGCGCTCTCAGCGCCCTATACATTTGCTGGAACCGAACCGAGTTCTGAACCTGCGACAGCATCAAAGCGCGTAGAAAAATCTGTCTTTAGGTTTTCTGAAGCGGAAAAATGGACGGAAGATGGCACGTTGAAAATTCGATCAGGCGGGGCTTATGAAATAATTTCGGAAAACGGTGTCTTAACGGCTTATCAATTATCTGATGATGGGAAAACCCGCCAGCAACTCCCTGTCAATAAAACCGTAGATGGGGTTTACGAACTGATCCGTCAAAACGGCGAAGTTGTGACATTTGCCCCACCAGATTATCCGGCTCCACCAACACCGCCGACACCACCGGCATTTCCTGGACAGGACGGACAGTCTGCGAAAAAGCAAATTAGAATTGTCACGTCTATCGATGGATTCGAGTGGGTGGAAGGACTCGAAGGTTTGGCTGGGCTACAAGGTTTAGCCGGGCTGGAAGGTTTAGCCGGACTAGAAGGATTAGCGGGACTTGAAGGGTTAAGTGGGTTAGGCGAGCTGAGCGAATTAGCGAATATTGATGTAGAGGCACTGGTTGATGGTGCGAGCGTGAAAGTGATCATCAATAATGATGATTTCGTTTGGGAGAATGACGGCGTTTTCAATGATGCTGAATTTCAAAAGAAAATCGAAGACCTCGTCCAGCAACACACAGCAGCAAGTAAAAGAAAAGTATTGAGTTTTGATGATGACGGCAATGAGTGGGAACGCATTTATAGTTTCTCTAAAGATGGCGAAATTGAGCTCGAATCGGAAGTCATCTCAGGTGATGAATTTGGCTCGATTGATGCTGAGGTAAACGCTTCGCTAGAGACTGCAATACGCGATTTGGAGGTCGCGGAAAATACACTTAAAAATATGGTCGATGAAGGCGGCGCGACCCCTGAAATAGAAATAGCATTGGAGGAATTATCCAAAGCTAAAATAGCGTTAGAGAATAAGAAATAGAGGTTTTAAGCGTTATTATTCGTCTAATATCCATGTTTTTGCCTCGGATTTCCGGATGAAAACACGGAAAGATTCTGTACCCAAGCTTTGAACCTCGGCTTGGGTGCGCCTATATAGGGCCTATGAGATATTTACTTTCGACGGTTTTGGCGACAACAGCCTTGATAGCGATACCCGCTCTGGCGCAGGATATTCAGCGTGTGGTGCCTAGTTCTCAAGCCCAAGTTCAATTATCCTATTCACCTGTTGTGAAACAGACCTCACCCGCGGTCGTCAATATTTTTACCTCGCGGACCGTGCGAACCCGGACGCGGTCCTCATTTTTTGATGAAATGTTTGGTATGCAGCGCGCCCCGCGCGAGCGCGTGGAAAGCTCATTGGGGTCTGGCGTTATTGTACGTTCAAATGGGATTATTGTAACCAATGCTCATGTTGTTAAAGGCGCCGATGAATTAAAAGTCGTCTTGAATGACCGGCGAGAATTTGAAGCTAAAGTCGTGGCGCAAGATGAAGAAACCGATTTGGCTGTCCTTCGTATTGATACGAAAGGCGAAATCATGCCTGTCCTCCAAGTTGGGGCCAATGAGGAGCCCGAAATTGGCGATATTGTCCTCGCCATCGGAAACCCTTTTGGTGTCGGCCAAACCGTGACATCTGGTATTATTTCGGCCTTGGGTCGGACGAATGTATCCGATATTTCAAGTGCCATCCAAACCGATGCCGCGGTAAATCCCGGAAATTCCGGTGGCGCTCTTGTAAATCTGCAAGGTGAGTTAATCGGTGTGAATACGGCGATTTTCTCACGCTCTGGTGGCTCAAACGGGATTGGTTTCGCTATACCAGCTGAACTTGTCGAACGCGCGATTGAATCAGCTTTATCAGAAGGCCGTATTGTAAGGCCCTGGATTGGGGCTAGAACAAACGGAATTGATGCGACCATGGCTGCAGCTCTAGGCTTGGACCGCTCAAAGGGAGCTGTCATTAATGAGATCCTGAAAGGCGGGCCAGCCTATCGCGCTGGTCTTGAGAAAGGTGATGTTATTCTCTCGGTGGACGGAACCGAGATCAATGATGATAGTGGCCTCAGATTTAAACTTGCGACACTTCGAAAAGATGCCGTCTCAGATGTCGTTTATTTCCGAAACGGTGATACGCGAACAACACGCGTCAGAGTAGACACACCCAAAGAAAGCCCGTCTCGTGACGAACGCGATCTTGACGGCATTCATCCTTTTGATGGGGCAGTGATCGTAAATATGAGCCCTGCTTTGGGAGAGGAATTAGGGTTCGACCCATATTTGACAGGCGTGATGGTTTTGAAAGTCAGGCGCGGGTCTGCCGCCAATTATAACCGATTACGCCCAGGTGATTTTATCTTGGATGTAAACGGCGCTGAAATTTCTGATACGCGTCAATTACAGAGCTTGCTTGAGAATGAGCCGGTCGATAGTGTTTGGGATGTTCAAGTCGACCGCAATGGACGTATAGGGACTTTACCCATTCGGTATCTTCCTCCGTCAAATTAAGTGCGTGAACGGCGTTAAGGTACCATTAACCTAATCTAAACGCGCGACAGCCTTTTATGGCTGGGGGTTTACAAAACAGTCATTTTCCTTCTACGCCTAAAATACGCGTATTTTTTATGGGGGGACGTGGCATGGCTGATCGTATTTTAGATGAATACCACCCGTTAGCATTTTACAAAAAGCACAGTAAAGCTAAGGCATCGGGTTTTTCAAAATTTGCAGTTGATGGAAAATATTATTTCTGTCGATATTCTGACGGAAAAATTTGTATGATTAGCCAAGCTTATCAGAGCGTGGCAGGACGAGATAATGGTATTGTCTCAATCCGAAACAATGAAAAAATCTCCGGACGATTTAAATTTGTCGAGCGTGAAGGCGGAAAACATGGCTTCTCACTCAGAGCCGGTAATCATCAGGAAATTGCTATCAGCCCTGATTATGGAACGCAAAAGGCTGCTGAATTTGTTGTCGGTCGTTTGACAGGTAAGACAAAAGCAAAAGCAAAATCGACGACTAAGAAAGCGGCATC
>CAYTLJ010000189.1:0-1626 GCA_964438555.1 uncultured Algimonas sp.
GCCTTCGCAAATTCATATTGCGTGACCTTGTGACCATCTAAGCCGCGCAAAGGCGTATTGCGAACGGGAAACTCGCGGGCAAGAAAGCGACCTGTGGCGCCGCCATTATCTTCGGGACGGACTTCGCGACCTTCATATTCCTCTACGCCGCCACGGGCTTTAATCCACGCTGTACGGTGACGTGCGAGACCTTTTTCAACATCAATTTCGACATTTGGGTCGGTATAAGGTCCCGATGTATCATAGACAGGCACATCCGGTTCATTGGCTGACGGGTGCAGCTGAATAGAACGATGCGGAACCTGTAAGGACGGATCCGCCTTTGGGTTTGTGTAGGTCTTGGTCGAGGACGGCAAAGGTCCTGTTGTGACTTCGGGTGTCTGGAAATCGTCTTGGTTAAGCGGCTTGTTCATGATGAACCTTTCTGAAAGGTTTTAAAGATCAGGTCTTCCACCTGTTTCGGGTTGGAAATATTTTTGAAGGATTTTTTAAAGGCCAATTGCTTCGGCGTGGTTTCACGCGCGCGTTCAGAATTGAGCGTTCCTATCTCTGCACCGAGACTGCGACCCAAGTTCAATGAAGTCTCTGGAGATATGTTCACGACTTCACGCAGAGGCATGCGACTAGGATTATCCGTCAATCGTAATTTTTCAGCTGCCCGCAATTCGGGAGTGATTAAGTTTATGAGGTCTTGATCAATGATCATATCTCACACATCCCTTATATTCTGGGCTAACCATGCATTGTCTGACCGCAAAAACCTCGAAATCGACTCCATAGCAAGATTCTTCGACGAAGAGAGAGAGTCAACAGTCCTGCTTCTAGACCATGGCAAAACCCCAAAAAGCTTGAAAGGTTCATCATATTGAGCATGTATAGATACCGTTCCGTCAACATTTTGAATCAAGGTTAAAAACACGCCTGTCTCTTTAACAATTCCGAACTGCGCTGGATAATTTTCTTCCCCCGACTCCTCTAGTCGTGTTTGCAAAGCGTGTTCAGAGGCCCAATCATAAGTTTCAAATAGACTTTGTAATTGTGAAACTGACTTCAGCTCGCCTTTTTCACGATCAGATAAGTCAGAGCCTTGGATATAATAACTATTTTCCACGCCTAACCGCCCCCAAAATAAAGGCCGCTACTTGAATAGCTTGTGCCGAAATTATCCGCCAAGGTTACAACTTGTCCAACGCAACCGATAAATTGTTCATCTGTCAATTCTGCCAGCGGGTGCGTAAAGACTGACCAGAGCGTTTCATTGGAAATCGCATATTTAGCGTCTAGGGCTCGATCAAAATTTGCCGATAAGAGGCGCGATAATTCATCAGCATCCAATCCGGCCTCAGCGGTGATAGGTGTCATAATACGCATACGGTTGTGATGTTCATCTGTAATGACGAGAACGTCGCGATTTTGAACGTTAAACTGCCAATAGCCGAGTTGTCCTTGAACATCATCGCTAAGCTCACTGATAAGCTCACCAAGCCGCGCATTCGTCATGCGCCGCGGCGGCAAAGCGTTCTTAGATGAAAAAAGGCCTTTCACTGTCCGTCCTTCCGGCGGGTTTACCCGCATCAAGTTCAAAGGGTACGTCTCGACCTTGAATTTCAAGGTGCCCCTCGGATT
>CAYTLJ010000189.1:1726-3011 GCA_964438555.1 uncultured Algimonas sp.
TCGCGCGTGCGGATGAAGTCACTCGAATGAATATGTGTGACGTCAACACTACTTAAAATATCTGCCAAAGTTTCTGCGCGTTTATGGCCCCATTCCGTTAATCCCGGATCGTCTTCAACCAATAATTTTTCAGCATGACGAACAAGATAGACGTCCATATCAGGGCCATTCGATCCAGCCCTGCATCCCGCAAATAGGATCATAGAAAACGCGAGTATAAAATGCCTGATCATCATAGCTGCCCTCTATATACAAATACTTGAAAAATAAAGGTTTCGTAATGATAGATTCATAATTTTCCTCTATTGCTTATATTTCGATGTGGGATCGGAACGAAAACAAAATGCGAGCTCACTATCTTGGTTTACCAACTTATTTATACTGCTGCACTCACGGAGCGTGCAACACGGCAAGACCTATTGGATATTGCCCAAAAATCTGCGGTCAAAAATGCCGAAAATGACATCACCGGAATTTTGCTCACCCAAGAGGGATCTGTTTTACAAGTTCTTGAAGGTGATCAAACCAAAGTCGAAACGCTTTATGCTAGGATAAAAAACGACCCACGTATTGGAAACCAGATTGTGCTTATTCGACGCGAGGGTGAAAAACGCGAGTTTCCGCAATGGTCCATGGGTTTTCGAAATGCCGATGATAGCCAAATCTCTGGTGTGTTCAACCTATCACAAAACTCACTTCCGGTCGCCCTACCCCAGAATGCAAGCGATGAAGTTCAAACCTTCACCCAGACTTTTGCGCGGGTAAATGGACTTTAGGCGCTTGAGCGTCTCAAGCGCTTTATGAGTGGTCGTTCTACTGTGTGATGAAGAATGCCGGCGGCTGCAATACTTAAAATAAATGCCAAAACTCCAAAAATTATAATGGGTATCACGCCAGATAAGTCGTCCAATCCGGTCATCCGCAAAATACGTTTCATCGCGATAAGAACGATATAGTGGATCAAGTATAGAGAATAAGACCAATCCCCCAATCGGACAAGCCAATTGGGCGTTTTAAGCTCCCCACTTAGCGTCAAAGCCGTGCTCGCCCAGACGATCACCATCATAGCTGGACCGTAAATAATCGCCCGGACGAAATGGTGATCTTCGGCCGCAAATCTCATATTGAATGACATGGCAAAAAACACCCATATCACGCCCAGGATTAGAATTGGCCAAGCCAGATCTTTTGAAATATTGAAACGCGCTAAAACGAGTTTCGCGATCACGGCACCACCGATAAATTCAAGTGTCAGCGGGCTCGTGATAAGTTTCCACACAGGTTT
>CAYTLJ010000190.1:0-1544 GCA_964438555.1 uncultured Algimonas sp.
ACATAATCTACGGGTTTGAAGTGACAGAAGAGATTGGCGAAAGATTTGCCTTCAAACATAAAGGGCCTGCCGTGCAGGAGCCGGCCACCTTCATAAAAAACGACTTCGCCCGGTTTAAGCATAATACGATGTTTTCGGTAATAATTGTCTTCAATACATAAGGGCCAATCGATCTCCGTTTCTTGATCGACATTGATAATGGCGCTGATGATATGGGTCTGATAGCGGTCACGATGCATTTTCAAGATCGCGCCGTGGTGATATTCTCTTATACCGTAAACAAAGGTGGGCTCTAGCGCTTTGCCGCACCAGGCCTCCATTGCGGGTTTGATTGAGGCATGGATTTCGTCTCGCATTTCGGGCGGCATATTCACAAGGCTGCTGCTAGAGGGGCGTTTTTTATCTGCGCGTTTATCGGCAACTATGAAATCCCCTTCAACGAATTCATGTTCTATATGTTTTCTATTCTCATGGTAAAAATCATTCACTTTCTCAAATAGAGGTTTAGGCATTCTGGTTATATGAAGGCCGCTATCTGTATAGCTCGGAATATGTTCATTGCGTTCTTTAATGAGCATATTCACAGACCCTGGCTGCGGACAGCTGGTACGAAACCATTTTGTAATGATCGCTTTATAACCCTTTTTAATCGGATGGGCCTGATGAAGCGTATGGTGATTGGGCGTGCCGTCAGGATTTAAACTATTCCAAATGACGGCCATGCCAGTCATGGGTTTAAGCTTAACATTAACCCGTTTGAATTCAGTTTCGCCACCTTCTTCAACGTCATTGAGATAAATCATAACCGTATAGGTTCTTTGCCCCCCAATTTTGCAATGGGTGTCAAATTCTTCCATATCAAAAAAATCTGTATGGGCCTTAAATTCTTGCCCGACTTCGTAATATTGACCCTGGATGCTTTCAGAGAAGGCGGGATGAATGCCAATTAATTTGCAAATCCGATTATCGATCTCTTTTATGCGCGGATCATCAATTTGTCCCATATCGCAGGTTTGGCTCGTCCGATAGTTTTTATCGATCTCAAAATTTCCGACGGTCGAGGGCCGTTTTGTTTGCTTAATTATCTCAATCAGCGTCTCGCATTCATGGGCGTTTAAAAAGCCGTCGACGAGTCGCAGGTCAATGTCATCTGACTCCATGACAATGCCATTGGGCACGTAAATTTGTGATTTCGGAATGGCGAGGCCGTGATTATCTTTATATGTCTCGGTCGGCGTGGCCTGATGTCCACGACCATTATTTTGTCCCGGCGCCGCTTTAAGCGGGTTTTGAATATCTTCGATTGCGCGAGACGGCCGGTAATTCATTTCATTGACAATGGCGGAATATTCATAGCCCTCATCGTGCAAAACTTTGAAAATACCGTCTCGGTCTTTTCCCGATTGTATGTTTGTTTCTATCCAATCTTTCCAATCAGCTGTAAATTCCGTCTTCATGACATTCCCCTTGGCTCTCGGGTTACCAGAGCCGAACCTTTTGGAGAACCATAGCTAAGTTTTGACTTAGACGTCAATTAAATTGGT
>CAYTLJ010000190.1:1644-2976 GCA_964438555.1 uncultured Algimonas sp.
CCATAAAATAAGGAAATGCGGCGAATCGTAAATGATGAACGCCGCTCGTGGGGGACCTAATTGACGACTAGAATGGTGAATGGTGCCATGTCCGTTTAAATAACTAGCAATGTGGCCGCGCGTTTGTTTCAAACCTGTGGGTATTGCTGTGACGGTGTGAATTGGCAATCGCCATAAATTAGACCGAAATTAGACCCAATTCTAAATTGGAGATAAAAAATGTCTAAACCTAAGCGTAAAGCTCTCATGTCAAAGCGAGGTAAGTTGCTTTCGACCTCGGCTTGCTGTGCAACAATTGTACTTGGATTAACGGCTCTGCCAAATGTGGCGAGTGCGCAAACATTTGATATCCAATCTGCATCAGCAAATACCTCGCATCGTAACTTTCCAGCCTCAAATGCCATCGATGGCGATTTAGATCGGAACTCACGTTGGGCGGGTAGAGGTAACCCAGAAGAGCTGATTCTAGATCTTGGCTCAACCGAAAGGGTCGATGACATCCAAATCGCATGGACGGGCACTATTCGCTATTCATTCAGAATTGAGGGCCGTTCAGGTACGAGCGGAAGCTGGACAGAGATTTTTGAAGGCCAAAGCAGCGGCAATGGAGATAATTTTGAAAACTTTAATGTAAGTGATATTGATGCGCGCCAAGTGCGTATTACGGGACTGGATTCTAATTGGTCTAATATCAATGAAGTTAGAGTGATTGGTACGGCTGGCCCTAATGGATCACCATCACCATCACCATCACCATCACCATCACCATCACCATCACCTTCGCCATCTCCGTCACCTTCACCGTCACCATCGCCTTCAGGTGTGCTAAATATTGTGGGTGCGACCTCTACGGGCGCTCACGCGAATTTCCCGCCTTCAAATGCTATTGATGGTAATACGGCTTTTGCATCACGTTGGGCAGGTAGCGCAAACCCAGAAAGACTGAGAGTCGACCTTGGTTCAAATCAACGCGTTACCGAAGTTGAGATTGCTTGGGGGAGAGGGGATAATAATGATTATCCGTTCGAGATTGAGGCCCGTTCGGGAACTAGCGGTAGCTATACAACTATTTTCTCGGGTCAAAATGCTCGGAATAATAATTTCCAACGATATAATGTGAATGACATCACGGCCCGCCAAGTCCGTATTCGCGGCTTAGCAGATGGCTTTACAAATATCACAGAAGTTAGAGTCATTGGAGAAGGCGGAAGTCCAACACCGTCGCCATCACCATCTCCGTCGCCGTCACCATCGCCGTCACCATCTCCTTCACCGTCACCGTCTCCATCTGGGTCACCAATAACGGCCGAATTTGGCGGTTTTGGTCTCAAT
>CAYTLJ010000191.1:0-2889 GCA_964438555.1 uncultured Algimonas sp.
TGACGCGGGCAGCTTTACCTTCTTTGGGTGCTGGCCTTAGCATCCAGTCCGCAATCTCAATAGGACTGGCTAATGATTTATAAGGTCGATCCGAAACAGGGTCTGGATCACCACCATAAGACTGAATCTCTATGCTTTCACCGTTCAGGTTTTTTTGAACGGTCTGTGCTTCAACCGCGTCCATGGCGCGACTAACCCAATCATACCAACAGCCCGTTTTTAATTTCTCATTGGCTCTACCAATATGATGCCCACAAACAATGAGTTTAGACTCAGCGCGGGTGAGAGCCACATAGAGCAATCGCAAATCTTCTTGTTCTCGCCTTTGGTCTGCAATCGCCCTAAGTTGTTCCACATAAGGTACAGATGTCTTTTTCGACGGTTTCCAAACATAACCACCATTCCCATCAGACAGTAATTTATCCATGTCACTGCCGCCGAGAGTCGTTTCTGGTAAAATCACAATTGGTGCCTCAAGGCCCTTAGCACCGTGAACCGTCATGACCCGAACCTCGGAAACATTGTGATCCAGCTCTCTTTTGATCTGAACCTCGCGTGCGGTAAAATTGGAAAGAAACCTCTGAAGGTTTGGCGACATTTTGGTTTGATGTTCTAAGGCCTGGTGCAAGAAGGCTTCCAAAGCATCTTGAGCCTCCATGGAAAGTCTTTTAAAAAAACGCTTCCGAATAGAATGCCCTCGGAATTTTAGATCTAAAAACTGTGCAAAAAAATCATAGGGCGTCAGATGCCGTGCCATTTTAATCGCGGTATCCAAGAGTGATGCCGCATCGGGGTCTTTAACTTTTAGCGCATCAAAAAGAAATCCGTCTCGCCCAATCGCGATGCTCATAAGCGCGTCATCATTATACCCAATGATTGGCGATTTAAGAACTTCGGCAAGCGAGAAATCATCATGTGGTAAGAGGCAAAACCGTGCCAAAGATAAAAGATCTTTGACAATCATTGTCTCAGATAAAACAAGCCTATCGGCACCAGCAATCGGAATGTCATGGCGTTTTAATTGTCGGATAGTTGCATTGAAGAGTTCTTTTCGTCTTCGAACCAAAATCAAAATATCTTCAGGTCGCGTTGGGCGCGTAACCCCAATATCCCGATCAAAGATTGGTTGTTCTGTTTCAATCCAGCTTTTAATTTCACGGGCGATAGTTTTGGCCAGAACTTCTATTTGATTCCTCTGCCCTTTGAAATCGACAGGCCGCGTATCCCATGGTTCTCTATCTTCAATCGTCTCAGGGAGTGGTGTGATCGGCCATAATTCAACAACGCCCTTATCTACGCGATTAGCGATATGCCTAATCTTACCCGCCTCTGGCGATAAAAGCTCAGGATCAAACATGTCTAATAATCCACCAGCGTCTTGAAGAAATCCGTCAACGACATCCAATACCGATTGGGTCGAGCGGAAAGACACGCTCATATGAATATCTGTTACGGCCTGCTGGGAGCGGTCTTTTATCTCTCTAAGGAATTGCTCGGGACGCGCACCTTGAAAGCCGTAAATAGATTGCTTCTCATCGCCGACGGCAAAAAGTGTACGGGGCTTGTTGGGATCATCATCAGGATTGGGTTGGAAAAACGGGTCTGCCAATATATTTATGATCGACCATTGCTCCGGCGCCGTATCTTGGGCTTCATCCAATAAAATATGCGAAATACCGCCATCCAATTTATAGCGTACCCAATCGGCAGCCGCAGAATTTTGTAAAAGCCGTTTTACGAAAAGAATTTGGTCCGCATAATCCAGACCTCGCGCCTTATGTTTGGTCTCGCGATATAAGATTTGAAACCGCCTCGCGATGGTTTTGATGGCCTGGGTTGTTTCAAAAATGGTGAAACCTAGATACTTATTAAATAGGTCCAGATATCTATTTGCCTCTCTTTCCAGAAAGACCTTAGCATCATCAGGTGTCGACGCGGCGATAAGCTGTTTTGAAATTGCAGTTTCTTTGGTCAACCAAATGGAATGACACGCTAAAAAGCGTTCGGTTTCGTCAGCTATATGCTTAGCACGCTCCAGTTTCCTCCCTCTTTCATTATCTCTTTTTCCTTTGCTCGAATTCAAGCCCTCAATTGCTCTATCTAATTCCGATTGATCAATCCCTGTCCAAAATTCGGAAGCAATTTCCCTGACGCTTCGAAACGATCCCAAACCAAGTTTCTTTGCAAGATCATCATCATCTGTGCGGGTCCAATCCGCAATCTTATGCGGGGCGCTTGCCATCCAGGAAAAAAGCGACTCTAGCGTTTGATCTGCCATTTTCAACGTGAGGTGCTCAACAGCCTTAGCCAGATCACCTTGTGGATTTTCCATCGCTTCGATTAAAATCTGGCGCTCTACATCGTGACGAATTTTTGCAATCTCGCCATCATCAAGCGGTTCAAAGCCGGGCAAAATACCGGCTTCCACAGGGAAGCGTGATAAAATGCGTTCACAAAATGCGTGAATGGTTTGCACCTTTAATCCTTCCGGCGTCTCAAGCGCTTTGGCAAATAATTCTCTTGCCGTGTCTAGCTCGACACTGGGCCGTTCATTTTCCGGCGGATGCCCAAATAATTCTGTCAACTCATCCCTAAGGGCTTCACTGGGAAGGACGGACCATTTTCCGAGAGTCGCAAATAATCTTTGCTGCATTTCCGAGGCTGCCGCCCGCGTATAGGTCAGACAAAGAATATCGGCCGGGTCTGCGCCTTTTAACAATATCCGAGAAACCCGGGAGACAAGGACACGCGTTTTACCCGAACCCGCATTGGCGGCCGCCAAACGCGATCCTGCCGGATTGGCCGCTTCTCTTTGTGCCTGATTGGCAATATCGAGTGTGGAGCGATCAGGCATTAATCCTCCCCACCCTCAATACCGTCCCATTCTTC
>CAYTLJ010000192.1:0-2857 GCA_964438555.1 uncultured Algimonas sp.
CATCTGGAATTGCATCCTTTTCCTAGAATGATATGGCGCGGCGCCTTGTCGTTTCGATACGTCATTGACCAAAGGGAACATCACATAATGAAGCCGTTTTACCGCGCGCGCATAAGCCTTATTGCGCTCTCTGCTATGCTATTTAGCCCCTATCAACTGGCTTATGCCCAAGATGATAATGTGGTTATTGTCACAGCGACGAAAATCGAAAAATCGGTTCAAGATCTTGGCCTCAGCGTTAATGTCGTCACTGGGGATGACCTTGTGCGATATGATGGGGCCGAAGAGCTCACACAGCGCGTCTCCGGCCTTCAGGCGGCTGTTGCCAATGGAAGTCAGGTGATCTTTCAAATTCGCGGCATTGGCGCGGTAGACCATCAAGCCCTCACGCCCACAGCAGCCGCGATCTATGTGGATGGGGTCTTTCAAGCCACCAATGTCCAGACGAGCCCGCTTTTATTCGACATTGAACAAGTCGAAGTCCTCAAAGGCCCCCAAGGCTCGCTTTATGGGCGCAACGCCTCAAGTGGTGCCATCAATTTTAACTCGGTTTTACCCAGTGATGAAAAGACCGGATATATTAGTGCGGAATATGGAAATTTTGATCGGGTCAATCTGACGGCGGCTGCCACCCTGCCCGTCAGCGATGATTTCTCGCTCCGACTATCTGGGCGCTATCTAAACCAAGGCCCGACCCTTGAAAATGTGGTGACCAATCCAGATTTCACAGCGCCAGAAGAGGCTGGCGGCGAACGGGATGAATTTGGCCTAAGAGCCATTGGTCGGCTTGACGTCTCAGCAAAAACCCAAGTGATCTTTAACGCCCATTACGCCGAAGATAACGGGATCAACCAAGCCCCACTCAATGACAGCCTAGATCTGGACGATCATCAGATCTCAATCGGGCCTAACGGTATTCAAGACACAGATAATGAATTTTATGGTGTGTCCGTCAATGTCACACATGATTTTGGCGATTTGACGCTTGTCTCTCACACGGCCCTTACGGGTTTTAATCAACAATATGGGTTTGATTTTGACGGAACGGCCGCGCCCTTTGGCGTTGAGGACCTGAATTCAAATCTGGCCTATGATCGTGACTTCATCCAGATTAGCGAAGAATTGAGATTATCTTATGTCTCTGACAAAGCCGAGCTTTTGGCTGGGATCTATCTTGAGGCCGAAGACTTCTATCAGGACTATTTGCTGTATTGCGGCGTGTTAAATCCAGACACCTTGCTTGGAACCTGCCGCTATATCGGCGCGCCCGGACGGGTTGGGTCAAACCCATTATCAGACGGCACCGCCACAAGTCTTTTATCTACGATTGAGCAATCCAGACAAACGGCAGCGCTTTTTTCTTATAACACGGTTGAAATCGCGCCCAGACTTGATGTCGTTTTTGGCGGTCGTCTGAGCTATGAAAACATTGAGGGCCATGGCCAAGGCGTTCATATTTTTGATGACGGTGTCATTGATTTTAATAATCGCGACGATCTGGGCGCGGCCATTGGCGGCAATGAAATCCAGGATACGGTATTCTCTGGTAATCTGGGATTAAATTACACGCTCGAGGATAATACGCTTCTTTACGTGGCCTATTCAAATGGATTTAAAAGCGGCGGGTTTAACGGCGAAGTCATTAACAACGCGACCCATTTCACGGATGAAGGCCTTTTTGAATCCGAGACTGTAAATGCTTTCGAGACAGGCGTGAAATTTTCAAGGTCAAATTTTGCGCTCAACCTGGCAGGTTTCTATCAATTATATGACCGCCCTCAGGCGCGGATTTTCGTGCCTTTCGCAACAGGTGAAGACGAGTCGATTACGTCTAACTCACTCTCTAATCTTGACGAGGCCACGGCTTTTGGAGCCGAGTTCGATATAAGCTGGACCCCCATTAAAGGTCTCGACATTTCTGCTGGCGGAACCTGGCTCGACACAGAAATCGAACAAAATGAAAATCCAAATGTTCCGCAAAATGCCGAGATCTTTGATGGAAATCCGCTGCCTTTTGCCTCAAAATATTCGGGCGTTCTGTCGGTTGGCTATAATTGGGATCTGTCTGAAGATTTACAGGCGACACTCCAAGGCAATGGAAAATATCAAAGCGCCTTTTACTTCGACGCCGAAGGCCTGGAAGAGCGCCGTCAATCTGGCTATGAGATCATTGACGGCTCCGCCACACTCCATTTTAATAACGGCATTGATTTCGGTGTCTTTGGACGCAATCTGACGAATTCAGATTATGGTGTCTCTGGTTTTGGTTTTATTGGCTATAATACATTTCGTGGGAACCCACGAAGCTATGGGGCCTTTCTGAAATATAGTTATTAGGGTTACCCACACGCCTTAATCGCTGTGCTCATCCAAACTGTCAGGCCGGTTCCATGGGCATTTATCGCCTGTTGGAACCGATCATCCGCCCCCCACATCTCGGATAGGCCTTTATGCATCTCTGGGCTGCAATCATAAAACCAGCGACAAATATGTTCGCGGTGACGATGGGCAAGGTCGAGTCCCGTAACGCCTATCGGATCAGCGCCTGCACGCATGGCCTTGGCCGCATCTTGCCAGATTGCGGTCTCCTCTGATTTCATCGCGGCCCAATCTCTATCGGAATATTTGGCCGTGCGTTTGCGACTTTGTGCAAAGGCCTGTGTTTCAGCCCAACGGCTCTCCACCTCCGCTTCATGTGCGCTTGGGTCAAAACCCTGAAATAAGACCTCATAATTCATTTTCGTCTCCTTAATCTCAATCTGTGAAATGGCCGCTTCAATAGATTTTAACTTCGCCTGATGATCCGTGATCATCTGGGCCAAATGTTGTTTCTGATCTTGAAGCTGTGACAGATAAT
>CAYTLJ010000193.1:0-2855 GCA_964438555.1 uncultured Algimonas sp.
AACCCGGTCAAAATGACCGAGTTTTGGAATTCTATTCAGAGCTTTTAATTCACTTAGCGCAAACGCTTCCGGCTTGTTGGCTGCGGCCCTAAAGCCGTGCGGTCTTTTGCACTCGCGCCGCGGCGACGTGATGGCTGATAGGCGACGCGACTATGGGCGACGCAATAGGGTTCTTCTGGATCCGTCTTACGACCACAAAAGCGAAAATTATCCTCGCCTGGATCACCGATGGGCCACTTACACATATGATCTGTGATCGTCATAATAGTTGCAAATTCACCATTAGACATTGGGAGTGCTTCGAGTGGCGGTGCGGGCGGAGGTGCTGCTTTGGCAATCACGCTTGGCGTGCGCGGCGCTGATGGCGCGCGGACCGTTTTGGGTTTTCGTGACGTCGATGACTTTGGTGCAGCCGCCCGTTTGGCCTTGGCCGCCGCTCTTTTTTTGGCTGCCGCTTTGCGGGCAGGTGAAGACGGTTTAGCCCGCCCAGACAGACCCAGGCGATGGACCTTACCGATAACGGCATTACGGGTGACGCCGCCTAATTGCTTGGCAATTTGTGACGCTGAGAGGCCATCGGCCCAGAGTTTTGTCAATGTTGCGACGCGGTCGTCCGTCCAAGCCATAGCTAACCTCTTAACGTCAAGAAAACAGGTCAAGGTCCGAGAACTCAGCCGCTTTTTTGATTTATATTTTTTTTGGGGAAGAACCCCCCCATCTCTTAGTCTTACCGTAAGGCCGAGCGAAGTTTTCTCAAGATAAAGGGTGGGGTTCTCCACAGGAAAGCACTGCAATTTTTCTGATTTACTGTGGAGAACTTTCTTGGAATTGCGTCGAACCGCTTTGAGCGCTAGAGCGGCCTTATGTCCTTACAGTCTGAACATCAAAATACATCCAATGCTGCCCCACAAGCCCGGTCTTATGGTCTGATCAATTGGATGGGGCTGCGCACATTATATAGTAAAGAGGTCAGACGGTTTTGGAAGGTTGCCCCGCAAACCATCCTTGCCCCCATCATTTCCAACCTGCTTTTCATGACGGTTTTCGTCCTCGCCTTTGCCCAAACCCGCGGCATTGGCGAAGGCAGCGCAACGGATAATTTTGTTGTCTTCCTCGCGCCAGGATTGGTCATGCTGGGCATACTCAATAATGCCTCGGCCAATTCATCCTCTTCAATCATGACGGGGAAAATGATGGGCTCGATCAATGATGTGCTCATGACACCTCTGTCTTATTTTGAACTTGCCCTTGGCTATATTGGCGGCGCCGCGACGCGGGGCATTTTGGTGGCTTTCGCGACAGCTCTTGCGCTCTCCATTTTCTTCACCCCGCTTATCCCCGTGAAATTATGGGCCGTGCTTTACTTCGGCATAAGCGCGGCCGTTATGCTAGGCATGATTGGCATTTTGTCAGGTGTCTGGGCCGAAAAATTTGATCAGCTCGCCGTGGTCAATCAATTTATTATATTGCCGCTTTCCTATCTTTCGGGAACCTTTTATCATATCGATATATTACCGCCGCTCTTTTACAAGATCAGCCTATTCAACCCTCTCTTTTATTTAATTGATGGATTTCGATATGGGTTTTTGGGCGAAGCGGATGGCAATGTCATGATCGGCGTTATCCTGACCGCGACGATTAACATCCTTTTATTCATGACCGTTTTAACGGTCTTGAAACGCGGATGGCGCATTAAGTCGTAATCAGGCTTGCGCTTCTAAAAAAGCCGCATATGCTGGGGCGTTTCAAAACTCCAATTCGGAGTGCGTTAAACCGCCAAGGAATAAAGAGATCATGGCCAAAGATAATCATTTATTTGACTGTTATAATCCGCCGAAACAAACCTTTGTGCGCGGCGAAGGTCCTTATCTTTATACGGAAGACGGGGATCGATATCTCGACTTTATCGCAGGCATTGCCGTATCCGGATTTGGTCATGGTCATCCTAAGATGATTGAGGCCTTAACCTCACAAGCGGCTAATCTTTGGCACCTTTCCAATATGTTTCGGGTTCCGGGACAAGTCGAATTGGCCAAGCGTTATTGCGACCTCTTGGGTTGGGCAGGTAAAGTCTTCTTTCAAAATTCAGGCGCAGAATCTGTTGAATGCGCGATTAAGACAGCCCGTCGGTATCAACATGATAGTGGCCATCCCGAACGCGTCGATATTATCAGTTTCCAAGGGGCCTTTCATGGCCGCACGCTCTCAACTATAAATGCGGGGGGTAATCCAAAATATCTTAAAGGCTTTGGTCCGCGCTTGCCCGGATTTGTCCATTTAGAATTTGGCGATCATGAGGCTTTAAAAGAGGCAATCTCAGAAACAACAGCCGCGATCCTTGTCGAACCCGTTCAAGGCGAAGGCGGGCTGCGCCCGCTTCCACCCGAATGTTTACGCGGTCTAAGACAGATGTGTGACGAGAATGGCATTTTGTTGATTTATGACGAGGTCCAATGCGGCGCAGGTCGCACAGGTAAGCTCTTCGCCCATCAATGGGTCGAAGGCGGTGAGCCTGATATTATGGCAGCCGCCAAAGGGATTGGCGGCGGCTATCCTTTAGGCGCCTGTTTCGCCAGCACCGAGGTCGCGCAATATATGGTGCCGGGCACACATGGCACGACATATGGCGGCGGCCCCATGGCGATGGCTGTCGGACTAGCTGCGCTTGACCTCATGGAAGAAGACGGGTTTTTGGACAATGTGGTTCAGAGATCCAATTTCCTGAAACAACAATTTGAAGCGCTCAAAGATGAGTTTCCAGATATGATCGAGGAATTGCGCGGCAAGGGCCTATTAATGGGCATCAAATTAAAATCAAACGTCCCGAATACTGATGTGAAGGTCAAAGCGCTTGA
>CAYTLJ010000194.1:0-2843 GCA_964438555.1 uncultured Algimonas sp.
TTTTCCCTTATCATTCTATCTTATTCGATCCCAAAAGACACCACACCAAATGGCACTTCAGGTTCGGGCACCATTTAAACCATCAAGTCATTCTTTTTAATATGTATTCTGAATACTGTTGTAACCCGTCCCAAAAATGTCCCCTTAAAAGGCAAACACGCAGAAAAACAAGCTCAACACCGTTAACCTGACAAAGCCGATAGGCCTACTTGTCTTTCGAATAATCTGGCGCATGTTCTTCGTCCAGAAACATTGCTGCGTGCCCAAAAGCCTGTCCGGTTTCTCCATGTGGCCAAACAGCCCGATCAAAAGAAACATAGCCATCACGCTTTCTGTTTAAGAGCAAACCTTTTTGCTTGCCTTTAAAATCCTTGTCAAACGCCAGAGCGCCTGTCTCTTCATCAAAGCGCAACATGAAAAACCCCTGCTCTGAGCCAAGCTCGGACCCCAAAATCAAACGATTTCCCTTCGGGTCTTTCCCAAGCCAGTGAGGGTTAAACGTGCGAGGCGTTTTTAAACGAAAAACTTCTTCAGGTGCCGACGGATCAGAAATGTCGAGTACAGCAACTGCATGTGGGGCTCCAACCGGTTGCACCCAGAAATTCCCTATTCGTACAGGTATGCCGCATGCACCGCGGACATAGTCATCCGTCTTGGCCGCTTTTGTTTTTATGGTGTGAACCATAGCGATTTTTGGGGTGTCCGTATCAATACCTGTAACGTGGTAGAAGGCACACCCATAAGAGTTCAAAAAGACTGACCCATCATCCAGCACGCGCGGCCCGAAACCCGCCTTTTGTGACCCTTCTTGAACCTCGCCATTTGCCAAACGACCAACAGGTAATTCAAGCGTATGTAAGAGGGTGAAGTCTGAGTAACGATAGATCTGTACAACATCAGCCCAAGAATTTTCATGCATAGGCGCACTCGTTATAAGGAACCGGTCTTGTTCAGGAAGCAAGGCGAACGCATATGGGCGAACGGCTTTTTTTAGCCCAGGAACCGCAGCAGACACAGACCGGATAAATTCTCCGTCTTTAGTATATTCAGCAATGCCGCCGTGCCCGCCCGGCACCAAGTCTTCAGACGGGTCAGGGCTTGGGCCTTCACTTCGTAAAAAACCAACTAAACGCGTGCCTTTAGCTGTTCGCTTATAATCATGCGGAAAGCGCAAAGACGCCGGCGGTTCGAAACTTTTTTCGATCACCAATGCTTTGGGGCTTTGAACATCAACAATCAAGCTAAGCTCGTGATGATGTGCGTTCATAAATATAGGCTCCCCCACCGGCGGTGCAACATATTCCATGTGGTGCGGCATCGAATCTTTGTGACAAATAGAGACTGAAGATATGGGATCGCCTCTTGTATCGCTTGCCGGATCGACATTGATCATAGTCATAAAGTCGGCATCTTCCGTGTCTTGATCTCCTGCAAAGACAAATAAATAAGGAGATGTCTCTCCCTTGAGTGGAATATCGGCGCTTTTTTGAGAGCAGGCTGTCAAAGCAAGTGAGGAAACAAAGGCACAGGTGATATAGTTTCGAAGACGCAGTTTCGTCATTATTCTACCCCTTCCAAGGATTTATGGTCAGTTGTATCAAATGTCAGCGGGGCTCTCATTGGTTTAGCCGCTGATCTATCGTTTTCTCGGGAATATTTTTAATGTGCGGCCAGTCTAAACTGTCCAATATTGCATTCTGCCGGTACAGTGAACCGGTTTTAAAATCTGATGGGAATTTAAGCGCGCTTTCGCCAATTAGCTCACCAAAATAGGCATGCTGAGCCGCCCAAATGTCCCGCGCAGCTATTTCTTTTTCTGCAGCAGCGGGGTTTTCCGCGATTTTACGGTCTATGACTTCCAGCTCGATAAAATGATCCATTTCAATTGTTCGCAAGGCATAATTATACCAACCGTCCAAATCCGCGACATAGTTTTGCAAGTATTCGAGGTGATCATCTTCCCCCTTAATTGCCAGCTTGGCTCCATTCTTATGAGCCTTACCTTGAATGGCCAGCTCCAGAAATTCGGTAATTTTAGCGACGCTACCCGCACAAACCATATTTTTTGCAGAGCTAAACATATAATTTGTATCCGCATATTTATACAACTCTTTCCCAGTAAAAGGCTTGTTTTCTTTAGCACCCGGATAAGCAACTCGCGTCATTTCGCGGAAAATAACAAATACACCCGTGACTAATTTGTAGAGGCTTGAGAGATCATTCGAAATCTCCTCATTCAGTGGTGTCGTACCATAGCGGTAACGATAGGAAATCAAAGCTACGGCTGCGCGCGAAATGATATATAAATCCCAAGCGCCGGGTACCTCCGAAACAGGTTTCCCTAGCCGCTTCATGTGATACTCACGGACCGCAACAGTGATTGATGCGGCGTCATAAAAATGCTGCATTGCGACCCTGAGGGCCGAGATATTGATCTCTTTACCGTAACGTGTGCCTGCATATTTACAAACTTGCACTTCGGCGGGGATATCTCGATTAAACACGATCGGACGCGTATTGGCTTCACCAAGTTGGCGGCCATCGACGCCCATTAACCCGGAAACCCCCACCCAGACACCATAGCGAAATTCCATGAGTGGAGAGGCCCAAGGCGCCTGCAACACCTGTCGGAACAAAGGCTTGAGTGTCTTTGATGATGTAATCAGTTGCTTCATAGATCCCGACCCGAATAGCTTTCGATTCTCCCGCTCAACTCGAATTAATGTCCACCAAAACAGGTGTCTAAATACCCAGCGTCGTAATGATCATCAATCTACCTAGGAGGGTGACACAAAATACCTAAGAAAAGATAAGCAAATAATGTGCCATCAGATCATCATTCA
>CAYTLJ010000195.1:0-2804 GCA_964438555.1 uncultured Algimonas sp.
CAAACAGGCGAAGTCATTGAATTTGTCGATGAAGAGATAGAACGCCTGCAGGAAAGAATTGCGGAAAAACTCGGCTATGAATTAGTCGACCACCGTATGGAGCTTTACGGCCGCAAAAAAACATAGACCTTCTGGACCATGTTCTCAAAACGCCTTGTCGATCCTGAAATGGCGGCGTTGCGAAACTGAATTCCGCCGAAGCGTTAGACCGGCCCGAAATAGAACGCCAATAACAGCTATATGATGGGTGAGCTATTGGTTGAATTTAAATTGCTTGGCTCGCCATTTTTTGATGTAGTGTAATAAATCTTCGTCACCTTGTCTTGAAGTATAGTGATAGGAGTTATTTTCCCACAGTTTGCACCCTTCTTTTTCGAGGTTTAATTCTGAGGAATTAGCAGCATCCTTGAGGCATGATAAATAGTTGGGGATATAGGTGTCTTCACCGGTTTCAAGAAATGATTTGAGCGGCACATAAGGCAATTCATCCGTGCACCTTGATGTTACAAAATCTCCGTTTGTCGTTTCTACAACAGAGATAAATTGCGGCTGATTAAGTGTAGGTTCGACAGCGTAATATCCTTGGGAGTCTTTTGGGCTTATGACTTGGATCTGTGGGGCCGAAAACTGACCGTAATCTTCAAGGATATAGAATGTGTAAGAAATGTTCTGACCAAATCCTAATCTACTCTTTGAGGAACTTATAGTTTTAGCCTTTATAGGCACACCCCAAAAACTGATATATGACTCAGAAAACTTACTGACATTCCCACTCGGCCAACCCAAGCAATCAGCGTGAGCGGATGTAGCAATAAGGCTCAAAAGTAGTGAAATAAAGAGTGCTTTGATTTTCATTTTTTGGCCTGTCTTTTAAATAATCGATCAAATTCATCTTTATGTTTGGCGCAACTTTCTTTGTCATCAAGTATAAATTCGCCAGTTAGGAATGAGGCGTCATAGGCTCTTTTAATATTGGCAAAACAGAGCTGCTTTTTTGACCCAAAATCCCAACCGCGAGCAATCTGATCTTCGACATAATCCTGCAAAAAAGATTCGCGACACCAGCCATTCGAATAAATATCGGTCTTATCTTGGTATAAAGGCATAACCAATTTTTGGTAAGAGGCAGTTCCGGTTTTGTCAGATAGATCAATGCTCCAGTGAGCAAAAAAGGTGCGATTATCAATATAGATGTCATCTTCTATTTGCCCTGAATAGACCTTCCAGACTTTAGCTTTAGTCGAATTGAAGCCGCCTTGTTCTTTTTCTGGCAATGGCGAAATCAGAGCCATAATACCCCCGTCATTTAAATGCTCCTGATAAGACCATTCACAAGAGCTTGCCCAAGCTGGATGCGAGACAAGGCTGAAAAGAATTGAAAGTAAAACAATCCGCATAAATAATAATATAGCGCAGAAACCTAATTTCGCCAAGCACACTTGCTAAATACCAATACCACGCCTATAGGCCCGCCAAACAGATTTAGGATCAAACACCATGTCAACCACATCACCGCGCGATAAAAACGCGTCCCGTGATGTTGAGCAAGCTGCCATTATTACTGCTAAGCCCGACGTCACATCCACTTCAGATACAAAAAAAGTTTTCATCAAGACCTATGGCTGTCAGATGAATGTCTATGATAGTGAGCGTATGGCAGATGTGCTTGCCCCAATTGGCTATGCGCCAGTAGACGCGCCCGATCATGCTGACCTTGTTATTTTAAATACCTGCCATATTCGCGAAAAGGCGGCCGAGAAAGTCTATTCGGAACTTGGCCGTATTCGTCAGCATAAAGAAGCCAATAATCCTGATATGAAAGTCGCTGTCGCTGGATGTGTGGCACAAGCCGAAGGCGCCGAGATCAAACGCCGCGCGCCCGTCGTGGATATGGTATTAGGGCCGCAGACCTATCACAAGCTGCCTGAAATGATCGCCAAGGTTCACCGTAATTCCGGTGACGTTTTAGAAACCGATTTCGACACAGTCGAGAAATTTGATCAACTTCCCAAGACCCGCAAGGTCAAGGGGTTTTCCGCTTTTCTGACGGTCCAAGAGGGATGCGATAAATTTTGTACCTTTTGCGTTGTGCCATATACGCGCGGCGCCGAAGTCAGCCGTCCCGTTGATCAAATTGTATCTGAAGCCCGCGCCTTGGCCACCCAAGGTGTACGCGAGATCACTTTAATCGGGCAGAATGTGAATGCCTATCACGCCGAAGGGCCTGATGGCTCAGAATGGGGGCTGGGCGAGTTAATCCGCCATGTGGCCTTAATCGGCGGGATTGACCGGATCCGCTTTACCACATCCCATCCACGCGATATGGATGATGAGCTGATCCGGGTCATTGGTGAAGAGCCAAAATTAATGCCGTATCTACATCTCCCCATTCAAGCTGGCAGTAATAAAATATTACGCGCCATGAATAGAGATCACACCTATGCAGACTATAAAACCCTGATTGCGAAAATTCGCGAGGCCCGTCCTGAGATTGCGCTCTCTGGTGATTTCATCGTTGGCTTTCCGGGCGAAACAGAGGCGGATTTTGAGCAAACCCTAAAATGCGTCGAAGAGATTGGCTATGCCTCTTCCTTTAGTTTTAAATATTCCGTCAGACCCGGAACCCCCGGAGCCAGCATGCCGCGCCAGGTCCCCGAAGACGTCAAAAGTGAGCGCTTAAAGCGCCTGCAAGATGTTTTATATAGGCAACAAGAAGCCCATAATAAAAGCCTGATCGGACGCACGCTCGCTGTATTAGTTGAAGGCGAAGGGCGCCAAGCGGGTCAACTTTTTGGCCGTAGTCC
>CAYTLJ010000196.1:0-2775 GCA_964438555.1 uncultured Algimonas sp.
TCGTGCCAATATTCGCATGCGGTTTGGTCCGCTCAAACTTCTCTTTTGCCATGTCTAGGCTCCTCTTAACTCAATGAGCTTGATTACGTTAGCCAGAACCGCGCCTTAAGCGCCGCCCTGTTTGGATATTACTTCATCTGCAACCGCCTGAGGCGTTGCAGCATAGTGATCAAATGTCATGGTGAATTGCGCACGACCCTGGGTCTTGGACCGCAGATCGTTTACATAACCAAACATATTCGCAAGCGGGACCATGGCATTAATGACATTGGCGTTTCCGCGCATCTCTGTGCCCTCAATCATGCCGCGACGTGAGTTCAAATCACCAATCACGTCACCCATATATTCGTCAGGCGTAACCACTTCGACCTTCATCACAGGCTCAAGTAGCTTAAGCTTACCTTCAACTTTGATCTGACGGAACGCTGCACGCGCCGCAATTTCAAAGGCCATCACAGAGGAGTCAACATCATGGTAAGCCCCGTCATAAACTTCAGCTTTAAAGTCGATAACCGGGAAGCCTGCCAAGAGACCCGTCTCCGCCATGGTACGAATACCCTTCTCAACACCTGGAATATATTCTCTTGGAATATTACCACCAACCACTGAGTTCTCAAATTCAATACCGGAACCCGGCTCAAGCGGCTCAAATTTGATCTTAACGCGACCAAATTGACCAGACCCACCGGACTGTTTCTTATGTGTATAGTCAATTTCAACGGGGCGCGCGAGCGCTTCACGGTAAGCCACTTGAGGTTGACCAATATTGGCCTCTACGTTAAATTCGCGCTTTAGACGATCAACAAGAATATCAAGGTGAAGCTCACCCATACCCGCCATGATGGTTTGACCAGATTCGTGATCTGTTGTGACGCGGAAAGATGGGTCTTCGGCCGCCAATTTTTGTAGGCCAACACCTAGTTTTTCTTGGTCAGCCTTTGATTTAGGCTCAACAGCAATTTCGATAACCGGATCAGGGAATTCCATACGCTCGAGAATAACCGGAGCCGCCTGATCACATAGCGTATCACCCGTTGTAGAGGCCTTTAGACCCGCAACAGCGATAATATCACCCGCATAAGCCTCTTGAATGTCTTCACGGTCATTAGAATGCATCATCATCATACGACCAACACGCTCTTTCTTCTCTTTGACAGAGTTAAGAAGCGTTGTGCCTGTTGATAATTTACCAGAATAAATGCGGCAAAACGTCAGAGTTCCGACAAATTTATCATTCATGATCTTAAAGGCGAGCATAGATAGCGGCTCATCATCAGAAGCCGGACGCGTTGTTTCTTCTCCCGTCTTACCATCGATACCTTTAATCGCTGCAATATCGAGCGGTGAAGGCAGATACGCCACAACGGCGTCTAGGAGCGGCTGAACACCTTTGTTTTTAAAGGCCGTTCCGCAGAAAACAGGAACAACCTTACCAGCAATCGTTGCCTCACGTACAAGACGTTGAATTGTCTCAACATCTGGCATTTCGCCTTCGAAATAGGCCTCCATAACCGCATCATCCATCTCAGCAACAGCTTCGATAAGAGCTTCACGGTATTCTGCTGCCTGTTCAGTAAGCTCAGCTGGAATATCGACAGTTTCGTAACTCGCACCCAGGTCAGCCTCAGCTTCCCAGACATAGGCGACGTTTTTCACAAGATCGACAACACCTTTAAAGTGATCTTCAGCACCAATCGGCAGTTGCATCTCAAGCGCATTTCCACCCAAACGGTCTTTAACAGACTGTACAGAGGCGAAGAAATCAGCGCCAATTTTATCCATTTTATTAATAAAGATCATGCGCGGAACATTATATTTGTCAGCCTGACGCCAAACCGTCTCGGTTTGCGGCTCAACACCCGCATTGGCATCTAGAAGTGCAACCGCACCATCAAGAACACGCAGCGAGCGCTCAACTTCGATTGTGAAGTCAACGTGACCCGGTGTGTCAATGATATTTAGGCGCTTGCCCGCCCAAAAACAGGTTGTCGCCGCAGAAGTAATGGTAATTCCACGCTCTTGCTCTTGCTCCATCCAGTCCATTGTGGCTGCGCCATCATGAACTTCGGCAATTTTGTGGTTCTTACCTGTGTAATAAAGGATCCGCTCCGTACAGGTTGTCTTACCCGCATCGATGTGAGCCATGATGCCAAAGTTACGGTAATCTTCGAGTTTATATTCGCGAGCCATGACGGGCGTTTCCTACTACAGTTTTAATTCTTACCAGCGATAATGCGAGAAGGCACGGTTGGCTTCCGCCATTTTGTGCGTATCTTCGCGCTTCTTCACGGCCGTGCCGCGATTATTTGATGCATCAAGCAATTCACCTGCAAGACGCTCACGCATTGTATTTTCATTGCGCGCACGAGAGGCCTTAACAAGCCAGCGAATGGCAAGTGCTTGACGACGCTCTGGACGGACTTCGACCGGAACCTGGTAAGTGGCACCACCAACACGACGTGAGCGAACCTCGACGGCTGGTTTGATATTTTCTAGCGCATCATGGAAAACGCGAACGGGTTCTGTTTTGGCCTTGTCCTCAACAATATCGAGGGCTCCATAAACAATGCGCTCGGCTGTAGACTTTTTACCGTCTAGCATGATGGCATTCATAAATTTGGCTAGGACCAAATCATTATACTTAGCATCCGGAAGGATGGTTCGTTTTTCGGCGCGGTGACGACGTGACATAATATACCCTCCCTGATCTTACTTCGGACGCTTCGCGCCGTATTTCGAACGACGCTGCTTACGATCTTTAACGCCCTGCGTATC
>CAYTLJ010000197.1:0-2773 GCA_964438555.1 uncultured Algimonas sp.
TCACGCCTTATCCATAATATCCCAAACCGTCGGGACATTTTCGAGTTCGGCTTCGTAATAGCGTTGAAAGCCGGGCATTTTGACCTGATTGAGAAAGGCGGAATAGGCCATATAGCTGACGAGGAAACGCAAGTCTTTGGCCCAGGGCGGCATGAATTTAGGGGCATCAATGACGCCGCGACTGGCGAGTTGCGCAAGGGCGGGAACGTCTTCAATGTCCATTTTGCCGACAAATAAAATACGCAAGAGATCGGCGCGTCTGAGCTTAACAACAGAGCGAATAAAATTGTGAACGCGCAGCAAGCCGTTTAGATAAACCATATCTTTGGTAAAGGGCGCGCCGCCCGTAATGACGCCGCCTCTGAAAATGCGGCGCGTATTTTCAAAAGATTGTTCGGGGTCATTTGTGCGCTCATGGAAAAAGGCAAAAACCTCATTAAAATCGGCGCCGTCAACCGCCATTTGAATAGCCAGCACTCTGCCCGATAAACGCCGGAAGCGACGCGGATCCATTGTGCCCGTTATGACTTCGGCAAAGACGGCCAAGCCCTCTTGAATTTCCGTTGTCCCCGGATGACCCCGGCGTAAAATCGGGAAATGGGTTTGGGCGCGGCCATTTAAGCCGGTCGCGGAATGGACAAGGGCTTCGTGGTGTAAAAGCTGCTCCACATCCCGGGCGGTAAAACTGGCGTCTGCGCGTACACGAATGCGGGTCGATGTCGCGGCGGCTTTGGCAGAGACTTCGTCTGAGACGATGACATTGGGTGCCTCATCGCCAAAATGCTGGGCCAAACGGCTTTCTAATTCACGTGCAAAGTCTTGTGCATTTAAATGTTGTTCAAAACCTTCGACAACAAGTTGATCAAAATCAATGTCGTCCAGCGTGGCATCCATATGGGTGGCGAGATCAAGAACGCGGGTTTTCTTATCCAACATTAATTCTTTGGGATGGCCATAAAGCGCGGCGGAATGTTTATAAAACGCCTTGGTCCCGCGTGTTTCAATCAGGCTTGCCGTTGTTGACAAGGTCGAGGCCAGACGGTCCAACCATTCCATGACGATATGATCACCATCAATATATTTTCGGGCGTCTGAAATCGCCTCTCTGGCATCGGACATATCTATGGGTTGATACTCCGGTTTTGGTAATTTCTGGGAGGATAGAAATTTCGCGCGCAGGGATGGATCCCATCTCAACGAGGTTAAAACGCGCATATCTGCGGCGGCACTATCAAGCCTTGCGGCGGCCTGTTTGGCGGCTTCGAACTGTTTTTCGGGTAGCAGTTTCATATGGTCATAGGCTTATAGACTATCGAGGCGCTGTAAAGTCAGTGATCCGATTTTGGTGTTTCCATCAACTCAATTAAAACGCCCCCAGAATCGCTGGGGTGAAGGAATATAACATGGGTTCCATGCGCGCCAATACGAGGCTCCCCTAACACGCGCATACCGCGATTTTCCATAATCGTTTTGGCGTGATGAATATCCGCAACCTCAAAACAGACATGATGCTGTCCACCTTTGGGATTGCGCTCGAGAAATTTCAAAATCGGCGATGTGTCGCCATAAGGTTCAATAAGTTCAACTTGACCGGTTGGTAAATTGACAAAGGCAAAACTTACGCCTTGCGGGGCGAGGATTTGAGGCTCCGTAATATCGGTGACACCCATCACGTCTCGGTAAAACGCTATGGCTTTCTCTATATCAGGAACGGCCACACCAATATGGTTCATAGGCCCAAGTTTAAAATCATCGCTCATATTTAACTCCCCTATTCCTATTTCACCTTATGTACAATTACTTCGACAATGGTGCGCTTGCCTGTGCGCTCTCTGACGCGCCGTTTTATTTTAGAGGCAAGTTTGGTTTCAACCACCTCTTCGTCGCGGCGGTCGCGGCGTGTGATCCTATCGAACGTGTCTTCGGCGACCTCGGCCACGTCATCGAGTAGATCTTCTATGAGTTCGCCGGTCTTGCCTTCCGGAAAACCGCTAATGCGCGGCTCAGGTCCTGCGACAAGACTGCCCTTGCCATTGATCACCAAGCCCACAGATATATGACCCGCATAGGCCATTTTGCGGCGCAAGCGCAGGCCTTCATCATGGGCCGATACAATATCATTCCCGTCTTGATGAAGGCGACCGGAGGCGACAATATCGACAACTTGCGGACCCGTTGGTGCGATTTGGATCATCTCTCCGTTACGCGGCGCATAGGCGTGTTTGATGCCCAGATTTTTGGCGAGTTTTGCATGTTCTAATAAATGCCGGCGTTCGCCGTGAACGGGAATCGCGATCTCCGGATTGACCCAATCATACATGGCTGTGAGTTCGTCCCGACAGGGGTGGCCAGAGACATGAATGGGGCGCATTTTTTCTGTAATGATCTCAACCCCATCATCGGCCAGAGCATTTTGAAGGGCAAAAATCCCCTTCTCATTTCCGGGTATGATTTTTGAGCTAAAAATAACCACATCACCCTGATGGAATTTGACGCTTCTATGTTGACCGCTGGCAATCCGCGAGAGCGCGGCGCGGGGTTCACCTTGGCTTCCCGTGCAAAGATAAAGCACATGGGCCGATGGCATGGCTTGGGCTTCATCTTCTGTCAGGAGCGCCCCGACCTTGCTCAAAAGGCCGACCGATTTCGCAGCCGCTGTCATACGTTTCATGGAGCGCCCAATGAGGCAGACTGAGCGGTTATTCTCACGCGCAGCAAGCATCACGGATTCCAGTCGCGCCACATTGGACGCAAAACTGGCCACGGCCACACC
>CAYTLJ010000198.1:0-2762 GCA_964438555.1 uncultured Algimonas sp.
TATACACAAGACCTGTCTCAAAACGAGGATTAATATAGTGGGCGCGGCAAAATAGACGCGTTAAAAGTTTTGAAGGCGCTATTTACGCGGAACCCAAACAGGTGGTGGGGTTGTCGGTTCAGGCCAAGACGGCGCTGGTTCAGGCCAGGCTTCCACCGGAGGCGTATAAATAGGCGGTAAGGGCTCCGGCGCAGCTTCAAAATAAATTTCGGGCTCGGGCGCTGGAGCTGGAGCTGGCGGCACATAGGATGGTGCTTCGACAATTTGTGGCTGAGGACTGGACTCAATCACAGGCACATATTCAATGACGGCTGGCGCTGGGCGTAAAACCAATGGCGGAGCACAGGGCGTGTAAACACCACAAGGCGGCGCGACAGGACAACATGCGGTGGTGATGTGTGTCTCAGACCCGTAACGAGACGGTCCATGCGGAGCTTGAGCACAGGCTGATAGAATAGCCGAAAAACTACCAAAGACGATCAGATTTTTTAAGGACAAGCCATGCATAGTTAAAAGTCTCCTGATTCGCCTCGATATCTAAAAAGATTTACAATTCGTTTAATTTTTTGGAATGAAATTTGCCTTTTTGCCTTTCGCGTGAGGAAGGCCTAGACCAATAGCATGACACGTGTTTTTGATTCACAATATGGTAGCTCGACATGATCGGAATGATTAGCGGGATTTGCCGACTGGCCGGGACCGGCGAAGCCATTATTGATTGTGGCGGGGTCGGTTACCTATTGTCGTGTTCCTCAAAGACACTTGCGAGGCTTGAAGAGGGCGCGGGATGTCAACTCCATGTTGAGACCCATGTGCGCGAGCAATCCATTACATTATTTGGTTTTCTGTCAGAAGAAGACCGTGCCTGGTTCGTTCGCTTGCAATCTGTTCAAGGGGTTGGCCCAAAAGCAGCGCTTGCGATCCTTGATATTATGACAGCCGGTGAGATCATGAGCGCCGCCGCGCTTGAAGATAAAACCGCCTTTGCCCGCGCCAGCGGTGTGGGACCAAAACTCGCCACACGGATCGCGACAGAATTATCCGGCAAAGCACCACCGGCAGGTCGTGGTTTTCAATCTGCTTTTACGGCGCCTGTCACGGCGGACGCCACGCCCGCGCAGCGCAGTGAAGGCCTCAATGATATGATGCTCAGAAATGACGCCGTCAGCGCACTTGAGAATCTGGGCATTGGACAAAGCGAAGCTTTGCGCGCTGTTGCGAAAGCTTATGGCAATTTGGCTGATGATCCATCCTTAGATGCCTTGATCAAATTAGCGCTTAAGGAACTCGGGTCATGAGCGAGGATCGCCTGATCTCAGCAGATACCCAAATGGGCGATGTCCGTGATAGAGCGCTGCGCCCGCTCAGCTTTGATGATTTTGTTGGCCAGGCTGCCGCGATTTCAAATCTCAAAGTCTATGTTGAGGCAGCGCGTCGTCGAGGCGAGGCGCTGGACCATCTTTTATTGTCTGGGCCGCCGGGTCTTGGCAAAACAACTCTATCCCAAATCGTTGCGCGCGAATTAGGTGTGAATTTCAAATCAACGTCTGGTCCGATTATTTCCAAGGCTGGAGATTTGGCTGCACTTTTAACCAATCTCGAACCCAATGATGTGCTTTTCATCGATGAGATCCACCGCCTTAATCCCGTTGTCGAAGAAGTGCTGTATCCGGCTATGGAAGATTTTGAACTCGACCTAATCATCGGGGAGGGACCCGCCGCCCGCTCGATCAAGATTGACATTGCGCCCTTTACCTTGATCGGCGCAACCACGCGGGCGGGTTTGCTTGCCACGCCTTTACGCGACCGGTTTGGGATTCCTGTCCGGCTTGAATTTTACGATGTGGATGATCTGACATCGATTGTTACGCGTGCTGCCGGAAAACTTGGCCTCTCTATCACGCCCGATGGCGCGCGTGAAATTGCCAGTCGTGCCCGCGGCACCCCGCGTGTGGCCGGTCGATTGCTGCGTCGTGTCCGTGATCTTTCAGAACATGCAGGTCATTTGAGCGTCGATGCAAAAGCTGCTGATGCGGCACTCAAACGCTTAGGTGTTGATCATATTGGACTTGATAAACAAGATAAGCGTTATCTTCACGCCTTGTGTGAGATGTTTGGCGGCGGCCCGACAGGGGCTGATACTTTGGCGGCGGCTTTGTCTGAGGCGCGTGACGCACTTGAAGACGTCATTGAACCCTATCTCATTCAGCAAGGCTTTTTACAACGCACACCGCGCGGGCGGGTGGCGACACCGCGCGCCTTTGCGCATATTGGCCTGAGCCCGCCCGAACAGCCTTTGGCGCCAGATTTATTTGAAGGAAAATAATGGTCGAGCAACCCAATATTGGCTGGTTTGAAGGCCGGGTCCATCACTACCCGATCCGCGTTTTTTATGAAGATACGGATTTTTCGGGTATTGTATATTACGCTAATTACCTTCGCTTTTTCGAGCGCGCCCGTAGTAGCTATTTCCGCCTGGTCGGTTTTGAACATGCGAAACTTTGGGACTCTGATGATCCGCTCGCCTTTGCCATTCGCAAGATTGAACTGGATTACAAAAAACCCGCTCGGGTCGATGATCATCTTGTTGTGCAAACAACCTATGACCGGATAAAAGGCGCGCGGCTTTGGGTGAGCCAAGCTTGTTACCGGGGCGACGACTTGCTGGTGACGGCCGTGTCTGAGGCTGCCAGCATTACACCAGAAGGTCGTCCTAAACGCGCGCCGAAAAATATGGTTGAGAAACTGGCACCATATTTGGA
>CAYTLJ010000199.1:0-2726 GCA_964438555.1 uncultured Algimonas sp.
CCCATTTTCTAAGACGCATTTGGGCTTAACTTATCGCAAAATGCACTATGAAAACGCGTTGATCACCGCTATGGCTGAGCCATGCAGGCAAATAATGGACATCCTCAAGAGCGAAACTGGTATATTCAAGTCGATGGTCAAGCCTATGGCCCATTTGATGATAAGACGCTTTGGGCCTTTATGTGCGAAGGACGCGTAACCGCTTTGTCTCTGATCAGTCAGTCTGCAAACGCTGATTACCGGCCGATCTCAGCAAACCCCGGCCTCATGAATTGGCTAAACCAGGTTCCGGCGCCCCAAACTACGCAAGCCTCACCGGCTCAAACATCGCCTGCACAAACCTCTTCCCAGCCAGAAGGCAAAATTTCGGTCTTTATGATAATGGCGGAAATCAGATCGGGCCGAGGCATGGACCTTATGCGAACGCTACAAGGTCTCGGCGCCGTGCAGAGGATTGGAGATACAGTTTGGATCTTACAGGCACGCGTGCGCGCAAATGACTTAAGAGATATCCTTAGTCAGCCACTCGGCGCTGATGATCGATTGTTCATATTAGACAGTTTTGCCAATGAGACCGCTTGGTTCAACCTATCACCAGATATGGACCAGCAAATCGCAGCCTTGTGGGACGTTAAGCCCGGCTAATCTATCCGCTTTAGACCGTCTTTAAACCGCTTGGAATTTGCAACATAAACCTGCGATCCAAGTTTCAATCTAGTCGCCTGCTCATCTGTGAGCGTTTTAATGACCTTGCCAGGTGCGCCCATAACAACCGAATTATCAGGAATGGTTTTGCCCTCAGTAATCAAGGCATGGGCACCAATGAGACAATTCTCACCAATATTGGCGCCATTCAATATGGTCGCCCCTATCCCAATCAAACTCCCATTCCCGATCGTGCATCCATGAACCATTGCCAAATGCCCAATGGTGACATCTTCGCCAATGGTTAGGGGTGAGCCAGGATCTGAATGACAAACGGCACCATCTTGCACATTTGAGCGCGCACCAATTTTGATCGGCTCATTATCGCCGCGGACTGTCGCCCCGAACCATACGGAGCTATTTTCAGACATGATGACATTGCCGATTACAGAAGCTGTTTCAGCAACCCATGCTGTTTCATGACACTCTGGGTTTTGGTCATCCAGGCTATAAATAGCCATTAGGCGTCGTCCAGATCCTGCTGAAGGATTGAAATGTTTAGATCATAAGAAATATCATTTGGATCTTCATCATCAATATAAAGCAAACCCAAAATTTCATCATCCAGATAGACTTCGACACTATCTTGAACCTTACGCGGCTTAATTGAAATGGCTTCGGTCGCGAAACGCTTACGCAGGTAGTTTTGAACCTGTGAAATTTGTTGAGGCGTCATAGTGTATTGATCCTAAATTGTTTGATCCATTGTATCTGCCGGATTCCCGCAACAGGGTCCACCAACAGGCTTTGCCGGAACACCGGCCACTGTACAATTATCTTCAACAGCTTTTAAAACAACAGAACCCGCTGCGACTTTGGCGCCGTCTCCTACTCTAATATTTCCAAGGACTGAAGCATTTGCCCCGATCAAAACACGATCACCGATTTTAGGGTGGCGATCTTCATCCGCTTTCCCAGTTCCGCCCAATGTAACCCCTTGGAGTATAGAACAATCATCGCCTAAAGTCGCTGTCTCACCCATAACAAATCCAGTCGCATGATCTAGCATGATCCCAGATCCAATGCGGGCAGCAGGATTAATATCTACCCCAAAAAGCTCCGCACTTCTATTTTGCAAGTGAAAGGCGAGCAAATCACGGCCTTCTTTCAAAAGGGCGTGGGCAAAACGATGGGTCTGAATCGCCATAAATCCCTTAAAATAGAGAAAGCACTGAAGATAGCTATGGCAAGCCGGATCTCTTTCCATCACGGCTTCGAGGTCTCGCGCAACCGCGTCAATCATATTTGGGTCGCTCTCAAGCGCTTCACCCAGAACTTTTCGCGTTTTCAACGATGAAAAGTCCCGCGTTGCCAATTTCTCAGATAAATGATTGACGAGCGCATTCCCAAGATCTTTTTGATCCAGAATCGTTGCATGTAACAAAGATGACATGGCGACTTCTTTAACGGCATAGATTGCAGCTTCTTCTTTAAGCGCACTCCAGACACAAATATCACGTGTGTCCGTGCAATTTTCCATGGCATTTGCGACAATCAAGCTTGGCATCTCTTAGCTTCCTTTAGCGCGTGAGTTTAAAGTCGAACCCATAATATAGGGGATTTACATCTAAAATGCTAATCCAGACCGAAAAATAATTTTATCCACGCCCACGATAGGGTGGAACGCCTTGATCTGGAATCCAGACACCCTTTGGCGCCTCGCCAAATTGATAAAACACATCAATTGGAATGCCCCCGCGTGGATACCAATACCCACCGATACGCAACCAGTGCGGGGATAGCTCTGTTACCAAACGCTGAGCAATCCCGGTTGTACACGCCTCGTGGAAGTCTCCATGATTTCGAAAGCTTCCCAAAAACAGTTTAAAGGACTTACTTTCTACAATCCATTCGCCTGGGCAATAATCGACAACTAGATGCGCGAAATCGGGTTGGCCTGTTACAGGACAAATTGATGTAAATTCTGGTGCTACCAAGCGGATCATATAGGGGTCCGCACACGGGTTTTTCACGCGCTCAAGCACGGCTTCATCCGGGCTTTGCGGGAGGCCTTTCATGGT
>CAYTLJ010000200.1:0-2715 GCA_964438555.1 uncultured Algimonas sp.
GGCGGGTCTTAAACTTAAAATCATGTCTCGGATTTAGCGCAATTTGCGAAAACTTAGTCTCGCAATATGCACTAGCTGCCATATTTAACTGAACAGCCGTAAGGCGCCGTATCAGCTTCAGCCACGGCTCGGCCTGCATCAAGATCGGAAATCGCAGCACGGACATAGTTTTTCGCGCCAGCAACAGTCGATTTACGTGCGGACGAATTGTCATCAATCGCACCCTGATAGACAAGTGTTCCGCCTTCATCGACGACATACATATGCGGTGTTGTCTTGGCTGCAAATGTCTTTCCCATCTCACCAGAGGGATCGAGAATGACAGCGCTTGGGGCTGCGCCGCGAGACGTTGTCAGCTCGTTCGCGCCCTCACCAGAGACATAGCCCTGTTTGCCAGGCGCACTCGAAACAATTGACAACCAGACCGTGTCACCATCCAATGTCGCTTCTTTCTGAAGCGCTTGCATATTATCCGTGTCATAGTGTTTCTGCACATAGGGGCAACCGTCATTCGTCCATTCGAGGATGACGCGCTTGCCGTTAAAATCTGACAGATTATGTTCTACGCCGTTCGAATCTGTTACGGTCATATCCGTAACACTTGTTCCATTCGGAATTTTGGCGGATGCCGTTGTGGCCGTGGCCAAAAGCGCGGCAATCGCTGTGGCTGTAAAAAGGGTCTTCATTTTGATCTCCGTCATCGTGATTTTAATCTTCCAAGGTTTCTTCTAATAGGCCGAAACTTAGGGTTTGTGGCAATACTAAAGCTGTAACATCTTTGTGAGACTTTGGATAGGCCAGATATAGAGGCACGCCAGCGCGGCCATATCGCTCCAATTCTGCTGCGATTTGAGCGTCCCTATTCGTCCAATCCGCAATCAGGAAAGCCGTATTTGTGCGCTCAAACAAAGCTCGTGTCCGATCGGTTTTTAAAACAAGTTGTTCATTGACCTTGCAGGTCACACACCAAGCGGCGGTGAAATCAACAAAGACCGGACGACCTTCAGCCCGTAATTCCGCGACGCGTTCAGGAGACCATATTTCAGCGTCAAGATTAGCGCTCTGCACCCCTATTGCCCCAGTCGAAAACGTCAATGGCAAAGCAAATGCCATAAGGGCCACGATAAGCGCGAGGCCTTTGACCACAGTCGAGCCACGCCGCCCTAACCAGATGGCAAACCCTGCCAACAACATAGCAATCAGCAACAAAGCTGCGCCATTGGCGCCAGTTTGCAAGATCAGGACCCAAACGAGCCAGATTGCGGCGGCAAACATCGGGAAGGCCAGGACCTGTCGGAATGTCTCCATCCAGGGCCCTGGCTTTGGCAATTTTGTGAGCAGGCCGGGTATATATCCGAGAAGTAGAAATGGCAGGGCAAAGCCGAACCCAAGGGACAAAAAGACAATCATCGTTGTCAGCGCAGGCTGGGCAAGCGCATAGCCAACAGCCCCCGCCATGAAAGGTGCGGTACAGGGTGTCGCGACAATGACGGCCAAAACACCCGTAAAGAATGATCCCGACACGCCACCGCGCGAAGCTAGACCATCCCCGACCCCTTGCAACCGCGTGCCAATTTCGAAAAGGCCAAGCAAGTTTAATCCAATCACGAATAATAGAAGCGCCAGCACACCAACAATTTTCGGCGATTGCAATTGAAAGCCCCAACCGATCTGCGTACCCGCAGCTTTCAAGACAATTAACACGCCAGCTAATAGTGCAAATGTAAGAAGAACACCCAATGTATAGGCCCAAGCCGCACGCTGCGCGGGCAAGCGGTCTCCATGCGCTGATTTGGCGAGGCTAAGCGCCTTTAATGAGATAATCGGAAAGACGCAGGGCATAAGGTTGAGAATTAATCCGCCCAGCAAGGCACCAAAGGCCGCCGCGAGAAGTCCCATGGATGTATTCGACTGACTTATTTGTCCAATGTCGAGCGTGCTATGGGTCGCAACCCTCACGACGTCGCCCCGAACCGTGCCGTCCAAACTATATTTCAAGACACCTTGGATTGTATCAGGGATTCCATTCGTCCAAAGAAATTCGGGGGTCGTGACAAGTGATATCCCGTCCTCACCCCGTTGAAAATTTTGCGGTTCGCTATGCCCCAACACACCTTGGTCAAACGGAAAGAAATAGGCCTCGCTTAGGCTACCATCCGGTAAATCCGCAAATGTCAGGGTAAGGACATTATTGGAGGCCTCACCTGAGACATCCGCGGCACCGACAATATTTCCACGCCTCGGACTTTCCAATAGGGCCGCTTCAATTTGCGGGGCCCATAGCGCGTCACCCACGGGTTCACCAACATCCAATTCCAGTGTCAGCTGACCTTCTTCAGGAATGCAGATATCCGCACAGACAAGGTAATAGAAATCCAAAGTTATTGAGACGGTTTCACCCGCTTGGACCGTGTCAGGAACCGTTATCTCAACGGGGAAAAGCGGCGCACCCTCAAAGCCGTAATTCACAATCGGACCCGTCGGGATCGGATAGGGCAAAGGCCAAGCAATGGGACCTGCCTCGACACCTTGCGGGAGGTTCCATGTCAATTGCACCGGCTCTCCGCTATCGCCGGGGTTACGCCAATAGGTGTGCCAGCCTTCGTCAAGCTCTGTTCGCAAAGCGACCCAGACAGTCCCACCCGGCGCGACCCTATCTAAGGACGAAACGAGCGACGCTGTAACCTTGCCCGTATCCAGCGTCTCTGTCTGGCG
>CAYTLJ010000201.1:0-2690 GCA_964438555.1 uncultured Algimonas sp.
CTGCGTTGACAACGCCTTTGGCATGAATGGTTTCAATTTTACCATTTTGCTTGATCTCTGCGGAATAGCCTCTGCCAGTTGTCTTGACGCTTAGGACCTCGGTTCGTGTGCGGATATCCGCGCCGTGGTGCGCGGCATCAATGGCATAAAGGACGACTAGCCTTGCATCATCGACCCAACAATCTGAATATTCAAACCCGGTTTTAAAACGAGATTCCAACACACCCAGATGCGGGGCTTTATCAAGCTTGAGGGACTTTGAGCCCGGCAGCATTTCGCGCCCACCAATATGATCATATAGGAATAAGCCGGTTCGAAGCATCCAAGCGGGTCGAAGACCTTTATCATAAGGCAGGACAAACCGCATGGGCCATATAATATGTGGGGCCGCACGCAACATGACTTCGCGTTCTTTGAGGGCGTGTCTTACGAGGTTGAACTCATAATATTCAAGATAGCGCAATCCGCCGTGAATGAGTTTCGTCGAGGCGGAGCTGGTATGACCTGCCAGATCATCACGTTCACAAAGCAGGACTTTTAAGCCGCGCCCGGCTGCATCGCGGGCAATCGCCGTTCCGTTAATACCGCCGCCAATAATCAATAGGTCATATGTCATAATGTGACCCCTAACGGGGTAGGGGGGCTTGGACAAGTCTTTCCACTTTACATTATTGCGATCTGGGATTTTTTCCTGCAATTGGAGCCTATGAAACAGGTTATTTTATCGATTGATCAAGGGACGACCTCTTCCCGAACCCTCGTCTTTTCGCCCGAGGGGGAGATCTTATTTTCGGCCCAAGAAGAGTTCCCGCAAATTTACCCGCAAGACGGCTGGGTTGAGCATGATCCAGAGGCGATCTGGTCGACCGTTCTGGGAACTTTAAAGCAGGCTTATGGATTTGCCAAAGATTCGGGATTTTCGGTGGCCGCGATTGGGATTACCAATCAACGTGAGACGACCTTTGTTTGGGACCGCGAGACGGGCGACCCAATCTATAATGCAATTGTCTGGCAAGACCGCCGTACGGCAGAGACGTGCCGAGTGCTGGCGCAAAAACTACCTGCCAAAGACCTGCAAGCCAAAACGGGACTTTTGCATGATCCCTATTTCTCAGGCTCTAAAATCGCTTGGATTCTCGATCATGTTGACGGGGCAAGAGACCGGAATTTATGTTTTGGCACGGTCGATAGTTTTCTCATTTGGCGCCTCACAGACGGTAAAAGCCATGTCACAGATGCGACCAATGCCAGCCGCACCAATCTTTTTGATATACACACCCAAGATTGGGACGATGAGCTTTTGAGCTTGTTCAATGTGCCGCGAAATGGATTACCCAAGGTTTTGGACAGCTCAGCAGATTTCGGTGTCTGCACGGTCTTGGATGAAGATATTCCGATTTACGGCGTCGCAGGTGACCAACAAGCAGCCGCCATTGGACAAGCCTGTTTTAATAAAGGCGATATTAAATCAACCTATGGCACAGGGTGTTTTGTTATTTTGAACACGGGCACACAGGCTATCACCTCTCAAAATAGACTGCTGACGACTGTGGCTTACCGTCTATCTGGTCAGACCTATTACGCCTTAGAGGGCTCTATTTTCATGGCAGGTGCCTCTGTTCAATGGTTGCGCGATGAAATGAAACTGGTGGAAAATGCGACTGAAACCCAAGCGATTTGTGAAGGCCTTGAGAGCACAGATGGTGTCTATCTGGTGCCAGCCTTTACAGGGCTGGGGGCGCCGCATTGGGCGCCGGATGCCAGAGGCGCTGTCTTTGGTATGACGCGTGGGACGGGACGTGATCATCTTATTCGCGCCACAGTCGAATCTGTCGTCTATCAAACCTATGATCTGTTTGACGCCATGGCCAAAGACGGCGTTAAACCCGAAACTTTGCGCGTGGACGGCGGTATGTCGGCCAATAGTTGGATGTGTGATTATCTGGCAGATATTTTGGATATTCCCGTGCAACGTCCAACCATTTTGGAGACGACGGCTTTGGGTGCGGCCTATTTGGCAGGTCTCAAAGCGGGGCTCTATGACAATTTGGATGATGTTGCGGCGAATTGGTCCATGGAAAGTGAATTCAAACCTGATCTAGATGCAGAGATACGCAAAAGGCGACTTGCGGATTGGTCTAAATATGTGCAAAAGCTGCTTTCCTGATTTAAGTCAGGCCTGATTTGGTACGGGGGGTTAGCTCAGTTGGTTAGAGCCGTCCGCTCATAACGGATTGGTCGGGGGTTCGAGTCCCTCACCCCCTACCAAGCACTCTGCGTTTTTCACCGCATATCTTCACCCTCTAAGAAAACCCCGCAGTAACAGGGTTTTAGCACTATATGGGTGTGATAGAGACGCGGTAAGAGACCGCTCTTGCGTGATAACATTGCGATGAGCTTGGCTTGCTTGGTGCGCGCCCAGGGAGCTTTGATTGGCTTTGTCACGTTAACTGAACCAACAGCGATTTGGCTCTAGTTTTCATTTTAAGCACAAGCGGATGCCGTCACGAAATTCCATTCGTTTTGTGCCTGTTGCCTGAATTTTCGAAGCGTGTTTCTTGAAATGAGATGGCGTCGGTGATTGAAGAGATTGTAAATTTGACCGTGGGCTGAGAGTAGCTTTTGCGCGTTTCTCACAGATCGAAATTTCTGGGATTTTCGTTCTCTTCTTCTGATGGGGACATGCGAAC
>CAYTLJ010000202.1:0-2673 GCA_964438555.1 uncultured Algimonas sp.
ACCGCGTCACACATTTCAATCGCGGCTTGTAACACCTCTTCAATGCTCATCCCTGTTGTATCAAGTAGATGCGCGTCATTGGCGGGTTTGAGCGGGGCGACCTCGCGTGTGCTATCGCGTGTGTCGCGCTCAATCAATTGCGCCAGAACCTCTGTTTCAGAGATATCTTCGCCATATCCAATCAGTTCCTTATGCCGACGTTTTGCGCGTTCACCTTGTGAGGCCGTGACATAGAGTTTTACATCGGCATCCGGGCAAATAACCGTGCCAATATCGCGGCCGTCCAAGACCCCGCCTTTTTTGGCAAAATCGCACTGAAACTCGAACAGAGCGGCACGAACTTTGGGATGGACCGAGACTTTGGAGGCAGCGGCGCCAATTGGGCCCGATTTTAGAATCGGATCGCTAAGGTCTTCAGCTTTTAGTAATTTAGCGGCCGCTTCACCATCAGCCTCATTTTCGACGTCACCGCTGACGTCGAGAACGGCCTTGGCCGTGGCGCGATATAATTTACCCGTGTCTAAATAGGGAAGACCATAATGCGCCGCGAGCGCCTTTCCCAATGTGCCTTTGCCCGAGGCAAAAGTTCCATCAATGGCAATGACTGTCATGACCGAATATCCGCGCCGATCACGTTCATGGACTCAAAAAAGCTCGGAAAGCTGGTTGCGATCATAGAGGCATCATCAATTGAGACGGGATTATCCGCGCTCAACCCTAATATAAGGGCACTCATGGCGATACGGTGATCGTGATATGTTTTAACTGTTGCGCCGCCAGCGACAGGCCCGCCCGTGACTTTGAGGCCGTTTTCTAGCTCGGTGACGTTTACGCCGTTTTTTGCCAATAGATCATGGGTTGCTGTAATGCGGTCGCTTTCTTTGACGCGAAGTTCGCTTATATCATCCATAATGGTTGTCCCCGACGCATGGGCTGCGGCGACGGCCAAAATCGGATATTCATCAATCATTGAGGCCGCGCGATCAGGCGGGACTGTGATGCCGTGAAGTTTTGAGTATTTCACATGAATATCGGAAATGACTTCGCCGCCTGATTTTCGGAAATTATCGGGGCGAACATGTCCACCCATTTCAGTCAAGCAATCAAATAAGCCGGTTCGCGTTGGGTTCATCATGACATTTTTGACGATAATGTCCGATCCTGGCGTAATCAGGGCGGCCACAATCAGGAAGGCCGCTGAGGACGGATCTCCGGGTACATTGATTTGTGTCGCGTTTAGGACGGCTGGGCCTTCAATTCGGATGACATCCCCGTCGCTTTTCTTGGACACGTCAACTTTTACGCCAAAGGCGCGAAGCATATTTTCCGTGTGATCGCGGGTCGGGATTGGCTCGGTCAGTGTGGTCGTGCCCTTTGAATTGACACCTGCGAGCAAAATGGCGGATTTAACCTGAGCCGAAGCCACAGGCGGCGTATAGGTGAGAGGGGCGAGGTTTCCGCTGCTTTCAAGCGAGACGGGCAGACGTCCACCTGTTTGCGCATCGGCTGAAACACCCATGTCGCGCAAAGGATCAAGAATACGGTTCATCGGACGCGACGATAATGAGGCGTCCCCTGTGAATTTTGCTTTGATCTTATATCCCGCACACGCCCCCATAATAAGGCGAACTCCGGTTCCGGCATTTCCGCAATCCAGATCTTGATCAGGAGATTGTAGACCTTTCGCGCCGCACCCCTTAATTTCGTAAGCCCCAGGACCCGTTTTCGTGATGTGGGCCCCAAGGGCCGACATGACTGAGGCTGTCGACAATATATCCGCGCCTTCGAGCAAGCCAGTGATCTCGGTTGTGCCCTCTGCCATAGCTCCAAAAATCATGGCGCGGTGCGAAATTGACTTATCGCCCGGTGCGCGAACCGACCCCGAGAAATGGTCCGATTTGTAACTTGTACAAAGTGAAGGTTTATGTGTCACGAAATGGCCATTTCTGCGTGTTTTGTCCCTTGAGTGTTGACTCGTCTAAGACAAGCGCTAAGAGGCGCGGGTCTCGCAAATCTTTGGCGATTTCGCAAGGGAAATGCGCGTACCCACTGAAATTGGGATTTATATAGTCTGGAAGGTATCCAAGATGGCAAAGGTCGATCTCGGCACGAAACGTGTCTGTCCTGAATGCGAAGCAAAATTTTACGATCTCGGGAAAAATCCCGCGACATGTCCTATGTGTCAACATAGTTTTGATCCTTCCGAATTAGAAGAAACAGCAATCCTGCCCGTTGGCCAACTCAAGCCGCAAGCCAATATGGAGGATGACGAAGACGAAAATGAAACTGTCGAAGTCGATGAAGACGATATTGATGAAGAAGCGGTCGCAAAAGAGTTGGAACTTGACGGCGATGACGCGGCTCTCATTTCAGGCGGTGCTGATGATGAGGAAGAACGTCCTGATTTTGATGGCTTCTCAACGGATGAAGACGAAGACCAAGACGCGGCTCTTGTCACAGATGAAGATGACCTGACAGCTACGCCTGATTTGGGTGAACCAGACGCAGATGTCGAAATTTAGGCAGGGTACTGCCAAAAACAAAGCCAGCTGGTAAAAGCTGGCTTGCCAAGCCTCGCGCCGAGCGTTAAACGGCGCGACCCAAGCCGTAACTGGATAGGGGCCTTAGCTCAGCTGGTAGAGCGCTTCGCTGGCAGCGAAGAGGTCAGGGGTT
>CAYTLJ010000203.1:0-2670 GCA_964438555.1 uncultured Algimonas sp.
GACCCATTCCCTGCATTGGCTTCGCTTTTATCAAAGGGGCTATAGACGAAAAACCTTGGCAGTTTGGTTTCATCTTTCACCCAACACCGCGCCTCGGGTCCACCATCTGGAATGACCTGACGTTGCTTAAGGCCTATTGGTCCCAAGACAGCATCGTAAAAGACCTCTGATTTTTCCAGATCATTACTACCTACGGTGACATGGCTAAACATGGGGTGATCTTATTAAAAGCTTGCGTGCGTAATCTTTCAAATCTTCCTCGCAACCAACTTTAGCATAAACATCCCCTTCCGAAAGATTTAGCATTTCTAGCGTCCCCCAATATAAATAATCAAATCCAAGTTTTAAAAGATCAAAAGCATCGACATGAGCAATTGCACCTGGACAAAATTTGCTGTCTTGTTCTTTTTTTGCCCTTTCTCTAATATAATTGCTCTGATTAAACATGACATTGAATTGGCCTTCTATGGTAAAATGACAAGCACGAAAGGTCCCCAGTCCATCTTCTTCATAGACAATAAGCTCTGCTTCTAATCGGTCGGCGAGCTCAGCAGCCCCAATTTTTAGTCCAAAAACTTCAACAAATGCGCCACTCCGAAAGAACCATTCTGGTTCCTTATGAAGTATATATTGCCAAATATTTTCTTCACAAATACCTTCAAAACTATGCCGTTTATCACAAGTCTGGCAATCAGAGAAAAATGAAAATCGTGCTGGAAGCCGTTGTCGATCACGATAATGCTGAGAACATTTAAATTTTTCCTCGACGAATTGATCAACAGGACGTTCAAAACCCTGCCGCCATAGAAAGAATAAACCTTCATCAAGTCCTTGAAACTCCGTCAAAACTGAATTGCAAGCCTGACATCGCTGTTTTCGATAGGGTTCGAAATAATCAAAAAAAGACATGAGCTTTTTATAACCTCAATGGTCTGGCTTCACTATCTTTAATTTGATCAAGAGGGGATTAATGCGGCAAATCAAAGAATATAATCAATCGAATTGCCATGGCTGTGCATGAGGATTGGGCCCAATAGGCTTTTTGTCTTGCATACGACCCAACAGCCAATCAGGCCAATAAAGCCAGGAACGGCGCAGGCCAGCCAGTCGATCGAAAATCCACCTTTTAGAGATAGGCCATGCGCTAAGCCAAAAACAGTCGAACTTATGATAGACCCCCATCCCATTTGCGCCCCGAAAATATTTCGGGAGACACCAAAACACCGATCCAGAATGACGGGAAAAAGTCCGCGATAAAAGATTTCCTCATTCAGGCTGGGCATTGTTAATTGAAAGGCGAGAGACTCCCAATAATGTTCCGTTTTAGACGGCGGCACGTTCAAGGCGATAATTATAAATATCAGCGCATAGACAGCTATTCCAATCCAAACCTTTAGACTGCCCTCGGCTTGCCTGAGCTGAAGTCCCATTTGAGACCGCAACTGAGCCGGCATAAAAGCAAGAATTATCCCTATGAATATCAGGCCCAATATAAAGCCGGACCAGTTCCAGCGTAAGCCCGCTGTTAGCGGGCGGGCGAGCCAGCGCCCGACTGTCGATGCGTAAAGAATTAATGCGAGAATTGAAAGAGAGAGCCAGAACCATTTCAAATCGATCTGTCCTTTTCGGATCAACGCGACACCGCACATCATCGCGAACACGACACCAATAAGACTGGAGTCTTCAAAAAGGGAGTTAATATCATAAGCTGTCATATGGCTGACATGTCGTTTTGGGATATGAGCCTCTACTCAAAACTCAAAATTCGAACCTCAAAACGCGTTTAACGGGTGACCGCACCTTTAACCTAGATTAGCAAGAGCCTGAAACCTAGGAGCCCTAAATGGACGTCGCAATTCGCATTGCTACTGTTACAACGCTTATAATTTCGTGTTTGTTATTTCTAATGTCATCCAGAAATTGGCGTTGGTCGCTTTGTGTTGGGGCGCTTATTTTATCCATCGCATCATTTGTAATTAATAACGGCCCGGCCAATAGTTTGATCATACCAGATATATGGGTTTTGATTACACATATCTTGACCAAACTCGCCGTCGGCTTTCTTTGGTTATTTCTACTCGCTACCTTTAAAGAGAATTTTCGGTTCAAACCTCTATATTTTCTGATCTTCGCTGGCTGGGTGTTTTTTTCATTCTTTGGGGCCTTCAAACTCAATCTGGATGCTCTACCGATAGGGACAGGCTTTCTGACAATTACCTATGCGGTCGCTCTGATCGGTCATGGATTATGGCATATGATAAGGGGCTATTCCGGCGATCTCAGTCTTGCCAGACGTCAGGCGCGTATGTGGTTAGGTCTATGTATTTCGCTGGCGATCCTGATCGATATTGCCGTTGACTTGGTGATGGGATTTAACTGGCGCGGGCCAGCCTTTCTAATGGGACAAAACCTGTTTGCAGGATTGGGCGCCTTACTTATGATTTTATCTCTATGGCGCGCGGACCTCACATCTTGGGTCGGCCCAGATATTGACCCAATCGCCCTAGGCCCACCCCAAGAGCAAAGCGCGGATGCAAATCTTATCCTCGACCTCATGCGCGAGGAAAAACTCTTTCTCAATCCCGCTTTGCGGTTTAATGAATTTGCCGCCCATCTGCCCCTATCTGAGCCGAAACTCAGAAAGACAATCAATCATGAATTGGGGTTCGG
>CAYTLJ010000204.1:0-2585 GCA_964438555.1 uncultured Algimonas sp.
ACATCAAAGACGTTATCCCCATCGGCATCACCTGGTGTCTCAAAATCGGGCGCATCGATAAAGCTGACAACACCGGTGGCTGTATCAATCGTAAACAGAGCCGCATCAGCGCCGCCAAGTGAGTAAGTCAGCGTATCACCATCGGCATCTGTTGCTGTTGCTGTGAAAGCGGATGTTTGATTTTCAACCGCATCAAATTGCGTGGCTGAACCCAAGACAGGCGCATCATTTGTATCGATGACTGGTGCAGGTGTCGGCGCATCATCGTCATCACCACCCCCAAGCGCAAAGGCAGCGCCGCCACCTAGCAAAGCTGCACCGCCCAATACTAGCAACGGTGACACACCGACTGACCCAACAGAAAGGCCTGCGGCCGAAATCGCCGTTTCAGATAGAAAGACGTCTCCGCCGACTATCGCAACTTCATCTGCTGCAAATACAACAGTTTCGCCATTCGCAAGCGTGATCTCAACACTGCCATCCGCGAGGGTTGTAATATCTTGTACGTCCGCAATTTCACTCGCAGCCTTAAAACCATCAGGAACAGTTTCCGGGTCAGCATCTTGGGCAGAAGCGGTCCCAGCAAAGCCTAATATACCGAGAGCGGTCAGGCTCACACCTGACAGGCGGCTACCCTTTAACTTACCCTTGCTATTAAACGCTTTAAACTTATCCGTGAAGAAATTGCGACCCATGGAAATATCCCCTTAAATGCTCACCGTCCCTTAATTCGGCTTATTTGAAATATATACGACTTCAATGTTCTGACAAGTAAATTTATGCTAATGCGGCGAAATGGCGTTGAAAAAATAGGTCGAACTATCAATTAAAAGAGAACCTCTTGAGCGTCGCCCAGTTTTGATAAATTTTCTGAGTCCTCAGACTTGAGAATGATTCTGTTTTGATAATTCTATATTGAATTGAGTTTATACGGCTTCTACACATCTTGAAATATATCTCTGTCCATGTGATTAACTCAGAAAGACTTTGGATAGATGACCATGCTCAAACTCTATGATTGCACGCCAGCCCCGAGCCCGCGCCGGACGCGTATATTCCTTGCTGAAAAAGGGCTTGAATATGAAAACATCCAAGTCGACCTCGAAAATCAAGAGCAATTATCGCCTGAATATCGCAAGATAAATCCATCCTGCACGGTTCCAGCCTTAATAACAGAAGATGGCCACACCCTGACAGAAAATGCGGGTATTTCGGCCTATCTCGAAGCCCTCCACCCTGAGCCTCCATTGCTGGGAACCACGCCAATTGAAAAAGCCACTATCGCGGCTTGGAATTGGCGGGTCGAAATGATGGGGCTCATGTCATGTGCCGAAGCTTTACGAAATAGCTCACCCCGTATGAAAGATCGCGCCTTGCCGGGGCCAAAAAACATCGCTCAAATACCGGAACTCGCAGAGCGCGGGATTATGAAATTAGGCTGGTTTATGAAAACGTTGAACCGCCAATTATCCTATAGTGAATTTGTCGCTGGAGACAGCTATTCCGTGGCCGATATCACGGCAACCGTCACAATTGATTTTGCCGAATGGGTTAAAGTCTTCCCTGAAGACGATCACACCGCCCTCAAAGCTTGGCACGAAAAAATGAAAGCGCGTCCTAGCTATTCAGCCTAGCTCACGCGGTCATCACAGTTAGAACTGCGATATTGACAGCAACCCCTTTCCCAGCGCATCTAACTCTATGGGCAGATCGATTGATTACATCCCCAAAACCGATGTGCGGCATTTGGCGCAGCGCTCTGACCTATGGGGAGCTTGGCTAACACTTCATGTCTGGGCCGTTTGTGCGCTGGCCGTCCTCGCCTATATTGTTTTTCCAAACCCTTTGGTGTTTGCCGCGTCATTCCTGATTATTGGATCACGACAACATGGTATGGCGATCCTTGCCCATGATGCGGCGCATGGCATTTTATTTAAAACAAAATCGGTAAATGAGTGGGTCGGTAAATACCTACTCGCTGCACCCTATGGCGGCGATATGTTAGCTTACCGGCATTACCACCTGAAACATCACCGTTTTACACAATCCGAAGATGATCCTGATCTGCCGCTATCCGCAAAATTCCCGACAAGCAAAGCCAGCCTGTTTCGCAAATTTTCCCGCGATATCACAGGCCGGACTTTTTTAAGATTGCGTCTTGCAACATGGCGAGCAGGAAAATCACAAGATAAAATTGCGGGCTCAGATGCGTTTCAAAAAACCTCACCCATTCCCTATTTTCTAACAAATGGACTATTGTTTGGTGTTTTTGTTCTAATTGGTCACCCTTGGCTCTTTCTAACGCTTTGGCTGTTGCCCTTATGGACCTGGTTTTTCGCCGTCCTGCGTCTCAGGAATATCGCCGAACATGCCCTAACGACAAATGACGACAATCCACTCACCCATGCCCGAACAACCAAGGCCAATTTAATTGAACGCATATTATATGCGCCATATTGGGTAAATTATCATGTCGAGCATCACGCTTACATGTTTGTCCCGTGTTTTCGCTTGAAAGCCTTGCACAAAGCCATGATAGCACATGGGCATAAAGATAAGATGGAACTCCAGCCGAATTACGGCGC
>CAYTLJ010000205.1:0-1266 GCA_964438555.1 uncultured Algimonas sp.
ATATGAACAATGAAGATAGTGGATATGACCGCTCTGATGAGTGGATGTATTTCAAAGCTGGTGCCTATACGCAAAACAATACAGGTGACGATGATGATGAAGATATCATTACATTCTACCGCCTACAAAACCTGCACGATAATAATTAAACATCGTCAGATTACGTAATAAATTGGGGGGCCTATTGGCCCCTCTTTCTATCTGGTTAACGTAAATCGTGCATATGTTGCGTCCATGAAGTCTCTCTCTCGTTTAGAAATTATACTCATTGCGATCACCTGCTTAATCGCGTTGGCATTTACCAAAGTGATTTTCAGTGACGATAAATCAACTGTGGATGACGTGGTAGGATCAGAACATATCGCCCAAGCGCATGAACAAGGCGCATATTCGGCGCAGACTACCGAAATTCAAAAACCTGTTCGACCAAAATCGAATGCAAATACGGATATATCCAGTGATCATATTTGTGATGATGGGTGCCAAGATCAGATTTCAAAGTCCCTTGCTTCAAATGGCTTGCTTAGCGCCGATATGATTGCACGCATTCGTGAAAACCCAGGAGCTTTTTCAAAAGAGCTTATGAATGCACCAGCCATAATTTCACCTTTACTTGCGACACTTAAGGCTGATGAGGAGGACGATAACGGCACGCAAAATGCGGCGCTAGCTATATTAAAAGCGCTCTCCGACCAAGATAAGCTCAATCTCGCAAACATACTTACATCTTATGAAGGGGATCAGGACCGCATTACAGGGTTGGAATTATTAGAGCTAAGTTTGGAAACGCAAACCGGTTCTATTCAAACCTTAAATAACGTGCTTGAGACTGAGGGCGATCCATCTGTTTTATCAAAAGCCATTAGTATCACATCAAACCTACCAGAAGACACGGACGTCCAAGATACCCTACAAGCCTTGACGAAAATAATTCAATATAATCCAAGTGACCATATTAGCGGGTCTGCGCTCTTAGCAAAGGTCAATCTCGCACCAAATTCGGACAGCGTGTACGAAGATATTTCAGCCTCACTCGCGAGTATTTCAAATGACAAGACGGCGACGGGACTTACGGCACTTCAAACAGCCTTGTCGCGTGACGATTCGAAATTTGCGTCAGAGGGGAGGTGGTATGATGATTTGTCTTTGCGCGAAAATGTTCGGGCCATCGCTCAAAATCAAGAGCTTAGCGAAGAGATACGATCTGAGGCTAATCATCTTTTGAATTCATATTTTAGCGACGACTAATATGGGAGGCATGCGCCG
>CAYTLJ010000205.1:1366-2493 GCA_964438555.1 uncultured Algimonas sp.
GCTAGGTCACGCATGATTTCCTCAGACCCGCCGCCAATGGCGTTGACTTTGACGTCGCGGTAGACGCTCTCAATTCTATTGCCTCTGAGATAACCCGCCCCGCCCATAATTTGCATGGATTCAGAGGCAATAAATTCAAGCGCCTTAGAGGCTGAAAATTTTGCCTTGCTGACCATGGCCACGGGCATGTTGCCGTTATTGGCTTGGTGGCAGATCAGTTGCAACCAGCTTTCAATCATATCAATACGCGCTGACATATCGGCGATCTTATGGCGTATCACTTGATGGCGGATAAGGGGTTTGCCAAAGGTCTCACGGTCTTTGGCGTAAGCGATTGAATCTTCCAAACAAGCTTTCATCATGCCCAACATGCTGGCGACCATGCTGATGCGTTCATAGTTGAAATTATTCATGATCGCGAGGAAGCCCATATTGAGCGCGCCGAGAATATTTGTACTGGGCACGCGAAGTTCGTCAAAATAGAGCGTGGCCGTATCAGACGCCCACCAGCCCATTTTTCGTTTGATCTCTGTGCGCGAAAAGCCGGGAGTGTCGGCTTCAACAAAGAAGAGGGTGACACCTGTTAGGCCTTCATCGCCCGTGCGTGCGCCCACGACAAAATAATCCGCTTTCATACCGCCCGTGATAAAAGTTTTTTCGCCGCTTATAATCCAGTCATCACCATCTTGAACTGCCTTGGTTTTTAGCCGTGCAACATCCGACCCACCAGACGGCTCTGTGACGGCAAGGGCGGAGCCTTTGCGCCCCGCAACAATATCTGTGAGGCATTTATCTTTTATCTCTTGGCTAGCATAGGCATCGATCGGTCCAATCGAAATACTGCGCCCACCCATGGCCGCGCCAATCCCGCTCACGCCGCATTTGCCCATCTCTTCGGCAAAGATTGCCCGGATAAAACAATCTTCATATCCAAGACCGCCATAGGCTTCTGAGATGCCAGGTGCCCAGGCACCTAGCGCGCCAAATTTCTCATGTAGGGACCACGGGATTTCACCTGCTTCATCCCATTCGAACATAAACGGCATGACCTCGGCCTCAACAAAACGCTTAACGGTCTCGCGAAGGGCTCTATGCTCAGCTGTTTCAAACGGGTTTTCAATATACAT
>CAYTLJ010000206.1:0-2440 GCA_964438555.1 uncultured Algimonas sp.
AACCGCCCGCTCACCGTGAATTTTGCATTTAACGGGGCGCCGACGCTGATGTTGTTTGCCGTATGTGAATTCGGGAAATATTCTGTATCGAATAGGTTCTCGATATTTACCTGTAAGCTCATATCTTCATTCACATCGTAATAAACTGCGGCGTCAACACGTGTGAAGCTTGGTAGGGTAACGTTATTACCATTATCGGCAAAACTCTCATCCTGATAGGTGAGGCCTGCCCCAAGCCCGAATTGATCGGTGAGTTGATAACGACTCCAGATGTTAAAGGTGTTTTCCGGTAACTCGCGTGGGCGCAAATCCTCGTCGTCTTGGTCACCGTCCAGGTAACTATAGCCAGCTGAAACGAACCAATCATCCGTAATATTTCCCAAGATTTGCGTTTCAAACCCTGAAACAGTTGTGTCGATAACATCTAATGTGTCGGGGTCATCATCCGCCACTTGTGGCGAGCTTTGTTCAATTTCAAAAATTGCTGCCGTGAAAGAGAGGCCTTCACTAAAGTCCCATTTTAGGCCCGCTTCAAGATTTTGGAATATGTTCGGATCTAGTTGATCATCATCACCATTAATATCGGTGAATTGTTCTCCAGAGCGCGGCAGGAAGGATTCGCTAAAGCTCCCATAGATCGAAACATTCTCTTTCGGCTTAAAGATTAACCCAAGTCGGGGTGAAATTTCTTCATCTGTTCGCTCTCTAAGATCATCCGCAGGTACATTGAAGACATCAATTGCAAAACTATCGAAACGCGCGCCCAGAACAATATCGAAATAGTCATTGATTGCGATTTGGTCCTGTATATAGGCTGAGAACACTTCAACCCCGACGCGTGTATCATCATTTAAATCTGTGAAATTGGCCGTTGCCGTCAACCCGTCCGCATTAATGCCAACCCCATTAGTAAAGTTAAATGCGCCATCGGCTGCGAATTGAATGAATTCTTGATCATCGCCATTTGTATCAAATACGGCATTAAAGCGGTTTTGATCTGAGGAGGTGTCGATATATTCAGCGCCTGTTACAATTGTATGCTCGATCTTGCCTGTATTGAATTCACTGACCAGGTTTCCTGAGAGTAAAAATCGCTCGCGCTGTGTTGTATCGATATAGCCGTCTAATTCGACGGCATTACGCGCAACGTCAAATTCGTCACTGGCGAAGAAGTTTGAATAGACTTTGTCATAGTCGCCGTAAAAGGCTGTGAAGTTGCCTTTTAAATTCTCAGAGAATTCATGTTGTACCGTCGCATTGAAAACATGCGCTTCAAGGGTCGTGAAATTATTCTCTGGATCGCCAAATGTAATATCCGTGAGATCAAGGGCCGGGGCGCCGTCTAAGGACGGAATGCCGCGATCTACAAACCGTTCGTGATCTGCATATTCATAAGAGAGATCGACGACTGTTGAAGGTGTGGCTTCCCAACGTAGGGTTGGATTGATCCCGATCCGGTCGCCATCGAAAAAATCACGATGATTGTTTAGGCTTTCATAGCCGGCATTAAGGCGGAAGGCGACCGTGTCGCCAAGGGCGTAATTGACATCGCCCGCAACATCAAAGGCCCCGAAACTATCGACACTGGCCTTATATCCCACAAATTGCTCGTCTAAGACACCTTTCTTGGTCACGCGATTGATCAAGCCACCCGTCCCGCCACGACCAAAGAGCAGGGCGTTCGGACCACGTAGCACTTCGACCTGTTCCAGATTATATAGGGAGCGATAATATTGAACATCGTCGCGCACGCCATCAATAAAGAAATCGGCGGTAGAGCGTACACCTCGAAACACCACGGCGTCCCGATGACCTTCGCCTTGAGATTGGTTTAAGCCTGGCGTGTAAAGAACGAGATCACCAATAGAATCAAAGCCTTGTTCAAGAATTTGATCGGCCGTTGTGATCGATAAGGATTGCGGAACATCTATGATCGGCGTTGGGACTCTCAGAGCATTGACCTGATCGCTGTAAAGGTGATTTCCCGTTACAATGATGACGTCGTCTTGGGCATTCGAGCTTGTCTGCGCATTTGAGGATAACGGGACCAAGAGGGCCGTGGACAGCACGAGCGATAAGCCTAAGCGGCTTGTCGTTGTAAGGTGTTTCATTATTTGTCTTTCAACAATTGTCTTGAAAAGCGCGTCCGGTCATTGCTGGCGGTTTCACTATCTGGGGGGACGTTAGGATTGGCGCGCGCAATCATGATGGCATCAGACACAGAGTCTAAAAACCGCTTTTCATTCTGTTGACAATCGAGTGCCATTAGAAGGGTCAGCATTTTTGTTTGTGTCTGAAGGATCATTATTTTCATTTGCGAATTATTCTCAATTGCGATTTCACATATAGGATTGAGATTGCGGTGCAAGTTGTTTTTGCGAATTATTCGCAAAAAATGCAGAGGGTGGAATTAAGTGTGGAAATGTGAGGTTTGAAGAAA
>CAYTLJ010000207.1:0-2391 GCA_964438555.1 uncultured Algimonas sp.
CCAAACACCGACCATTGACGAAAGATCTGAAGCCAAACATGGCGTCGCGATCAGGCTTGTAGATAGGGTAAGAACCAGCGCCTTTATAGAGGTCTTCATATTAATCTCCGGATTACGTTTCATGCTTAATCCAGCATAATTTACGTCTAAATTCTACTCAAAACTAAAATTTCGGATCTCAAAACTTTATGGGCCCTCCTCTTTTGCAGCAATGGCTGGAATAAATTCCGCGAGCAAATCGACATAAATATCAGCGAAATCAAAGAAGTCATCTGTGCGGCGATTGATCGAAATGGCGACACTCATATTATGTTCGGGAATGATCATCAGCCAGCATTGCGCCCCTTTAGACACACCGCCGTGATTGAGAAAGGTAATCTCCCCGATCTCTGGGATCGTCCAGTTTGAGCGCCGAAACCCCAGCGCGTAATTTTGTTCATTGACCTCACCATTAGATAATTTCACCGGCGTCCAGAAGGTTTCACGAACACTGGGAGACATGAAATCATCATCCAGCCACGCCGCCCCAAGACGCGCAATTTCAGACGGTGTGGACGCATAACCCCCAGCCGCAATTTTATGACTAAGGTCGACCTCTCGCCAAAGCTTAAACTTCTCGCCTTTGGTTTGATAGGACTGCGCAAATGGCTGATCCTTACTGCGTAAATGATCTGGCCCAGTTACTTTTAGGCCAAGAGGCGAAAACACCTCACCTGTCATAAAATCATCAAAGGGCTGATCTGAGGCCTGCTGCATGACGGCGCTCAGCAATATATTATCAAATCCAGAATAGTGAAAATCATCGCCTGGGGTGAACAAAATATCGGCCCCATCAAAGACGGAAAGCGCGTCTTGTGGATCGTCATATCGCGTGGTCAAGGCAAGGCTTTGATAAAACCCGATCCAATCATTATTTTCTTCATAAGCGGCAAGCCCCGCCGTATGGGAGGCCAATTGCTTGGCGGTAAAATTTTCCCAAGCCGGATTGGGAAGGTCCGTCGCATATGTGCCTATGGGGCGATCAAGATCAATCTGTCCCTTTGATACCAGTCTCGCTAGCCCCGTTATCCCCACCGCTTTCGAGGTTGAGCCTATACGGTAGGTGGTCTTTGTCGTGACCGGGATTTTATTTTTAATATCGCCCCATCCAATTGCTGAGGCCCAGACAAGCTCACCCTCAATCACAACCGCCGCCGATATGCTGGGCGCTGAAATCGCTTCGCGGCGCTGGGCGAGCAGCTTTGTTGCCTTTTGTCCGGCCCTCGAGAAAGACGGGTTATAGATATTTTCGTCAATCGGCATGTCGGCGGGCAAGCTCTGCCATCCAAGGGGAAATCTCGCGACCTCAAATTGGTTTGATACAAATCCATAGATGGGCCACAAAACCCATGTCAAAAGACACACGAGCCCTAAGACAATCCACCGCAATATTTTGCGTTTGGGTTTTACCTTTGTCCCGAGATCTGATGTTTCGGGAGGTATGGTGATATCGGTATTTTCTATGCCCATCCAAATTCCCTATGCCATAGAAAATGTGATGTGGCGATAAGCGACCAATCAAATCTTTGCGCAGCCCTAAGCCCCTGCCCGCTTACGCGTAATAATCGATAAATTCCCCACCAACACCATGACCATGCCGATCAAGAGCGGCGCGGATAGGTCCAGCCCTTCAAACAGGACGGACAAAGTTATCGCGATGACGGGAAAGGCGACCGTGGCATAGCCAGCTTTATTGGCACCAATCCGGCCCAACAAAGTAAGATAGGCCCAAAATGCAATGACCGAGCCAAAAATCGCCAGATAGAGGAGCGAGCCAATATAAGCGGGCGAGCTATCAAAGGCGAAGGTCTGCCCGCGAATAAGACAAATCACCCCTGTCAGGATTGCGCCGTATAACATCGCCCAAGCATTCGCCTCCATGACCGGGATGTTTTGTTTTTGCGCATATTGCGAGACCATATTTCCAAGTGAGGCAATATAGGCGCCGATCAAGCCAATCACCGCCCCAATCAGGGTGGCGTCTGTCAAAGAAATATTTTCAATGCTTGGCCAGAACATGAGGCAAAGCCCCGCCATGCCCAGCGCCGCGCCGCCTATCACCCGCCAGCCAGACTTTGTCCCGAAGAAAAGGCGGGCATTCATAATGTTCAAGAAACTAATCGTTGAAAAAATAATCGCCATTAAAGCCGAGACAATATAGCCTTGGCCGACATAAACGGCGATATAGTTGAGGCAAAACATCAACAGTCCCATGGCCAGAAAAAGAAGATGGGTCCGCCGATCAAATTTCAGATTCAACCGCAGCGCCTTACACCAAATAAAGATGACAGCTGAGGCAATACAATAGCGGTAAAAGACCGAGACTTCCGGCGCGATATTGACCCCATTTTC
>CAYTLJ010000208.1:0-2356 GCA_964438555.1 uncultured Algimonas sp.
AAATGCCTGACCGCTTGACTTAGATTGCATGGCTGTTCACCCTAAACACTAAGAAGCTTGAAAGACTGCGGGATATGAATGCTTGATGTTATTGTAATTGGCGGCGGACATAATGGTCTTGTTTGCGCAAATTATCTCGCACTGGCAGGCAAGAAAGTACGCATATTAGAGCGCAGACATGTCGTTGGCGGCGCGGCGGTAACAGAAGAATTCCATCCCGGATTTAGAAACTCTGTCGCCGCCTATACGGTTAGCCTTTTAAATCCAAAAATTATCAAAGACCTAAAGCTACATGATAACGGCCTTAAAATTGTCCACCGCAAGGTCAATAATTTTTGGCCTCACCCAGACGGAAATTTCCTCGCCTTTGTCTTAGGGGAAGAAAATTTACGCGACGAAATTGCGCAATTTTCAGAAAAAGACGCGCGGGCCCTCACACGGTATTTTCGCGACACGGAAATGGTCGCAGATATTATTCGAGATTTTTTACTTGAGACCCCGCCAAATATTGGAAGCGGATTCAAAGATATTTTCAAAACCGTTAAATTTGGCAATCGGCTGCGTAAATTATCGATTGAGGATCAACGCATTGTCATGGATGTTTTTACCAAAAGCGTGTCTGATTTTTTAGATCTCTATTTTGAAAATGACTATGTCAAAGGCGCGTTCGCCTTTGATGGCATTGTCGGGAATTATGCCGACACAGACACGCCGGGATCAGCCTATGTCTTGATGCATCATGCCTTTGGTGAGGTAAATGGGACCAAGGGAGTCTGGGGCCATGCCATTGGCGGTATGGGCGCCATTACCCAAGCCATGGCGAAATCTGCGCGCGATAAAGGCGTCGAGATTCAAACCAATGCCGCGGTGAAAAAAATCTTGGTAAAAAATGGTCAAGCTTATGGCGTCGAATTAGACACGGGTGATGTGATAGAGGCCAAAGTCATCGCCTCAAATCTCAATCCGAGCCTTTTATATAACCAGCTCATTGAGACCCGGCATATGCCCGATGATTTTGCCCGCCGCATGAAACATTATAAAAATGGCTCGGGAACATTTCGAATGAATGTTGCGCTTAAAAAACTCCCGGACTTTACCTGTTTAAACACGCAAGACAGAGCCACGCCAGACCATCTGACGGGCGGCATTATCATCGCACCGACATGTGAGTATATTGATCAGGCTTACCGCGACTCAAAGCAATTCGGGTGGTCTAAAGCGCCTATCGTAGAAATGTTAATTCCGTCGACGCTCGACGATAGCCTTGCTCCCCAAGGTCAACATGTCGCCAGCCTATTTTGTCAACAATTTGATCCGGATATCGATTGGGACACGCATAGAGAGGCGGCCGCAGACCTCATTCTTGATACAGTTGAAACCTATGCGCCGGGGTTCAAAAACGCTGTTGTGGGGCGTCAGATCCTAAGCCCGCTCGATTTGGAACGTGTCTTTGGCTTAACCAAAGGCGATATCATGCATGGCCATATGAGCTTAGACCAAATCTTTAGCGCCCGCCCCGTATTAGGTCACGGAAATTACCGCTCACCCATAAAGCGACTATATCTGTGCGGCGCTGGCACCCATCCCGGCGGCGGCGTAACCGGCGCGCCAGGGCATAATGCGGCACGTGAAATCTTGAAGGATATCTAGCTCAGGCCTTAAATGAACCTTTTGTGATGCGCGGCGCCATTGTGTTCTTCTGTTGCATAAGATTATGCACCGCCCATTAGCTTAGCCGTGGATGAAGGATGGTTGTCACGATGCGTATTAAACCCAGTATTTTTTGTATGATTATGGCCTGCGCGATTACAAGCTGCGCAAAGTCCGATGCGCCGCGCGCAAATGCGACGGAGGTCACAGAAATCGCGCTCGCCGATGTCCCTGCATCCGTGAATAAAGTTGTCGCCGCAGATTCACCTAATTTCAAAGCGACAGAAGTTCTCAAGAAAGTCCGTGATGGCCGTGTCTATTACGACGTCGAAGGCGAATTGCCGGGTGGAGAGGAAATTGAATTTGACGTGTTGATGACAAAAAATGGCCCTGAAATCGTAGAAATACAGCGTGACCTGAAATTGGGCACAGTTCCGCAGGAAGTACGCAATGTCGTTAAGACGGCGAACACAGACAATCTCAAAATTGTGCGCGTCATTGAGAGCCGCCAATCGGACGGCGTTACAACCATCTATGAGGTCTTTGTTGCCGATGCACCGTCTGGCCCTCGATTTGAAGTCAGTGTTTCAGGGAATAGCCCAGCTAAATTACTAGAGACACGCTGGAAGCATTAGGAAGTTTGGTGGCTTTACTCGCATTTCGTTCATATTTTGGTCGAATGTTTGCAAGCCATTTAAGCCGCTCA
>CAYTLJ010000209.1:0-2333 GCA_964438555.1 uncultured Algimonas sp.
ATTCGAAACGGAACGGTGACGATCCAAGATATTGAGACGTCTGACCAAAGTCAGCCTGTTGATGAGAATGAAGAAGGCTCCCTGATTAAATAGCTTGTTTTCAAATATGAGCGGTTGAGACATCGTATAAATTGAAAACATATAATGTTTTAAATTTCGGGTAAAAATGATTCAACGCGCTCAATAGCCTCTAGAAACTCCGTTTTAAATTGTTGGACGACCTGGCCACAGCTTTGCGTGTCATTCATCAGGCCGACGGCCTGTCCTACCCAATAGGTCGCGAGGTCTTTGGCGCCCGCGTGATCGTTTTGGCTAAGTTTATCAATATGGCTTAGGGGGGGCTCTGAAACAACGCTTTGAAACGGCATCGGCAGAGGGTTTGGAGCGTTTTCCTTTTCCCAGGCATCCGTCCATGCGCTGCGTAATTGACGCGATGGTTTACCGGTTCGGGATCTCGACCTGATCGTATCTCGCGAACCTGCTTCCAGCATTTTAGCCTTTACCACGGGATTGGTCTCTGCCTCTATGGTTGTGAGCCAAACGGATCCGCACCACACGCCGGACGCTCCCATAGCCATGGCTGCCGCCATTTGTTCGCCCGTTGCTATTCCGCCAGCGGCCAGAATAGGGGTTTCAACATTGATGGCTTCCAGCGCACGCGCAACTTCCGGAATGAGGACCATGGTTGAAACCTCGCCGCAATGCCCGCCTGCTTCACCGCCAGCCGCAATTAATATATCGACATCAGCTTCGACTTGTCGGATGGCGTGTCGGGCTGAACCTATTAAGGCACCTGTCAAAACGCCATGTGCTTTTGCTTTGTCGCGCATAAATTTTGGCGGGACGCCCAACGCATTTACGATCAGTGAGATCGGATATTGAAAGGCAATATCGAGCGACGATTGCGCGCCGTCATGGTGCAGGTTCTTTGAAAAATCTGCGGCATTGCGTCGATCTTCATCCAAGTCTGGTGCCGTGATATCATGATCATTCAATATCTCGTTGATAAACTCTATATGGTTTTCAGGAATAGCATTGAGAACGTTTTCGGGACTAAAACTCGCACCCGCACCAGCCATTTTTTCCGGGACGATCAGGTCGAGACCAAACGGCTTTCCATCTATATGATCACATATCCAATCGAGTTCTTCTTTCAAAAGATCGGATGGATGATTTACAGCTCCAAATACGCCCATGCCGCCGGCTTTGGACACAGATACAACAACGTCGCGGCAATGGCTAAAAGCGATAAGTGGGAATTCAATACCCAACATTTCACAAATCTTATTCTGGCGCATAATGTGCTCTTAAAAAAATGGGTTCCCGACGCTTCGTACCATGCCTTATTGAAAAGGGTTTTCACAACAAAATTTTGAATATCAACTATTGCGCAAGACTTTGTGATGTTTTTGCGACTAAATGTGTAAAGCATTCAAAAACAATTTCTCTAGACAGACAATCACCTGATTATGCTGAATAAGAGAGAAAAATTCATGTCGCGCAAAACAATTCAAATCTTAGCAATGGGCCTTGTATCAATTGCTCTTCCAACCCAAGCCTTTGCAGGCGCCTGGACCGCCAAAAAGGGCGAAAACTACCTCAAAGGGGCGGTGAATTATTTTGAGACGAGTAGTCGTTTTGGACCAGAAGGTACATTTGAAAATTTCCAAAACACAAATTTCAACGTCTATTGGGAACATGGGGTCCGGGACGACCTTACCTTTTTTGCTACCGGGTCTTTAACGGATATTGAAAACCGAGCTGACGGCGTTGAAACATCGGAGACGGGAGTCGGTGATATTGACCTTGGTCTGCGTTACCGCTTGATTGACGGTCCGGTTATCGTGTCTGTTCAAGGGCTTTTTAAGGCGCCATATTTATATGACGAAGATTCGGAACTTCCATTAGGTAACGGTCAGGAAGATTTCGAAGGTAAAGTTCTCTTTGGTAAGTCATTTGGCGATTTGGGCTATGGCGGACTTGAGCTTGGATATCGTTTCCGAACCGATGATCCAGTCGATGAATTTCGTTTCCTCGTCGAATATGGTTTCGATCTAAGCGATAAAGTCTATCTTAGAACCAAACTCGATGGTATTCATGCGGCTGGAAGCTCGGATGTTGCAGATGCAATTGCTGACCCTGATACGATATTCCAGGTCGCGACGAACCCACAATTGCCATTGGAATTTGACCTTGGTCGACTTGAATATACGGCAGGGTATAAAATCAATGACACGCTGGGAGCTGAAATTACCGGCACAACGGCAATCTATGGAGACAACACACTAAGCGGAACTAATATTCAAGTCGCGCTTGTGTCGACGTTCTAGGAC
>CAYTLJ010000210.1:0-2305 GCA_964438555.1 uncultured Algimonas sp.
GTTGCCCCAACCAGGCTTTGAGACCCCAGCGGAATAGCATAGCCGCCATAAGCAATGGGATGTTCTATCCGCTGGGACGCCCAACTTAATTGACCACGCGAATACCGCATTTCAAGTTCAGGTGCGAGCACGTGAATCCCGTATCCAGCGGCGAATATAATATGGCTATATTTATCGTCGACAGACGGATCATATTTTTGTTTTTTGATGTCGAGATCTGAAAAAATTAGAGCAGGGTCAATGATCCTCGCCGACGCAATAAATAAGCCCTTTTCTGAATAGTCCAAATGCCCGTCGCCCAACGGGTTTTGCGTTACGAGTTTTTGAAACCGTTTCGTTTCCGCATCCGTTTTCGGGATTTGCAATATCCCCGTCTCTATCGTGGCAGGGCCGTCATAGGATTTCAGGGCATAAAGATAGCTTGATAGAAAAAACCGGGATTCAGGTCTGTCCTGAAGATCAAACCTGGGTTTGACCAAAGCGGCCGGATTGCCACTGGCAGAAGGGTGGTCATCACTATCGATCAAATCATATGCAATATGTCTTTTTTCCAAAGCGTTTGCCAAAGACCGACCTGCAATGCCCGCCCCGACTATTAAGACGCGGTCTGGATTCGTGGTCGCATGTTTTACGGGTTTTGAATATACCGCTTCAAGGCGATGTCTCTTGCGCCCAAAACCTGATTTTTTAAAAACATCAAACCCAGCCTCTATTAGGCCGGTCCGAACAGAACCCGCGACGGAGAAACTGGCCAAGCGCGCGTGGTTAGCCGAGTTTTCACCAATGCGTTTTAACACGGATGGTGACCACATGTCTGAATTTTTGCTGGGCGAAAATCCGTCTAAAAACCAAGCATTCGATTTTAAATTTGAAACTTGGTCTAACGCGGCGTCTATATCTTCATGAATGAGTGTGAGTTGGACTGAACCAAAATCGAGACGGTGGAACCCTCTGACGCGTCCCGGCCATTGTTTGATGAGGTGTTCGGCGAGTTCTGACAATTCAGGCCAAACTTTGAGGGCTTGTTTTAGGTCTTTTTGGCTAAAGGGATATTTTTCTATCGATAGAAAATGAAGCCTTTGATCGGCTTTGGCTGTTGTATTCCAAAGCTGCCAGCAGGCCAGAAAGTTCAAGCCAGAGCCGAACCCTAATTCTGAAATCGTGAAAACGGCTTGGTTTTCCCAGGTATTCGGAAGACCGCAGCCTTGTAAAAAAACCGCTTTCGTTTCTTCAAGCCCGCCATCCGTTGAAAAATAAATATCGCCGAAATCTGTGGCTGCAGGTGTGTCAGCTCGGGACCAATCTAAGGACGGGGCAGGGCATTGTGTAAGCGGGATGGGCGGTGGCATGGCTTTTCCTATGCTAGGTAAAGGCGCAGGTCACCTCGTTTTTGAGCTGTTGCAGCCCCGCAACAGGATTAATTAAAATGCATTGCCGTCAGTTCAGGCGGTTGCCATACCTATTTTTGCACGATAGCGTGACCCAACCGTGATCAACATGCACCATAGCGTGACATTCGCGTAAATGATCAATAATAACCCACTGGGGAAATATGACTAAAACCACCACTCTACTCGCGGCTTCCGCGTCTGCTTTCGCCCTTCTTGCAACTGCGCCCGCCTTTGCTCAAGATGCAGATGAAGATGTCATCATTGTTAGTGCGACAAAGCGCGACACAACTTTGCAGGAAACACCTGTTTCCGTCCAAGTTACAACGGCCGATGTTATCGAAGATGCGCAGATCCTTGATATTAAAGATCTACAATCTGTCGTTCCAACCTTTCGTGTATCACAGTTGCAAAACGCAGGTAATACAACTCTAAGTATTCGCGGTTTTGGTAATGGCGGTAATAATATCGGTATCGAGCCATCCGTTGGTCTGTATATTGATGGTATATATCGGTCCCGCGCAGCGGCTCAAATTGGAGATCTTCCAAATCTTGAACGTGTCGAGGTCGTCTCAGGTCCGCAATCAACCCTATTTGGTAAAAACGCACCTGTTGGTGTTGTAAGCATCGTAACTGCAAAACCTGAATTTGAAACAAGCGGGTATATTGAAGGCGGTCTTGGTAATTTTGACCAGAATTACGTCAAAGGCTATATTACAGGTGGTATTACAGATACGGTCGCTATCAGCCTTGGCGGCGGCTATCAGCTTCGCGACGGGTATTTTGAACCTGCTGAAGGCACACAGGGCGGAGACTTTAACAATATTGATCGGTTTAATATACGGGCCCAAGCGCTTTGGGAGCCAACTGACAGTTTCTCAGGTCGTTTTATCGTGGACCGTAGCACGCTTGAAGAA
>CAYTLJ010000211.1:0-2303 GCA_964438555.1 uncultured Algimonas sp.
GACATAAGAAAAACTTATGGTCCATTAATATTGACTGAGTCGGAAGAACTAGCATGGCCCCATAAGCAATTTATCTCTATCAAATACCCAAATGATACATATGCCAGATGGGCTAATGTTGCAGATATAAAAGATGATCAGATTAAATATATCGGGACGCATGCCGACTGTTGGTTAAGATTAGAGAATGTGTCCAATTCCAACATTCGAGCTATTCATTGGGGGCTCGTAAGGAGTAGAGGGAAATATTATATTTTCGAAGTTCACGGTCACCCTATATCTCAAAATTTAGATTATGACTGGTGGAATTATCCATATAGCCAGATAGATGAAAACGTTAGGGTTGAGTCTGGCCCTATAAGTTTGACAGTATATCGAGACGAAAAACCGATAACGATCGAGGGTAAGAATACGAATGGCGTAGCGGTTATAGAATTTGATGAAGAAAAATCCACTCAAGGAAATATTATCGGGTCTGCTCCGCATTGTTGGATTACACTTCCTGATCCAGACCTTCCCCCATATTTAGCCATTAGAGATCGTCGAGGTCATCATCGCGTATTATATGAGTATTACGATTATTTTGATTGTTTGCGCAACAATGGACAGAAGCCTGAACAATATCTAACCCGAGCCGATAGGAGTTTTGAGATTGGAGGATATCGGATCACGCTTTAGAGAGCTTTGTTACACTAACAACATTGAGCCAGTTCTTCCCTATTTTTGGATTTTACTAGTAAAATGATACCTCGCTAATTCCCTTTCCAGATTGGCTTGATGTCTAAGTTTCCGACGTGTTTTCTTCAAATGAGGTGGCGTCGGCGTTTGAAGAGACAGTCTCACTCTACGGGTGATGATTTCACAGATTTCGTTAGTTTTTCACGGATATCTGCGATGACGCTCCGGCAATTTGCGGCATTGATGATCCAGCACGCGATGAGGTAAACAGCTATGCCCACACTCGCTTTAATGATAAGCGTAAAGAAGCTCGGCGTGAAACTATCCAATGGCAATAACATTACGGCTCCGGCCATTGCAGCACTACAGGCAAAAATTTCAGCGCCAGCTCGAATGGGTAAGGGTAATGCAAAATCTTGTCGGGCTAAGATCGTTGCCAAAATAATAGCCAATAAATATGCCGCAATCGTCGACCAAACAGCGCCCATCAAACCCATCTTTGGAATCAATATTAAATTTAAGCTCAAATTTAAAATGACAGGTAAAACCAAAGCCCAGACAAATTTATGCGTTTGACCTGACAACATAAATGCGCGGTGGATATAATACGTCATGAAGCCATTGATCAGACCTGCGAATGAAATCCACGGCAAAACAGATACGGCGCCGTCCCGGACGCCTTCACCCAAGATGAAACCTGCGTCTTTGGAGACAAGCGCAATTCCTACGGCGGCAGGTACAGCAATCCATAATAATGTCGCACCATATCCCTTCAGGACCTCGCGCGTTTTCTCCGTTCCATGTTGTTCCATAGCCGTGATCGCCACGGGCGTGACAGCCATAGATACCCAAACAAAAAGTATTTCCAAGCTTCTCGCGGCCAGATTATATCCGGCGTTATATTCTCCGGCGGATGCGTTCCCCATTATGCCGGCTATCAAATAAACATCTGCGGCGTTCAATGCATAGGATAACAGCAAACCAATACAAATCGGAGCCCCATATGCAAAATAGGTTTTCGTTTTTTCGCCTTGATATTGCCCCCCGCGCATTTCCCGCATCATAAATAAGAGATCGATGCCGCCGACTATAATCAAGCCAACTATAATCCCTAAAAAAGGTGCCGAAGCTTGTAAAGGTGTTGTAAAAATGAAGAGAATGCCAAGGGAAAAACTGATAAAAGTCTTTGTAGAGTAAGCAATAGAATATCGTTTGATGCGATGCGCCGCTTTATGGGCTTCCATGCCAAGACTGAAAATTATGTGTAAACAGGTGGAACTCAGCGCGAACGCCAATACAAACACGAGCTTTTCATCTAGCGGACTGAAATATAAGACCGTCATGATTAGGGTAAATCCAGCGATCCCTGTGATAAGGGCAAGACGGTAAAGGGTGACTAAATGGTCCGCCACATCATTTTCACGCTCCGCTCGAGCTTGGAACCGGACCATTGCGGCTTCTAGCCAGGTAAACAACGCCATATGCACGAATTGCATCGTAATCATCGCCACCGCATAGATGCCGAATTGCTCTGGTTCGAGTAAGCGCGTGAGAATCGCAATTGTACCAAATGCCGTTAACACATTGGCCATGTTGACCGGCAAATAGCTGAGTATAGAACGACC
>CAYTLJ010000212.1:0-2276 GCA_964438555.1 uncultured Algimonas sp.
GGCGGCGGAACCGACATCATTGATGGCGGCGACGGTATCGATACAAACTCTTTTGAAGGTATCGGACTTGGTGTCACAGCCTCACTTGCCGACGGAACAGCTAGCTATGGTCAGGTCAATGAGACTTTCGTAAATATCGAAAACCTACGTGGGTCCGATAATGATGATGTCTTGACTGGCGACGAAAATGTTAACGTCTTAGAAGGTGGAGCCGGAGATGACATCCTTATTGGCGGAGCCGGCAATGATGTTCTTGATGGTGGTGAAGGATTTGACACGGTCGATTTCTCAGACTCCGCTGTGCCAGTTATCGTTGATCTTGATGCTGATGGTAACGGCACGGCAACACGTGACGTTGGGTTTTCTGTCGAAGTAACAGACGCAGTGGTCGCAGATCCTGCGGCGTTTGTTGCAGCAGCTGAAGCTGGAAATCTCTACTTCAACGTCCATACAGCAGAATTTGCAGGCGGTGAAATTCGCGGGCAACTCTCTATAACAAGTGACGAAACAGTTGATGGGGTTAGAACCATTACTTTGGATGGCGATTTGGATTCATCTCAAGAACCAAATGATGCTTCTGATTCAGATGCAACAGGTGTTGGTCAAGTTGTCATTACAATCGATGCTGATGGGAACACGACCTATAGTTCAACCGTTGACATCTCAGGAATCTCTCCATCCGAGCTTATCTCGCTAGGCAATGGTGCGCTTTCAGCTATACACCTACATGATGCTCCAGCTGGACAAAATGGTGGTGTCTTACAAGACATTATTGTGGATGCAGGTGGAGATGTTGAAGGCAATTCTGGCTTTGAAGTTTCTGTTGATGAGGCAGAAGTTGCCGATGACGTGACCTTTATTGAAGCCGCTGATGCTGGGAACCTATACTTTAACGTTCACACATCTGACTTCCCAGGTGGTGAAATCCGCGGTCAGCTTGATACGGTTGTATCTGATGAAACTGTTGATGGTGTTCGTACTTTGGTTCTCTCAGCATCTCTTGATGGTGCGCAAGAACCAAATGGAGCCTCTGATTCAGACGCGACTGGACAAGCCACTGTAACTATCACTGTCGATGCAGACGGTAATGTAACCTACTCTTCAGATCTGTCTGTCGAAGGCATTAATGTAGATGATTTGATCACATTGGGTAATGGTGCGCTTTCTGCTATCCATCTTCACAATGCTCCAGCAGGTCAAAATGGTGGAGTCTTACAAGACTTTATTGTTGATGCTGGCGGAACAACGACGGACTTTAGTGTTCTAAATGCAACTGATGTCATCGCAGAAGAGACAGAAGTTGATACTTTGGTCTCTATCGAAAATGTCATCCTATCTAATAATGATGATGTATTAAACCCAGCTGCTGGCACTCAAACTGTTGATGGCGGAGCCGGAGATGATGTTCTCTTCGGTGGAGCTGGCAATGACACGCTAACAGGTGGTGCTGGTGATGACCTTATTGCTGGCGGCGGCGGAACTGACATCTTGGATGGTGGTGACGGTGTCGACACGAACTCCTTTGTGGGCATTGGCGGCGACGTGACTGCGTCTCTCGTAGATGGAACCGCCAGTTACGGTCCAATCAATGAGACATTCGTGAACTTCGAGAACCTAACAGGTGGATCAGGTAATGATACACTGACAGGTGATGCAGGTGCCAACGTGCTTGATGGTGCGGTCGGAGACGACACTCTGATTGGTGGTGGCGGCGCCGACACACTTATCGGTGGTGCTGGTGACGACGTCCTTGTGGGCGGCGGCGGAACCGACATCATTGATGGTGGTGACGGTATCGACACGAACTCTTTTGCAGGTATCGGACTTGGTGTCACAGCGACGCTTAATGCTGATGGTTCAGGAACAGCTGATTACGGTCAGGTCAATGAGACATTTGTCAATATTGAGAACCTAACGGGTTCAGATAATGATGATGTTCTGATTGCGACTGGCGCAGCGGCTAACACGATCCTTGGTGGTGCTGGTGATGACTTCATTGCTGGTGGCGGCGGAACTGACATCCTTGATGGTGGTGACGGAAACGACACGAACTCTTTCCAAGGTATCAGTGGCGACGTTACAGCCTCATTGGTCGACGGAACCGCTAGCTATGGTCCAGTCAATGAGACATTCGCAAACTTCGAGAACCTAACAGGTGGATCAGGTAATGATACGCTGACAGGTGATACAGCTGCGAACGTGCTTGATGGTGCAGAAGGTGACGACACACTGATTGGTGGTGGCGGCGCTGATACGCTCATCGGTGGTGTTGGTGA
>CAYTLJ010000213.1:0-2215 GCA_964438555.1 uncultured Algimonas sp.
GAACAGTCAATAAGACTAGACGAGCTTGAAAAGATGTGTGATAGGGCGCGCGTCTCAGAGGGGCTACATCCCGTCTCGACCGTACTGGACGACATCCCGGTGCTGGCCGTCACGGAAAATGATGTGATCCATCTGAAACAAGGACGGTCTATCACCGCGCCAAATGATCTCAAACCCTCGGAGATAATCCGGGCTGAGCTAAACGGCACATTGATAGCCCTTTGCGAGCCGCGCGATGGAGAGCTTTTTCCAAAACGCGTCTTTAATATGTAAAATACGGAGATATGCGATGTCGATCACACAAGAGCGCAAAGCCGCTTTGATCAAAGAATACGCCACGAAACCCGGCGATACGGGTTCACCCGAAGTGCAGGTTGCAATCCTGTCTGAACGGATTTCCAATCTGACTGAACACTTCAAAACCAATAAGAAAGACAACCATTCGCGTCGTGGTCTACTGGCTATGGTGACGCAACGTCGTCGTCTTTTAGATTATGTAAAAAACAAAGATGAGGCCCGATATCAGGATCTCATTAAAAGACTGGGACTTCGCCGCTAGGCTTCGCCCCATTTGATAGAAATAAAGGTCGCCCAGCACAAATTGCACCGGGCGGCCTTTCGCGCATTTGGCGCACGGCTCTATCACACGAAATGAACACGGATAGAGCTTCGTAAGTACGATGAAAGAAAGAAACTGTACGTATGTTTGATAAACACAAAGTAGAAATCGAATGGGCCGGCCGCACGCTGACCCTAGAAACCGGCGGGATGGCCCGCCAAGCTGATGGGTCTGTTTTTGCAACCTATGGAGATACAAAGCTTTTGGCGACGGTCTGTTTTGCCAAAGAAGCCAAGCCGGGTCAGGGCTTTTTCCCACTGACCGTCAACTATATGGAAAAATTCTATGCGGCTGGTAAAGTGCCAGGCGGCTATTTTAAGCGCGAAGGTCGCCCGACCGAGCGTGAGACCCTGATCTCACGCCTGACCGATCGTCCGATCCGTCCGCTTTTCCCAAAAGGGTTTAAGCACGAAGTGCAAGTCGTCATCACGGTCCTACAACATGACCTTGAAAACGAACCTGACGTTATTGGTATGATCGCTGCCTCTGCGGCTCTGACGCTGTCTGGCGCCCCATTCATGGGCCCAATTGCAGCCGCGCGTATCGGCCTGATCGATGGTGATTATGTCTTAAACCCAACGCTTCAAGAGCTTGAAGAATCGGAGCTAGATCTGGTCGTTGCCGGAACAGAAGACGCCGTAATGATGGTTGAAAGCCAAGCCGATGAATTGACTGAAGAGCAAATGCTCGGCGCGGTTATGTATGCACATGAGAGCTGTCAGGATGTCATTGAGGCAATTATCGACCTAGCTGAAAAAGCTGCGAAAGAGCCGTACGAATTTATCGCCCCAGATGTGGAAGCTGAGAAAAAGCTCGTCAAGAAGGCTGCCGAGAAAGGCATTAAAGCTGCTTATAAGCTTAAAGATAAAATGGAGCGTCAAACGGCGCTTCGTGACGCCAAATCAGCTGCCAAAGAAAAATTGGTTGCATCTGAAGACAATGCAGACGGCATGTCAGAATCCGTGTTTAATGATGTCTTTAAGTCTGTGGAAAGTAATGTTGTTCGGTCATCTGTCATCAAGACGAAGAAACGGATTGATGGCCGTAAGCTGGACCAAGTCAGACCGATTGAAAGCCAAGTTGGCCTTCTTGAGCGTACACATGGCTCAGCGCTCTTTACGCGCGGTGAAACACAAGCGCTTTGCGTTGCCACATTGGGCACCTCAGATGATGAGCAATATGTGGATCAACTAACTGGGACAATTAAGAACAAGTTCTTATTGCACTATAATTTCCCACCTTACTCAGTTGGTGAATGTGGTCGTATGGGCGGAACATCTCGCCGCGAACATGGTCATGGGAAGCTTGCTTGGCGGGCGCTTCAGGCCGTTCTTCCAAGTGAAGAAGATTTCCCATATACAATTCGCTTGGTCTCTGAGATCATGGAATCAAATGGATCTTCATCCATGGCAACAGTCTGTGGCTGTGCGCTCGCAATGATGGATGCAGGTGTTCCGATCAAGCGTCCTGTTTCCGGGATTGCTATGGGTCTGATCAAAGATGATGACGGCATTGCCGTTCTCTCTGATATCTTAGGCGACGAAGATCATCTTGGTGATATGGACTTTAAAGTTGCCGGTACATCAGAAGGCATCA
>CAYTLJ010000214.1:0-2203 GCA_964438555.1 uncultured Algimonas sp.
TAAAACGCGACAAATGATCACCAGACGTAAATCATTAATCGGCGCGATCGTCTTGGCAACCATGGCCGCATGTCCGGCCATGGCCCATGATGCACCGCGTGTGGAAACCGAAGTTGTTTTAAACGCTGAGAATATTGTCGAAGTGACACATGTTCTTCAGCTCTCAACCTCGCAACGCATGTTATACAAAGCGGGCGTGATCGATAAAAATGACCTCTCTGGCCTCAAAGCCCGCGCGCAGCTCGCACTCTATACGGCTGAACGCTTTGATCTCTTTGCCGATGACGCAGAGTTATCTCTAGAGCTTTTAGGCGCGGAAATTGATGGCGGACATGTCTATGTTTATCAAATCGGCGAGGTCGAGGCTTTGCCCTCAAAATGGTCCGCGCGAAATGCGATTTTAAGAGATCTCAATCCCGGCTTTGACAATGTGATAAATGTACCAACAGCTGAGGGCATTCAAACGATCGTCTTTGATAGCTCAAATTTGGATCTGATAAAAACACCAGGCTAGAGCTTTTGACTTGCGCCATATCAATTGATGGCGCATCATTCCCATATGTTGATATTACACCATCTAAATAATTCACGCTCGCAACGCATTATCTGGCTCCTTGAGGAATTAGGTGTCGAATATGAGATTAAACCCTATCAACGCGACCCAGACACGCAAAGAGCTCCGGCTGAACTGAAAGCGGTCCATCAATTGGGGAAAAGCCCTGTCTTAGAAGATGATGGTCTTATCATCGCAGAAACGGGCGCCATCATTGTTTACCTCCTCGACAAATTTGGCGACGGGAAATTACGTCCAGAAAAGGGAACGCAAGAATATGTAGATTACGTCCACTTCCTGCATTTTGCTGAAGGCTCAGCCATGCTGCCTTTACTCTTAGCCCTTTATACTGGATTTCTCGGGGAATCCGGCGCACCAATACAGCCAATGATCATGTCCGAAATCAAAGCTATTCTGGATTATTGCGAATATCACCTCATTAGCAAAACCTGGTTTGCTGGGGACGAAATGACCGGCGCAGATATCCAAATGATATTCCCGTTAGAAGCCGCCAAGGCTCGCGGACGTCTTAAAGGCTATGAGGCCTGTAATGAATATGTCGACCGCGTCCACGCACTTCCAGCCTATCAACGCGCCTTAGAAAAAGGTGGGCCCTATGCCTATGGACCCAAATCCTAGGGCAATATTTCATCTCGCCGCGCCTATCCGGGACAAGGAACAAACGCGGCGGTTTTACCAAGACCTATTAGGGTGCACAGCTGGCCGCGAGGCCGAGCGCTGGATTGATTTTGATTTCTTTGGTCATCAGGTCAGTTTTCACATTGTCGATACGCAATCCCAAAATGAGCCGACAAATCAGGTCGACGGAAAAGATGTTCCGGTCAGACATTTCGGAGCTATTTTAGACTGGGGTGAATGGCATGATCTTTCTGCGCGTTTGCAAGCTGTCGGCACAGAATTTATCATTGAACCTTATATTCGATTTGAAGGACAAATTGGCGAGCAAGCCACAATGTTTTTCCTGGATCCCAGCGGCAATGCCCTTGAATTTAAAAGCTTCAAAGACAAATCTCAAATCTTTGAAATCTAAGCTTTTTTATCTACCCCAATAGAGGCGAAATCCAAGACTGATGTCGCCCGTCTGATAAAGTCGAGGATATAATCAACAATATCATCTGACACCCATATATCGCGTGTCATGGGTTTTTGGACGGCAAAGTTTTTCATGCGCAAAGCCCAAGCCAAATCATGATCTACATGCTGGCTATACCCTCTGGGCATATTGGTCAGAACATCATCTTGATTAAAGCTTAGACCGACGGCTTCTAGCTCAGAGGCCATCCGCTCAAAGCGTTTTGGGTTTTCTAATATGTGGTCGCGAATGCGTCCCATACGCGTCGCATTTAATCCCCATGACCCAGCACCGAGCCGCCCGCCCGTTGGATCAAGACGAAGATAAACCAAGCCGCCCTGCTCATTTTTTTGCCCGGACCGCGTCAAGGTTCCACTGACATGAAAATTATAAGGATCTTTATTTTTTGAGAACCGCACATCACGGTTCAAACGAAACATGGTTTGTTTCCCGCCAGATAGACGGATCGAATGATCAGATAGCTCCTGCGTCAAACATAGAAGCAAAAAGGCAAATGGGTCTTGGCAATGTTCCTTGATCTCGGCCTTATTGGCGTG
>CAYTLJ010000215.1:0-2182 GCA_964438555.1 uncultured Algimonas sp.
AATATAAGGTCCGCTTATGTTTGCGCGCGGCTTTGAGGTCAAATCGATTTGATCGGTTTTTGACCTGTTTGATCGTTTTGTTTGCGGTCATTCTGACAGCACTGTCTTATATTCAACCCTATGCTGACCAATATCCGTTTTTGGTAAATCTTTTGGTCACCCTAGATTTTTCTATTTTTGCAACGTTTTGCGCGGAACTCATACTAAAACTCTATGCGTTTCGCGGGAAGTTCTTCCGGAATGGATGGAATGTTTTCGATTTTAGCGTTATCGTTATTAGCATTATTGGTATGGCGGCTTCGATAACCGCATTCCGTATTATTCGTGTCTTGCGAACATTACGACTGGTTACAAATGTTCCGTCCATGCGTGTCGTAATCGAATCTTTTCTTAGGTCTATCCCAGGTATTTTGTCCGTGGTGATGGTGCTTGTTTTAATGGTCTTTGTGTTCGCCTTAATTGGCCAGGCGCTCTATTCAAAGGTTGCGCCCGATTTATTTGGGACGCTGCATCAATCCGCTTTTACCTTATTCACCGTTTTGACGCTTGAAGGATGGCCAGATGTTACCCGCCAGGTCATGGATAAAGTACCCTCGGCCTGGATCTATTTCGTTTGCTTTATTGCGATTAATAGCTTCACAGTGCTCAATCTGATGATCGCCGTTATTATCGGGGCAATGCAAAAAGAATATAGTGAAGAAGCCGAAGAAGAGCGCGAAGATATCCTCCATGAAATACAGGCCTTACGGCAGGACTTGGCGGCGTCTTTAGAGAGTAAACAAAACTAAACTTAGATAAAATTTGCCATGCAATCGGCTTTTATTGTATATTGTGCCTGAGTGTTCATTTGGCACTCTCTATATTTTTAAAAATTGCAGGGCGTAATCATGACACTTTATTGGAAACTAAGAACAATTCGCAACCCAGAGCATCGCATCCATGTGGCAAAGCGGTTAAAACAATTGCGCAATCATATGGCCGCGGAGGTCACACGAAAAACCAGTGAGCACGACCTGCGCTTGGCGACGTGGAACCTCATGCATTTTGGAGCCGATGGCGGCTATTGGCGGGACGTTGATGCTTTGCTCTATATCGCAGAAATTATTGATCATTTCGATCTCGTTGCACTTCAAGAAATCAAACCCAATCTAGAACAATTAGAGGATCTGGTAAAAAACTACCTCGGGCCAGAATGGGATTACATTGTCACAGATGCCACGGGTGGAGATCTCGGGAATGATGAACGCATGGCTTATCTCTACCGGACTGGCAAAGTCAGGTTTTCAAAGATTGCAGGTGAAATTGTGCTTGAAGGTGGGCAAACAATTGTCGGGTCTTCTGGGGTAGCTCACGAAGATATTTTTAAAAAGCACAAACAATTTGCACGCTCGCCCTTTGTTGTAGGGTTTCAATGTGGCTGGTTTGAATTCAAGCTCTGCACAGTTCATATTTATTATGGAAACCCTAAAAAACCAAAAGATATGGCGGGTATTGATTGGTCCCAACTCAAACAGGACTATATGACAATGCGAAAAACCGAAATCAGGGAGATCGCTGATTTTTTATGTGAACGCCAAGAGGCGGAACGTAAAGACGAAATCAAGAGGCTGAAAGATAAAGGATGGGATACGCAACAAAGCAAAGCCAATTATATCCTTCTGGGTGATTTCAATATTGTTTCACCAGAACATGAGACCTTTAAGGCTTTGGAAGAGGCTAAATTTGTCATTCCTGAGGAAATGAAAGCGCTTCATACTAATCTTGGCAAGGAAAAACGACATTATGACCAGATCGCATATAAGCTTGGCGATGGTCGGGTTGAATATCGAGATTCAGGTGCTCTGGACTTTCGGGAAGTTGTTTTTGGCCCAGACGATGCCCAGCATTACGCGGATGTGGTGCAAGACGAATATCTGAGTGGTGTGGCACAAAGTGGCAAAGTTACGCGTGACCGGGAGGCTCAACTCAAATATTTCAATAGTTATCGGTTTAAGCATCAAATGTCAGATCACCAATTACTATGGGCATCCTTTAAAGTCGATTTGGCCGAAAATTATTTGGACTCGATTGAGGATGAAGCCAGAACGAGCTAATTCTCGAACTCGGTTCGACATAGTAATGGATTGCTAAGCCGGAGAATAGGGTAGCGAGGAATGATGAAGGACGATCTTAATGGCGTCGT
>CAYTLJ010000216.1:0-2152 GCA_964438555.1 uncultured Algimonas sp.
TCTTTTATGTCTTGTTTCTCTGGATCATATTTTGCGAACCATCCCATGATATTATCAGTCTTGGCGATAAGACGGCTTGGGCGGCCTGCAATGTAATGCGGGGAGCCAGGGATTCGAATGAGGGCTGTATCTATGTCGCGCAGTTTTAGAGCTGTGTAGAATTGCTCGGCTTCCCAAGCCGGCGTTCTGTAATCCTCTTCGCCGACCATCAGCATGGTCGGCGTTTCCACATCGCCGACATACATGATGGGGGAGCGTTCGAGGAAAGCAGCCGGGTCTTCCCAAGGATCCGCGCGTATCCAGTGTCGCTTCACATAGGCCGCAATATCAGCGGAAAGCGCCATGGTCATCCAATTGATCACGGGCTTGATGGACGCAGCAGCGGCAAATCTATCTGTATGGCAGACGATCCACGCTGTTAATATGCCGCCGCCTGAGCCGCCCGTTACAAATAATCTGTCTTCGCTCACATATTTGCGCTCAACCAAGGCGTCGGAGACATCCATGAGATCGTTGAAATCTTCGCCGGGATAATTCAAATCAATGAGCTGGGCAAACTCTTCGCCATATCCCGTCGAGCCGCGCGGATTGACATAAACGGTGACATAGCCTTCGGCGGCGTAGCGTTGAATTTCCGCCGAGAAAAAAGGACCATACATGGCATAGGGCCCGCCGTGAATTTCCATTATCATCGGGAAAGACCCGTCCGGTTTAAAATCAGGGGGAAGGGCGACCCAAGCCTCGATTTCCCGCCCATCATGGCTTGACTCGACTTTAATTTCCTCAATGCGGGCCATATCGAGATAGGGCAAAACATCCGCATTTAAATCGGTCAGCACACGGGGTTTCCCGCCATTTCCTAAGACGGCGATATCAGCGGGTTTATCCGGCGACCCGACGGTATATGCCACCGTACCATCTGAGGATAAAGAAAAGCTGGCTCCAGAATAGGGCCGCCCAAAGGCTGTACCTCCAAGACCTGTTACACGCGTTGACGCGTTTCCGTTAAAGTCGAAATTGACCAGATCCGTCTCACCCGCATTATCGACTTGTGCGATAATTTTTCGGTTACCATTCCAGGCCAATCCGCCGATCGATCTATCAAAATCTTCGCTTAGTAGCCGGCGGTTGCTGCCATCGGCATTCATCACATAGAGCTGGGTTTGTTGATAGGATAAAACCTTATCGTCATAGCCGGTGTAAGCAATTAATTTTCCGTTTGGAGAAACCAGTGGGTTGCCGTCAGGACCGTCGCGCTTTGTAAGGGCCGTCCGCTTGAGATCCTTGAGATCAATCCGGTAAATTTCGCTTTCAATTGGATCCAAGTCACGGTCTTCCGCTTCATTCCCCACTGCCAATAAGCTGTCATCGGTTAGCCATTCAGGGGTTTCAAAACCCGCATCACCTTTGGTAATTTGACGCGGCGTTCCACCCTCGACGGGTAGGGTGTAGATATGACTGGCGCCTTCTTTCAAATACCCGCCGCCGTCTCGCCGAAAGGTGATATCATCCGTGACGCGAACGGGAGGCGACCAGTCAGCACCTTTGGGCGCAGCAGGCAGTTTTGAAAAGCTCGGTGTTTCACCCGGGGTGAACATGCTAAACGCAATATGCTTCCCGTCCGGTGACCATGTTGCGCCCAACGGCTTGGCCTCAAGACGCGCCAAAGAAATGCTCTCGCCGTCCTCCATGAAGTGAACCCGTAAATCGTGCTTTTTATTTTGGGATGCGGTGTAGAGGAATTGACTACCATCCGGAGACCAGCGCGGGGCACTCGCAGACTTGCCGCCTGTTACGAGTGGACGATGCTTTCCGCTGATCGTATCCAGCGACCAGATATCGCCGCGTATGACATCTTTAACGGCGTCCATAGACCGGCGCACATATATAATCGTCCGGGCATCCGGCGAGATTTGCGGATCATCCCCATATTCGAGATTAAATACCTGTTCCGCCGTAAAGCGTTTTATCGCCTCTTTAGACCCATCATCTGTATGCGCAAAAGAAGAGGTGGGTAGACACCAAAGCGTCAGCCCCAAACCAGCTGCGCAAATATCTGTCAGTTTTCCCATAGTGAATCTCACATTTCTCTCATTGTCTTCAATATCAAACACAAGCCAGCAAGGCGATCAGAAGGGCCATCATGTCGGGG
>CAYTLJ010000217.1:0-2106 GCA_964438555.1 uncultured Algimonas sp.
CGTTGAACGCGACCAGACCCGTCGCCACCCATAAGGTTTTCGACTTCGGCTTTTGAGACACGGTTAAAATCACCCAGAACAGAATGTTTAAGCGCGGACCCAGCGACAGCAAATTCGAGTGATTGCTGACGGTCTTCATAAAGGTTGAGCCCTGCAATAAAAGCTGAGGCGAAACTATCGCCGCCGCCCACACGGTCAACGATGTCAGTTAGGTCATAGCGCTTTGACAGTAAGAAACCATTTTTGCGGTCCCGCATACAGGCTGACCAGCCATTGCGGTTCGCATTAATGGATTCGCGCAATGTAATCGCAATGGTCGACATATTAGGATAAATATCGAGAACTTTCTGCGATAAGGCTTCATATTTACTTGTGTCCAAATGACCGCTTTCAACATCAACATCGACCGAAATGTCCAAAGACTTCTGACAGTCTTCTTCGTTGGCAATCCCAACATCAACATATTTGACGAGGTCCTGCATGACTTCTGGAGCGGTTTTACCATATTTCCAGAGCTTGCCGCGGAAGTTAAAGTCGCAAGACACTGTGACGCCAGCTTTTTGCGCTTCTTTCACACATTCCATAGACAGGTCCGCAGAATCTTGTGTGAGGGCTGGTGTGATACCTGTGATATGCAACCACTTTGCGCCTTTGAAAATGCTCGGCCAATCAAAGTCACCTACCTTACATTGGCTGATAGATGAATTCGCCCGATCATAAATGACTTTTGATGGGCGTTGGTTGGCACCTGTTTCCAAGAAGTAAATACCAACGCGGTCGCCTTGGCGTTTGATGAAATTCGTATTCACGCCCAAAGCGCGGAGTGAATTTACGGCATGTTGGCCAATATCATTATCTGGAAGGGCTGAAATGAAACCCGCGTCAAATCCATAATTTGACAGGGACACAGCGACATTTGCTTCTCCACCACCAAATGTGGCTTCGAATTGCGGGCTTTGAAAAAAGCGCTCATAGCCTTGCGAACGCAAGCGCAACATGATTTCGCCAAAACTTAGAAAGTCTGACATAGTTTAATCTCCAATGAGGTTTGTTTGGTTTGAGTTAGATTGTTTTTGAAAGTGCGAGGGCTTGTTCCGCAAGCTCTGTAACAGCTGAAAAATTCCCAGCAGCAATTTGGTCTTTAGGCGTTAACCAGGTTCCGCCGCAGGCAATAACGGCCGGGATTGAGAGATAGTCAGAGAGGTTTGCTGGCTTGACGCCACCTGTTGGCATAAAGCTGACATCGCGAAACACGGATGACAGGGCTTTAATCATATTCGGCCCACCCGCTAAACTTGCTGGAAAGAGCTTCACAGTCCGTAAACCCATATTCCACGCTTTTTGAAGCTCAGACGCTGTCGCGATTCCTGGCAAGACGGGCACGTCATTTGAGAGTGCAATTTCGACAACACCGTCTGTAAGGCCAGGTGACACAATAAATTTCGCCCCGCATTCAAGGGTTCTTTTGGCGTGATCCGCGCTTAAAACGGTCCCTGCCCCGACTTGAACATCAGGAAATTCTTGCGCGATTTTTTCAAGGCACTCAAAGGCTTCATCGGTTCTTAAGACGACTTCAAGGACCTTTAGGCCACCTTTAAGAAGAGCTTCGGATATTTTCACAGCCTCGTCAGGATCATTAGATTGAACCAGAGGCACAATTGGTGCGGATTTAAGAACCGCTGCCAGTTCTGCATTTGCAGTATTTAATTTGGGTGTCATTTACTTACTCTTTTGAGAAAACGGTTTGACTCCGATGAGTCAAACTTGGGAGTCGGGTCGTTGAGGTTTCCGTGTGGTCATGGCGATTTCAAATCCGCCCAGATCGCCATAATCAATATGGCCTAATGTTCCGTTGCGGGACTTATGGACGCCCGTAATGGCGCCGCTGGATAGCCAAATTGTCTCTGGAATTCCGCCTTCGGGCGCATGGGTCATAAGATGGTTTAGCAAGAAACGTAAGGCACCCAGTGGTCCATTTTCGCCCTTACCGGGTGATTTTTTACCGATGATTTCGCCGTCTATTGTTGTCGTGACGTGAATATCGTCAAAACGACCCAACCAGCTCACATCAATTTCTGGGCCGATGACAACGCCAGCCTGATTTCC
>CAYTLJ010000218.1:0-2087 GCA_964438555.1 uncultured Algimonas sp.
GCGGGCCTGATTTCAAAGAAATCTCTTTCATGAAATCCGAAAGGTCCCGCGATTAAATTAGACGGCACGCTTTTTATCTTGATATTATACTCGCGAACCGCGCCATTGAAAAAACGCCGCGCCATTTCAATTTTATCTTCTGTGTCTGAGAGCTCGTCTTGAAGATCGAGAAAGTTCTGATTGGATTTGAGGTCCGGATAATCTTCTTTCAAAGCAATCAAACGCGAGGTAGGCCCTGATAAGCGGCCCTCGGCTTCGCCGCGCGCTTTGACATCCGAGCCTGCAGAGAAAGCTTGATTGCGCGCTTCGATGACAGAACTGAATACGTCGCGTTCATGGGCGGCATAGGCTTTTACGGTTTCGACAAGACGTGGGATAAGGTCGGCCCGGCGTTTGAGTTGAACTTCTATATCTGACCATCCATTTTCCGTCATTTGCCGTTTTTGGATTAGTGAATTGTAGATTAAGACCGCTCCGATAATTAATGCGAGCGCGATTAAAACGATAATGATTATAAATGACATAAGCTCCCCATAATTGTCTTCGCGGCTCTCATCAAGCTTTTACCCGGTTTCGAGACCAAAATGAGATCAAATTAGAATTCAAATATAATGTGATCATTTTCTATGATTGTCTTGAGGCGGTGTAAATGCGAAGGCCGTGCGCACAAACCAGCGCCGGATAAGGAAAAAATGTGAAACACCGAATTTTAATCACTGGCGCGTCTGCTGGCTTGGGCGCCGCACTTGCGCGTGAATATGCGAGCCGAGGCTGGGATCTCGTTTTGGTTGCACGTCGCGAAGAGCGGCTCATGGCTTTGGCGAAGGATTTGAAATCAACCCATGGAACGGATTCAAAAATTATTGCCGCAGACTTGTTTTCTGAGACCGCCGTACCGGACCTCATATCTGCATTGGACGGCTTACAAATTGACGGCCTGATTAATAATGCTGGCTATGGTCATCCAGGGACATATTTATCGTCGCCTTGGGAAGACCACCGGAAGTTCAATCACCTTATGACGGTGGTGCCTATTGAACTAACCCATGCGCTTTTACCTCAAATGGTCGAACGGGGCTTTGGTCGTATCATGCAAGTCGCAAGTCTTGCGGGGCATTTGCCGGGATCGAAAGGCCACACTTTATATGCGGCCGTCAAAGCGTTTCTCATAAAATTCTCTGAAAGCCTTAACGCAGAGATGAAGGGGAAAGGGGTCCATGTCTCGGCCCTTTGTCCCGGATTTGTGCTCACAGAGTTTCACGATGTGAACGGAACACGGGACGGCGTCAGTCAGCTTCCAAACTTCATGGTTATGCAAGCTGATAAATGTGCACGGCTTGCCGCAGATGCCCTTGAAGCGGATAAGGATGTTTTTATTTCAGGTCGCATCAACCGCATGCTAGCAAGACTTAACCGGTTTATGCCGTGGCTCGGAAAATATCTCATGGGCCGGTCGGCTGCTCGCTATAGGAAACAAGATTAATGTCTCATTCTGATCCTAGACTTTTTGTTGCCCTTGATCTGCCTAGTGTTGCTGAGGCCGAGGCCATGGTCGAAACTTTGGGAGATAGTATCGACAGCTATAAGATCGGTCTACAGCTCTTACCGATCGGCGGCGTTGAATTTGGACAGCGTTTAAAGGCGAGAGGCAAAAATATTTTTTACGACTTTAAACTTCATGATATTGGCGCGACAGTCGAAAAAGCGACACGCTCTATTGCAAGCTTAGACGCAGACCTTTTAACCGTGCATGCGAGACCTGATGTGATGCGCGCCGCTGTTACGGGGAAGGGCAGCTCATCTCTTAAGATACTCGGCGTCACTGTCTTGACCTCTCTTGATCGCCAAGCCCTGCGTGATATTGGCTATAATGACAATGCAGAAAATCTTGTTATGCGGCGCGTAGATCAAGCCTTAAAAGCCGGCATTGATGGCGTCGTATCCTCACCCCTTGAAGCTGCGGCCATTCGCGCAAATGTGCCAGAGAGTTTTCTCGTCGTCACGCCAGGTGTTCGACCAGCCGGTGCGGACGCAGGGGACCAGAAACGTGTTGCAACGCCCGCCAGCGCCCTAAGTGGCGGCGCAAG
>CAYTLJ010000219.1:0-2074 GCA_964438555.1 uncultured Algimonas sp.
TCATCATGCATGTCTATATGACGAAATATGTCTATGAAGACCAAATTACCGACCTAAAAATGCGAATTGAAAAGCTAGAAGCCGAAAATCAGAGGCTCAATAAAGCTTTGCAAGATATTGCTTTTGAGAAAATTGAATAGTTGGAGTTACAAGAGACTAACTTACAATTTTTTAGGTGAATGCATCAGATTGATCTAACCCAGAATAAATCTTACGTAATCGCTCTGGATTAAGGTCAAACGGTTATGCAGGCGCAAAAATTACAACACTCGCTCATTCGCCCTCTAGAAGGGTATCGCGCCCTGGCTATTATTGCGGTTCTCATATTTCATTTGGATAAGACTCTATTGCCAGCAGGGTTTTTAGGTGTTGATCTATTCTTCGTTATATCCGGTTTTATTATAACCAAAGGGATTGTTGCGGCGAGGGAAGATGGGACTTTCAAACTATCCGAATTTTACATAAAGCGCATTCGCCGTTTATTTCCGGCGCTATTGGTTACGGTGCTGATTACGCTGATTGCGTCCTATTTTGTTATGACGCCACATCATTATGGCATGTCAGGTGAGTCGGCTCTTTATAGTCTGGTTTCACTTGCAAATATAAAGTTCTGGATGTCGTCAGGTTATTTTACTCGGGATTCAATAAATAATGCTCTCCTACATATGTGGTCTCTATCTGTTGAAGAACAATTCTATTTATTCTGGCCCTTTATCCTGGTTTTAGTCTCACCTAAGAATTGGAAAATCTGGGCGATAGCGCTTTTGATTTTATCTTTTTCGGCCACGATTTTTTATGTCGAACATTCAGCTAAGACGGCCTTTTATTGGTTTCCCTTTCGTATCTACGAATTTATGGGCGGTGCGATTTTATCAATATTGGGATTCAGATTTAAAACCCCGGTCCTGTCGACGGCGGGATTATTAGCTGGATCACTTATATTTATTTGTGCCTGCCTAATATTTGATAAGACAAGTCATATTGCCCTTATTGGCGGCGTCACAGTGCTGGCATGTATGTTACTCTTGGCCTCAATGGAGAGCCGAGCGGCTGAGTTGATTTATGGAAATCCTGTCTTTGTCTGGATTGGGCAACATAGCTATTCGATTTATTTGGTTCATTGGCCGCTTATCGTACTTTATGTCTATAAATTCGGCAGTTTATCATCTTATGGAAAGATAGGACTCGGCGTCTTGTCGTTGGTCTTTGGCATGATAATGCGATGGGCAATTGAGGAGCCCTTCCGACTCTCAAAACGCGCAAGGTCATTGCCCTCACGCAAAGCTAATTTGACAATATTTACGACGACTTTAGCAACAATAATTGCTGCACTTTTTATATGGATGTCACAAGGAGTTTCAAGCCGTTTAGATCCTGAAATAAGACAATTGGTTAAAAGGGATAATAAATTTGAGTCCCTCGTGCGTAAGGGGACCTGTTTTTTATCACCTGATCATAGAATAAAGGACTTAAAACCCCACTGTTATATACCGGACCCCAAAAAAAAGAATATGCTTATTATCGGTAACTCTCATGCCGCCGATTTATATCCCGGCTTTAAAACCACATTTCCGGATTGGAAAATATCGCAGGTTACTGCAGCCGCATGTGCTCCAATATTTGCGCCGTCTGAAAAGAAACATTGCGGTCCAACGCGAAAATTTATTTTTGATACGGTTATTCCGACATATCGTTATGACCTTGTTATTCTTGCCACAAGTGGTTCTGGCGGACACCGGAAATTGAGACAGGTGAAAGCATTTCTTGAAGATCATGATCAAGATTATATCTTCATTGGAAGACGACTTACATATTCAACGGCTCCGCGTAGATTTATATCGAATTACGGACATTTGGAGGGTTTGGATGAGGCGGTAAGGGCTTTACATATTATACCAAAAGAAGAGCGTCTTAAGTCGCTTGAACACCACTATTATTCTTTAAAAGAGGCATTTGAATGTGAAATAGGAGAGGGGTGTGTTTGGCAAGACAATGGCGAACTTCTTTTTCGAGATCGAACGCATTTGTCACCTTCGGGCTCAATCTATTTCGCTGAGCGTTTTGCAGACTGGTT
>CAYTLJ010000220.1:0-2059 GCA_964438555.1 uncultured Algimonas sp.
AAGCGCCACATGTTGCCGGCAATACAAAATCCGGGCGCGGAGTCGTCTGCGCACTTGCTGATTGCACAAGGGAAAATGCCAAAATAATGAATGAGAAAATGGCAAATAGTTTCGTCATGGCGACGTGCCATATTGCGGCGCTGTGGCTCTTAGCGCGCAACGCAAAAGCCTCATCGTTCCTGCGCACCTTATCCGAAAACATCATTCCAAGTTCCCACACGACATGCACAAGAAACCCCATTTTGCGCAAAATTGAGGGGACCGAGACTTATAACCTACCTAAGCAGTAAAAGCTCAACCCCACATAGAGTAAACAGTAAAATGATTAAGACTTGATGAGTTTAGGGTTAATAATGGGTAAAGAATAAAAGACATCGAAGGCTCGTTAAAATATGGAAAATTCAGCAATTTTTGCAATCATTTAGGCTTTTAAGCTCTGCCCTTATATCGGGTCTTAGGTCGACCCTCTTTCGCCTTGTCACCCCTTAAATTCGTCAGGTTCATTTAGAGAGAGTCAGAGTTGACATTTTTTAGAGGCTGTGCAGTTTTTGCTCTCAAAGAGATAATGGATAGGAAATCTTTTGGGTAGTTTGAGAAATGGGTTGGCCGGGTTACGGGTGCCCTCCACTTTCGCCCCTGGCCCAGCTATCCGGACATATTGGGCGTTTCATCGCCTAATATTAGATTGAAAGTTAAAGAGGATACAATGTCTACAAAGACCGGATCATCAAAAACTGAAGCCCAAAAAAACTGGGTCAATAATGACAAAATCCCTGACCCCAAATTGGGCACCAAGCCCATTACGGGCGATCGCTATTACGATAAGGATTTTGCGCAGAAAGAATGGGATAAGCTTTGGACTAAGGTTTGGCTAATCGCCGGCTTAGAATCCCAAATGCCAAACCCGAATGATTACATTAGCTGTGAAATTGGGCGTGAGTCTATTTTATGTACGCGCGATAAAGATGGAAAAGTCCGCGCCTTTTACAATATTTGTCAGCACCGCGGAAATATACTTGTTCACGAAGAGCAAGGGTCCTCCAAACATTTGACCTGTAAATATCATGGCTGGAAATTCACAACAGATGGCGAGTTAGCCCTCGTGCCCTGTGCGGAAGATTTTTCTCAGGGCAATCCCTGCGGGAAATTACGGCTAAAAGAACTGCCATGTGAAGTGTTTGGCGGGTTTGTATGGTATTCTATGGATGAAGATATTGTTCCCCTAAGTGAGTATTTAGGTCCGATAAAGGAACAATTTGAATGCTACCAAATGGAAAAAATGAAGCGCACCCATTGGGTAACTGTCGAAGGCGAATTTAATTGGAAAATCGTACAAGACAATTTCAACGAATCTTATCACCTGCCCTTCGTTCATCCGCAAACCCGCTATATTATGGAACAGCATTACAAAGGCTGTCAGTTTGATATGTTTGCACCCGAAGGACATACGCGCATGATTATGCCAGGGTCTCAACCGACCAAATCCTTAAAGGGAGAAACGGATGAGGTGCTTGAGCGCCTTAAGCCGGATATTGAATTTTGGGAGCTTGATCCTGAAGACTTTAGAGACAATCCTCGGAGCATTCGTGAGGCGCTGCGCAAACGCAAACGCGAATTGGGCGAAGAAAAAGGCTTTGATTTCTCTCGGTTTAATGACGCACAAATCGTTGATCATTTCCATTATACGGTTTTCCCAAACCTCTCATTTAGTCTAAAGCCTGATGGTTGTATTTGGTTGCGCGCGAACCCGCATCCAACAGATCCAGAGAAATGTATCTTTGATATGTGGTACTTAACCTGGTTCCCCGAAGGTGAATCCGCCTATTTTTCCAAAGCTATGTATGAAGCCGTCGATATGACAAAAGAAGTCCCGCATGAGGTCGGCAAGGTTGGCGAAGTCTCGACCGGCTTTGTTATCGATCAGGACGTTGCAATTTGGAATACGCAACAAAAAGGCCTGAGATCACGTGGATATTCAGGTGATTACCTGCCCGATCAAGAAAAGCGGGTCCGGTTTTTCCATGAAAACGTAGATCGTTATCTTGAGAAAGAGGACTAG
>CAYTLJ010000221.1:0-1995 GCA_964438555.1 uncultured Algimonas sp.
ATAGCCAGCATAACAAAGGTCAATCCTACGCCAATAATTGCGCAGGCAATTAAAATCGCCGCGCCTAAGTTAAACCCTGCAACCTTATGGGCGAGACGTATATCAATGGCCAGCACACCCATATAGGCGGCAAAGCCAATCCCATTTGCAATGACAAAAGGAAGGCTATTGAGTAGAAATAATCCATAAGCCGCCCCCGTGATAAATGAGAGACAAAAGACCGACCAATTGCGCGTAATAATCCACGGACGTAATCGATCCATTTTGTCAAAAATCATCGCGGCAAGATAGGCTAAGGCCGGAAATGAAAAGAGCAATAAGCCGACCGTCAAAATATAGTTCAAAAAATTGGGCGGAACAAAATCAATGGATAAGAGGCTGGCGCGTTCAAATTGTATGGACCACGCCACAAGCCAAAGCGGGCCAAGGCACAGTGCTAATATAATCAAGCTTACCTTTAGCCCATTGCGGGACAGATCAAAATAACGCTCCCAATTTGGCCATCGGCCAATGACGGCAAATACGCCGAGACAAGATTTAATGGGGTTCACTTTTTTAATTATTCTGCAGGTTCAACCTGTTCAGGCAAGGCGCAGAAAATGCCCGTGGGTCCATGCATACAATAGCCTTGCGGATTTTTGGCGAGATATTGTTGATGGTAATCTTCCGCCGCATAGTAAATCTCTGGGACAGGTCTCAGCTCGGTCGTAATAGGTCGACCATAGGCTTCCGCATAGCGTTTGATCGCTATTTGCGTGCGCTGCATCTGGTCCTCTGAATAGGTGAAAACGGCGCTGCGATATTGCGGTCCCCTATCATTGCCCTGGCGGTCCCCTTGGGTTGGGTCGTGATGTTCGAAAAAGACCTTAAGGAGTTCATCAAAGCTGATGACGGACGGATCATAGACGACATGACACATTTCAGCATGTCCCGTCCGGCCCGTACAAACGGCTTTATAATCAGGGTCTTTAGACTGCCCGCCTGAATACCCAACACTGGTGACATGCACGCCGTCGAGCTTCCATAAAATCCGTTCCGCCCCCCAGAAACATCCCAAACCAAATTGCACCTGTTCAAATCCGTCTGGGAGAGGCGCAAACATATTGCGTCCATTGACATAATGTTTCGGGCTTTCGCAAAGACGTGTATTTATCTGGGCCACGGCTTAGTCTCCAATCATTGGCTCGAGCGCATCACCAATCAGCTTTACCCAATTATCAATGCCTGTTTGATCACTGATATGGTCCTGTCTGATTTCAATAGCAAGATGGGCAAAACCGCGCGGGGCCAAATGGACATCAACTGTGTAGTTGAGATCATAGGCTGAATAAGGTTCGTTCACGGCCACTGAGAGCTCCGGTGCGAGCGTGCGGAAATGGCGGGTAAACATATCTGCGCTCTCAACATCATGTTTGACCAATAGACCAAGATCCAAATGTCTTTGCGCCCCCAGATCGGGCTTTGGCGTAAAGGAATGAACGGAGATAGAGAGCTTTGGCGTAAGCCGGTCCAAAGCCTGCCCAAGTGCAGCGTGATAAGGGCGGTAATAGGCCTCTATCCTTTGCTGACGGGCACCCGCGTCCAGATTAACATTGCCGTGAATAGATGTACCATCTGAGGTCTCAGGGATCAGCGTCTTCATCTCGGGATCGCGATTGGCATCAATCAGCAAGCGCGAGAACCCCGCGATTAAGGCCGAACAGTCAAACCGTTTCGCAAGCCCTCTAATCACGCCTTCTGTGCCAATATCCCAAGCAATATGACGGGTCAGGTCATCACCAGACAAACCCAGATTATCAAACCCGTCCGGGATATGTTTTGAGGCATGATCCCCAAACAGAAAAAGCGGGTGTTCGGGACGTCCCAATATGCGGTGAAATGGCTCTGACATAGGGGATGGGCTTTAGTCCGGTTTTACACAGATGAGAAGTCACGAAACACTTCTGTTTCATCAGGCAAAAAACCTTGCACCCACCCCAAACTCAGCTATATCGC
>CAYTLJ010000222.1:0-1933 GCA_964438555.1 uncultured Algimonas sp.
CGAATTAAGTTAAGGTTTAGTCCCTCAACCGCCCCGCATGCCAAGCAATATGATCGGCCATAAAGGTCGAAATAAACCCATAGCCGTGATCATAGCCCGCGTGTTGGCGAAAACTAAGATCAATGCCTGCCGCCCTACATTGGGCCTCAAGACGCTCTGGCATTAATTGCTCTTGGAGGAAATTATCCGCCAAACCCTGATCAATCAGCAGCGCTTGTGCCCGTGCGCCGTCTTCAATCAAGGCGCAGGCATCATATTGACGCCAGGATGATTTATCATCGCCCAAATAAAGGCTGAGCGCCTTATCACCCCAAGGGCAGTTCATCGGATTGACGATGGGCGCAAAGGCGGAAATGGAGGCGAATGTTTGCGGATTTCTAAGGCCGATTGTCAAAGCGCCGTGGCCGCCCATAGAGTGGCCGGTAATGCCTTGCCGAGACATATCGACGGGAAAGTTCGCCGCGAGTATCTTCGGCAAGTCTCGTTCTATATAGCTGCGCATATGGAAGTGCTCTGACCACGGCGCCTGTGTCGCATCGACGTAAAAGCCAGCGCCCTGCCCCATATCATAGGCATCGTCATCAGGAATTGTCTCGCCGCGCGGGGATGTATCGGGCGCGATAAAGATGATTTTATGTTTGGCGCAGGCGGCCCGAAACTCACCCTTATCGGTGACATTCGCATGGGTGCAGGTCAGGCCGGATAGATACCACAGGACGGGCAATTTTTCACCCGCACTATGGGGCGGCACATAAACGGAAAAGACCATCTCCGTTTTTGTCGATTTCGAGGCATGGCTATAAACGCCTTGCGTGCCGCCATGACTGCGCGTTTCAGAAATGGTTTTCATTAATAGACAACGACGCTGCGAATGGATTTGCCTTCATGCATAAGATCGAAACCTTTATTGATATCTTCCAGCTTGAGTTGGTGGGTAATCATAGAGTCGATTTCGATTTTGCCGTTCATATACCAATCGACAATTTTGGGCACGTCTGTACGGCCCTTGGCGCCGCCAAAGGCTGTGCCTTTCCAGACACGGCCCGTCACAAGTTGAAAAGGCCGCGTCGCAATCTCTTTACCAGCTTCTGCCACGCCAATTACAACAGAGACACCCCAGCCCCTGTGACAGGCCTCTAGGGCTTGGCGCATAACAATCGTATTGCCTGTACAATCAAAGGTGAAATCCGCCCCGCCATCTGTCAGGCGTACAAGTTCTTGGACAATGTCACCGTCAATCTCATTCGGATTGACAAAATGGGTCATGCCGAATTTACGGCCCCAATCTTCTTTATCGCCGTTGATATCCACGCCGATAATTTTACTTGCGCCGACCATACGCGCGGCTTGGAGAACATTAAGCCCGATCCCGCCCAGTCCGAAGACAACGACATTATCACCCGCCTGAACCTTGGCCGTATTTGTGACGGCGCCGACACCCGTCGTCACACCGCATCCAATATAGCATGAGGTTTCAAATGGCGCGTCTTCGCGAATTTTTGCCACGGCAATTTCTGGCAAAACCGTGAAATTCGAAAAGGTCGAACAGCCCATATAATGATAGATGGTCTGTCCCTTATAGCTAAAGCGCGACGTTCCATCCGGCATGAGGCCTTTGCCTTGGGTCGCGCGAATGGCCGTACATAGATTTGTTTTACCAGATAGGCAGGATTTACACTGCCTACATTCCGGTGTGTAAAGCGGGATGACGTGATCACCTGGCGCAACCGACGTAACGCCCGCGCCGATTTCTCTGACAATGCCTGCCCCTTCATGGCCCAGAATAGACGGAAACAGGCCTTCACTATCAAACCCGTCCAGCGTGTAAGAATCTGTGTGGCAAATACCTGTTGCCATGATTTCAACCAGCACCTCGCCCGCTTTGGGGCCTTCCAAATCAAGCTCGACAATTTCTAAGGGTTGTTTGGCCTCA
>CAYTLJ010000223.1:0-1905 GCA_964438555.1 uncultured Algimonas sp.
ATGGCTTTGGCGGTTATGGGCCGTGTCTATTTTATCTCGATCAAGAATATTATTACGGCGCCGACTCCTGACAAGGTACCGCCTGTAAAACAATCAGAGAAACTTCCTCACCCTTAGAGTAATTAAAGCCTTTCACAGATTTGGATGTTTTCAGACATAAATCATGATATTTAACGGCAGCCGCCATTTGCTGACTATCCAAAAGAATAGAGTCTTGTCTTGAATCTAAGATAAGAAAAGGCGTTTTCAAAACGTCGAGTTCACCGCTTTTAAGGTTTATATCTTTGCCTATATGATAGACGAGGCTGGGCTCTGTATAATGCGGACTATGGATTTGTGAGCTGTTAATCTTTGGGTCTAATTGATGTAATAATGCCGTGAGTTTTTCGGACGTCCGAAAGCTTTCTAATTCCGGTAAAATATAGCCATAACTCCCACCGGATAAAACTAATCCACATAAAAGGCATGAGAGAAAAGAGGTTCGAATTTTTCCGAAAATCAAAGTCACGCTTGCGAGCAATGCAAGACCCCCTGAAACGCCTAAAATGACGTAGCTAATCATATGGCCGTCAGATTGCCCATATTGCGTTTGGACATAATATAATGCGCCGAGTAGCCCCGCACTGGCCAGCAAAAAGAAAACGGCATTAAGGCTACGGGATATGACGAATTCATCGAGATGACGCATGCCAATTAAGGTCGCTCCCATCAAAATGCAAAGTGCTGGTAGAACAGGTAAGCCGTAATGCGGTAATTTTGTTGGCATGAGTTCAATGACAATCCAGAATGGAATGGTCCAAAGAATACACAGCCTGATCGCCCGCGCGATAGGTCCGTCCTGCCCTTTACGAATTGTTTGCACGGCAAAGACGATTGCAGGCAAAATAAACAGGCTTGTAGGCCAGAGTGTTAGCGGCAGGATCAGCGAATGCGCGCCTGGAGGGGCCCCGTGATCTTCTTGTCCGGATATGACTTTACCGCCCAAATCTTTGCCCAGACTTTCAGCAAAAAAAGCGCCATCTGTTGCGTTATAAATGGCGATAACCCACGGGACCCAAATCAAGAAGAATATGAAAATAGCGCCAAAGTTTAAGAGCGGTTTCGCCCAGCTAATCTCTTTCTCCCATATCCGTAAGCCGATTAGCGTAAGGCCAATAAGTAATAGTCCAATTGGACCTTTAATCATAATAGAAAACCCTAAGGCGATCCAAAAGACCCAGGCTTCCAATCGACCGCCACCATTTCGCAAGCGCGCAATGGAGGCAAAGAGAGCGGTCGTGGTGGCACATAACAGCGCATCGGTTTTGGCAATATGACCTTCAAAGACAAAAATAAGAGAGACAGCCAATAAGCATCCGGCAATAAAGGCCGCATCTCGACCGACGAGTTTCAAACCACCCCAATAGAGTAATAGAATAGAGATGAGAGCCGCAAAGACGGAAGGAAGGCGCTGTGCCCAGATTTTTCGCATGCCGGGCTCAGAAAAGGCTTTGATCATGGCCGTCTGGACCCAATAGGCCCCAGCGGGTTTTTTATTGCGGGCTTCGTCTTGAAACCGGATATTTAAAAAATCATCGCTCTCCGCCATTTGAACACTGGCTTGAACGTAACGGGCTTCATCTCGGTCAATAACCGGCAGACTCGTTAAGCCCGGGAGAACCATGGCGAGGGTCAGACATATCAAAATAAGACAATGCCATCGACGTTTTGGGATGGAGCCAATCATGGGTGCGGTCTAGAGCATTACAAATGCGGACAAAAGGCTTTTCGCCTTTGAACCGCTTCGTGAGCCGTGGCAAAGGGTGGATATGACCCAGATAGACCATATGCGCACCCCAGACCTCTCTGTTGTGGTGCCAGCCTTTAATGAGGCGGAGAATGTCGAAAATCTCGCGGCCGAGATCA
>CAYTLJ010000224.1:0-1900 GCA_964438555.1 uncultured Algimonas sp.
CTCTTTCTATAGATATTTGCGGGCGTTTTGTAGCGTTGAAACGCAACTCTGTTATATCGGATCACGACGCCTCACGAAAAGGTTGCGGTAAGTGATCCAAATTCATTTTACACGCGTATTCTATCCAAATAGGAACAGATCAACCTAAGAGAGATAATGCTATGAATATAACGCAAAAATTCGCATCTATTGCACTGCCGCTCAGCCTCCTGGCCGTCGCACCTTATGCCACCGCACAAATCGCGCCTGTTGGGACCGGTCACGCGATTATAGCTGAAACAGATCAAACTGTTTCCGCAGAAACTGTAAAGCTTGCCGAACAAACATATGTTGGGGGTAAGATCGAGCCGCGCTGGCGTGATAAAGAAGTTGCGCTTAACGGCAGAGACATCGTGTCATATGGGCAAGATAGCGGCCCAATAGAAGGCGAAGCAAAATACGCTGCCGAATTTGACGATACGAAATGGTATTTTAAGTCCAAAGAGAACCGCGATAGTTTCATAGCAAACCCGAATAAATATGTTCCCGAATTTGGTGGCTATTGCCCGGTTGCGCTCTCACAAGGTGAAGTAAAGATTGGCACATCCACGCAATTTACCCGTCACGAAGGCCGGACCTATTTGAATTATAATCGCGCAAACCGCGATAAATTTGCGACAGATCCTGAAAGCTTTGTTCTAAAGGCTCGGGCGACGTTTTAATCGCCTAAGCCTTTACTGAGAGAGACTAAAAAGCCCGGTCAAATTGACCGGGCTTTTTTCATATTTAGGTCTTAGTAAAACTATCAGCGCTTAAGGCTTATGCTCATTTAGCGCCCAATCATATTCATAGGCATCAATTTTCGAAACACCCTCAAGGGACCGGCGAAGGTCTGGGTTCGCATATTGACGGATATGATCAAGCACTGTGCTTTCCGAGCCGCCATAATCTTTTTCATACCAGAGGAAAATACGTGAGGCCGTAATCTTTCCATCCTCAATTTGAATGGCGCGTGGATTATTGATGAAAGCCCGGGCTTGCGTGTCGAGCGCTGCGTCTAAGCCGACACGTTTAAAGGCTTGTCCTCTTAGGCTTGGGCATCCAATGGCCGCACAATTTAGGGCGTAATGGATACGTGGATCGTTAAATATTGGTCTGACAATTCGGTTTTCAATATTATCAAGCGAAATTGCCTCGCCTTCGACCATGAGGTCTTTATCATTCCAAGGCCCCTTAATATCAAAAGGACTGGATTTTATAGAGCGGATAGAGTCGACGGGGTAATTATCCAAGATCACGCGGATTGTCTGCGCATTATATAGATTGATCCAAAAGGCTAATTGCTCGTCCTGGCTCAGGCCCGTGACCTGGACGCTTTGCAAGCGGTCAATATAGGCAATCAGAGCGTCCTTATCAGCAGGGCTCACCTCTGAATAACGTATTAAGGCCGCGCCGTAATGCGGGGCCTCCACGCGTGTCGGCGCAACGAGATAATTCCGCAGGAAACTATCGAGTGTCGTATGATCAACCGATTTTTGCGATTGGTCATCAGAAGCCGCCAATTCGGGGAAGGTCAGGCGCGATTCCGTGATCGCGGATTTTTCAACAAAATTTTGGGTTGAGGCACAGCCTGTCAGAAGCAGGCCCATAATCAGAATAGGGATACGCATTGTCTATCTCTCTCGTTTCGAGAGGCCTGTATCATGAATAGCGAAGATATAAAATAACCTTCAAAACACCGACGGTAAACTCCATGTGAGGACTTGGTTTGAAATTGAGGTCCGTACCAGCCGGGTATTTTTAGGCTTAAGTATTAGCTTTGATCAATTATTCTCATAATTTTATCGCCGCGAAGTTCAAAAGCGGACGCGCCTGAAAATGAAAGTTCCTGCCCCGCTTTCCATCCATTTGGCAGGTCAGT
>CAYTLJ010000225.1:0-1896 GCA_964438555.1 uncultured Algimonas sp.
GTAAAACCTATTCCGCTTCGACTTAGGCTCTGTTAGGCTCAGTCAGAATTAAACGGGAGATAGATATGCGCATATCACATTTATGTATCAGCACGGCCGTGTGCGGATTATTGTGGGGGTGTCAACCACAGACCGATCATACGCATAGTGATAGCGCCAATCATCACAACATTGACGCGGCGCAAAGCTCTGTCGACCAAGCCTTTGAAACGCTTTTGGATAAACATTGGAATTGGAGCCTGTCCCTCTCTCCGGTTTTTGCGACCTCGCTGGGTGTGCGCGATTATGACGACCAAATAGGCGATCCATCATTAGAGGCCTATGCGGCGCAAATTGAAAAAACCAAGGCCTTTCTTGCTGATTTCAATGCGCTGGATGTGTCTGCCCTGAGTGAAGATAACCAGCTCAATCATAAACTTATGACCTTGCAGCTAGAGACCGATATAGAGGCCTCTCAGTTCGGCGGTAAATATATGATTATGACAAATCGCGGCGGCCCGCATTTGACGGTGACGGGTATGGCCTCGCGCTTGCCTTTTTATTCCGCGGCTGATTATCAAAGCTATATAGCGCGCCTTGGCGCCATGCCAGACTATATGGAAAAAGCCACAGACCGCCTACGTGCGGGCCTAGAGGCGGGATGGTCGCAGCCATGCGCGCCGATGCGTGGATTTGAAACCTCCATCGAAACACATTTAGTAGAGGATGTTCAAGATAGCGTCCTGATGATGCCTTTTAAAACGAAACCCAAATCTCTCAGCGATGCGGCGTTTAATGATTTTAAGGCCCAAGCGCAAAGCGCCATTGGCAATCAGGTCATCCCAGCCCTTGAAACATTTAAAGCGTTTTACCTCAATGAATATGCGCCAAATTGCCAAAAACAGGTCGGAACATCTGCTATGCCGGGCGGAGCAGAATATTACGCCCACCGGGTTAAACTATTTACCACCACGGACCGCACCCCCGATGAGGTACATAATATCGGCCTGTCGGAAGTGGCCCGTATTCGCGCCGAAATGGATGAGGTGCAAAAACAGGCGGGTTTTGACGGGACATTTAAAGAGTTTCAAAACTTCTTGCGAACCAGTCCTGAGTTTTACCCTAAGACGGCGCAAGAGCGTATGGATACGGCGGCGGTTATCTTAAAGAAAATGGACGGCCTCTTGCCGGAGCTCTTTACGAAATTCCCGCGCATGCCTTATGGCCTCAAAGAAATCCCTCTCGATATTGCGGAGAAAACCACCACAGCCTATTACAGCCGTCCTGCGGGTGATGGCTCTCGGGCAGGGTTTTATTTCATCAATACAACCAACCTTGATAAGCGACCGCTTTATGAGATGGAGGCACTCTCTCTCCATGAAGCTGTGCCAGGTCATCATTTCCAGCTGGCATTGGCGCAAGAACTGCCGCTCCCTAATTTCAGAAAATATGGCGGCTTCACCGCATTTTCCGAAGGGTGGGGCCTTTATTCGGAACGGCTGGGTTTGGACGTTGGCTTTTACGATACGCCTTATACAAATTTCGGACGGCTCTCCTATGAGATGTGGCGGGCTTGCCGCCTTGTGGTCGACACAGGCATGCATTCAAAGGGCTGGACGCGCCAACAGGCGATTGATTACATGGCCGATAATTCTGGCCTATCGCTGAAAAATATCGAGAATGAAGTCGACCGTTATATCACATGGCCGGGGCAGGCGGTGGCGTATAAAATAGGCGAGCTTAAAATCCGTGAGCTTCGAAGCCTTGCGGAGACAGAACTCGGCGCGGATTTCGATATACGCACCTTCCATGATGCTGTGCTAGAAAACGGCGCTGTCCCGCTGTCTGTGCTAGAAGATAAAATCAAAACTTGGATTGCTGCGCAGAAATAGAGATTGAATTATAATTCAATAACCG
>CAYTLJ010000226.1:0-1879 GCA_964438555.1 uncultured Algimonas sp.
TCTTCGTCTTTTCATTTTCTCTGATGACCGGGCCTATCCCGTTGCCATCTGATGAGCGCTATTTAGGGTATTTCTGTTTTTCCAGAACCGATATCCGGCCAATAGAGCTATGCAAAAATGACGGCACTCAAATAAGTAACTGTTAACCTTGCTTTGCACAGGCAAACCACCATAGTGGGTTTTACTGACCTTTTCGCGCTAATTTGGAAGGACTTACGCGTTCCATGAACCACATCCCAGACAGATTTCAAACATTTGAAGTTACAGGTGGGCCTGATTATGGCCGACGCAATCTACCGAAATTGCGCAAAGAAATGGAAAAGCTGGGACTAGACGCCTTTTTAGTCCCACATGAAGATGAATATCAGAACGAATATCTCCCTGATTGTAATGAAAGACTGATGTGGGTGAGCGGATTTACCGGCTCAGCAGGGGCCGCGATTATCCTAAGAGATAAAGCCGTCCTATTTGTCGATGGCCGCTATACACTGCAATCCAAACAACAAGTCGACGACACTTTATTCGACTTTACAAAATATGAAGGCGCTGCGGTTTCATCATGGTTAAAAGATAATATTCAAACGGGTCAATTGGTTGGGTTTGATCCACGCTTACATAGCCCATCAGCGCTTTCTCGCATAAAGGATGCAATTGATTTTGCAGGCGGTGAAGTAAAATCACTGGATCAAAACCCGATTGATCTCGCCTGGGAAGATCGTCCCGCAGTTCCTCTCACGCAAGTGACCATACAAGATAAAGCCCTTGCCGGAAAAACGCACAAGGAAAAACGCGGAGAAATCGGGCGCGCGATAGGTGCAAGCGGCGCGGATGCGGCGCTCATTACCGCGCCGGCCTCAATCGCTTGGCTTTTAAATATTCGCGGCGCCGATGTGCAATGCACACCGCTTCCTTTATCAACGGCAATCATTGACGCAGATGGCCAAACACAACTCTTTATTGCCCCTGAAAAATTAAGTGACCCCATACGCAAACATTTGGGCAATGAAGTCAGTCTTCAACCCGAGAACGCGCTTGAAGCAGCTATGAAAGCCTTAAAGGGTAAAACGGTCATTGCGGACCCAAATACCGCATCCGCATGGCATGTGGATGCGCTTAAGACGGCTGGGGCAAAGGTCAAATCTGATCAAGACCCAATTGCTATTCCAAAAGCCAAAAAGAACGCTGCCGAAATTAAAGGCACAGAGACCGCTCATATTCGTGACGGCGCCGCCCTCACCCGCTACCTTCATTGGCTAGATACAGAGGCGCAATCTGGAGACATCACAGAGATCGAAGCGGCGATGAAGCTAGAAGACTTCCGGCGGATGGATAATTCAATCCGAGATATATCCTTTGAAACCATTTCTGGCGCTGGCAGCAATGGGGCCGTTGTCCATTACCGCGTCAATACGGGCACAGTCCAAAATTTGGAACGCGGCTCATTATTCCTTGTCGATAGCGGCGGACAATATCCAGACGGTACAACCGATGTGACGCGAACAATTCCAATTGGTGAGCCAAGCCAAGAAATGCGCGAACGTTTCACATTGGTTTTGCAAGGCCATATCGCACTCGCAACGATCCGCTTTCCCAAAGGGACAACGGGCAGCAATCTAGACGCCCTCGCCCGCCTTCCGCTCTGGCAAGCAGGCCTTGATTATGATCATGGTACCGGACATGGTGTCGGTGTTTTCCTAGGCGTGCATGAAGGCCCCCAACGGATTTCCAAAGCCCCAAATAAGGTCGCCCTTGAACCTGGTATGATCGTGTCTAATGAACCCGGATATTATAAAACAGGCGAATATGGAATCCGAATTGAAAATCTACAATATGTGACCAACGCCCAATCTATAACGGGCGGCGAAAGAGAGATGCTCGG
>CAYTLJ010000227.1:0-1831 GCA_964438555.1 uncultured Algimonas sp.
CGTTTAATTCTGACTGAGCCTAACAGAGCCTAAGTCGAAGCGGAATAGGTTTTACGAAAGTTCTACCCCCTTCCTCGTAAGAAAATTTACTCATAAAACGTAGCATGCCAAGCTATAATATCGCGCGACAATTCAACAGGAATTTCTTCCATAGGCATGTGGGCTGCATTGGGGTGTATCTTGAGCACGCTATTTGGAATTTTATCATGAAAGGCGTCTGCGAATGATAGGGGCACAGTGATGTCATCTTCGCCCCATAAAATGAGTGTGGGAACAGAAATATTTTGAATTTCAGCCCACTTATCATCTTCACGATTTAACCTATGTATATCAAGGATTGCGGACCGATTGCCAGGAAACCTACTAAGTTCCCAAAACCGCTCAACCATGGCCTCTGTCACATATTCATCATTTGACACAACTTGTTTTAAAGAGGCTCGAACGATGAATTTTGGTGTGAAGTTTGGAACCAACCATTTTCCGATCGAAGACCCAGCTATGCGTGATGCGAGGTAAGGTTTGATACTGTCATCCGTAATGGCGCCAGACGCATCAATCAGAACAATGCCGTTTACGCGGTCTGGGCGTGATTGGGCGCCGCGCCATGCAATCCACCCTCCAAAGGAATTTCCAACCCAGACAGCTTTATCAATCGCGAGCTCATCCATCACAGCTTCAATAGCATCCGCCATTTTATCTGGGGAATAGTCCCTCGTTTGATTTGCACCTGTTAAGCCGTGCCCAGGTAAGTCTAGGGAGACAAGCCGAAAATCACGGCTCAACACGTCAACCATTTTTTCCCAAACATGAAGAGAGCCATTCCCACCGTGAATAAGGATCAACGTAGGGCCGTCCCGTAATCCTTGATCTCTTACATGTATCTTTAACCCGTCATCATTTTGGACAAAGGTTGAATGAGGGCCTCCATATTTTGCGATCATCTCTTCCCTATTCGTATCGGGCGTCCAGAATATGATCCCGACCATCAGAATTAAGAACGCAAATAAAACAAAACTAACCTTGAATATTTTCTTCATGACCCGCCCCTTCCGTGAGCAAAACAATCATCTGCTCTTTGTTGTTTTGAAAATGTTCCAAAAACCCTTTTGGAAAATCCAATTCCGGATTGTGTTTTACACCCCATGCGAACAATTCCAGCAAGACAGGTAAAAGGTCCTGTCCAATAGGTTGTAAGCTATATTCAAATTTCGATTTATTTTGGGCGGAGACGGATTTTTTAATAAAGCCATGTTGCTCTAATTTGCGCAATCGATCTGATAAAATATTGGTCGCTATTTTTTCGTCCGATTTACGAAACTCCAAAAAACTGCTTTTACCTTTGAAAATCAAATCTCGAATGATGAGCAAAGTCCATTTATCACCTAGCAACTCAAGGGCGAAATTTATAGGACAGCGGGATCTCAAACTTTCTATCATAGTGGAGCGTTAGCAATAGTGGTTGCAAAATGCAATTGCTTTAAACTGGTGGTCGAGCTCACTTTCACTCGCCCTCAATCCCTCAGAACATCTAGAGACAATTATTATATATGAACTGACGGAAAACTAACATTCCGATCACGCGCAGTTTTATTGTATGTGATGACCGGACAGGCTCTAAGGTCTTTATCTCTTCTCCCCTTAGAGATATTTCCTCAGTCTGGTTCCCCCTTTCCAGACTTAGAGATCCCGCAGGATTGGCCGCCTCCCCTTTCGGCCAATCCTGCCAATTTTCTTCATGACGTGCACACATGTCGATCGAGCTTAGCCGCTTCGTTCAAAGGTAATGACACGGGCTAGATGTCGACAATAATCCGTATCAACACATTATGTG
>CAYTLJ010000228.1:0-1605 GCA_964438555.1 uncultured Algimonas sp.
GGATTTTGCGCCGGTCTCATCGGTAATCAGCGTGATGCGCGCACCGCGGCTAGCAACTTCTTGTAAATTAGAAATGGTCTTCTCAAAGAGCTCGTCATAGGGCGCCAGAACAATAACAGGTGTCCCGTCTTCGATCAAAGCGATTGGACCGTGTTTTAACTCGCCAGCCGCATAGCCTTCCGCATGGATATAGCTGATTTCTTTGAGCTTGAGCGCGCCCTCAAAGGCAATTGGAACTTGACTTCCGCGACCTAAGTAAAAGGCTGATTTGGCTTTTGAAAGCTCAAAGGCGAGCTCTTCTATATGTTTTTCTAGCTCAAGCGCGTCAGATATTTTTCGCGGTAATTTGATCAATTCGCGCGTTAAACGGATCTCACCTTCGCGGGATAATGTTTCGCGCGATACTGCGGCAGACAAGGCGAGGGCTGCTAGCGCGGTTAATTGCGATGTGAAAGCCTTGGTTGAGGCCACGCCTATTTCTGGACCCGCATTGATCGGCAAAGCAATATCGGCTTCGCGTGCCATGGTTGATGTCATAACATTAACAAGGGCCGCTGTTTTCAGGCCAGCCTGTTTACAATAGCGCAGAGCCGCTAATGTATCCGCTGTTTCACCCGATTGAGAGACAGCCAAAAATAAGGCGCGTTCGCCCAGAACAGGACGGCGATATCTGAATTCTGACGCGACATCGATATCAACGGCGAGGCCAGCAATTTGTTCAAACCAATATTTAGCAACCATGCCTGCATAACAGGCCGTGCCGCAAGCAATGATAATAACGCGGTCAAATTCTTTGAAGTCAACACTATCTGGAATATTTGCACTTAGGCGAAATTCGTCGACATAATTGGCTAGGGTGCGTGTGACCGTCTCAGGTTGCTCATATATTTCTTTGAGCATGAAATGGCGATAATTACCTTTTTCTGCCATGGCGGGACCGCCAGAGATGATTGTTATTTCTCGGGTGACTGGCTTATCTTTTGAATCAAAGACCTCATAGCCGTCGGGGCGTAAAATCGCCCAATCACCTTCTTCCAGATAGATCAGCCGGTTGGTCAATTGCGCCATCGCCATCGCATCAGAGCCTAGATAATGCTCGTCATCGCCGATCCCAATCGCGAGGGGTGAGCCCGCTCGAGCGCAAAAAATCTGATCTTCAACACCGTCAATGATCAAGCCAAATGCATAGGCTCCATGTAGTTTTTTGAGGGTTGCGGAAAATGCATCTTTAGGGGATTTGCCATTTGCTAATTCCACATCAACAAGATGGGCCACGACTTCCGTATCTGTTTCAGTTTTAAACTCTCTTAGTCCTTTTAGACTTTCACGTAACTCAAGGAAATTCTCGATAATCCCGTTATGGACAACCGCGACACGTCCCGATTTATGTGGATGTGCATTTGTTTCATTTGGAACGCCATGCGTTGCCCATCTTGTATGGGCTATCCCGCTTTGTCCGTCTAAAGGGAATTCTGAGATATGCGCTTCGAGATTTTTGATTTTACCCTCAGCGCGCCCGCGCGATAATTGACCATTATTGAGCACAGCAATGCCCGAGCTGTCATAGCCCCGATATTCCAGCCGTTTCAGGCCTTCTACCAATCG
>CAYTLJ010000229.1:0-1598 GCA_964438555.1 uncultured Algimonas sp.
GCGACGCATCATCAAAATGTCTTGACGCCACCTCGTGTCTTGCTACCTGCAAATCATGTCTGATCTTTACCGCAAAGAAGCGCTGGAACACCGAACGCGGTCTCTATTTGGAGAAGTGCGTTTGCAAGCGCCGCCCGCCAATTGGTTTATAACACTCTTGATTGTGGTCTTATGTCTCAAAATTATTGCGGCCCTGTTTTTATTAAAGGTCGAGACGGCAGACGGGGCCGTTATTTTGATTGACTGGTTATTGGGTAGGCGCGCCTAATGGCAAAGCTTCCTGTCGTTCTGCAAACGGAGACCACGGAATGTGGTCTGGCTTGTATCGCCATGATTGCGCGCTATCACGGGCATGATATTGACTTAAATATTTTGCGCAAACGCCATTTGATTTCCATGACGGGGGCTTCGCTTAAAAGCGTGATCCATATCGCGGATGGTCTGCAGCTTGCGGCGCGTCCGCTCAAAGTCGAGCTTGACCACCTCCATAAATTACAAACACCCGCCATTTTACATTGGGACCTCAATCACTATGTGGTCCTCAAACGCGTTAAAGGAGGTAAGGTCGAAATTGTCGATCCCGGTATTGGCCTCAGGCATATGTCGCTGGAAAAGGTCTCAAAACATTTCACAGGCATTGCAGTTGAGTTTACGCCGCGCACAAATTTCGAACCTGTCCAAGCCAGATTAAAACCCAAAATTTCTCTATTATGGTCGCGCCTTATTGGCCTTAAACGCGCTATTGGGCAGACATTGGTCCTGTCTATTATATTACAAGCCATTGTCTTGCTTGCACCTTTCTATCTGCAACTGGTTGTCGATGCCGTCTTGCCTGAAAAAGACAGTAGTTTCCTGATGGCACTCGCTTTGGGCTTTGGTGGCTTGATGGTTTTGCGGGCTGTATCTGAAGCCGCACGCGGTTGGGCGATCACGGTCTATGGCAATCAAATGTCTCTGCAAATGGTTGGAAATGTTTTTCACCACCTAATCCGCTTACCAGCACGATATTTCGAACGTCGTCATATTGGCGATATTATCAGCCGTATGGGCAGTACGGTGCCAATCCAAGAGGCACTCACCCAATCTCTTGTCGCTGTTTTGATTGATGGGGCCATGGCCGCGCTTATGTTGATTGTTATGTTTCTATATTCGCCACTGCTTGGCACAATTGTATTGCTGAGTGTTGTGGGCTTAGTCTTGGCGACAATTTTGATCTATCCGCACCTGCGCCGCACGCAAGAAGAGAGCATTTACGCCAAGGCGTTGGAAAACTCTCATATTATCGAATCTGTGCGCGCCAATATGACGGTGAAACTTTTTGGTCGAGAAGCTGAACGTGAAGCGGCGTGGCGTAACCTCTATACGGATTTTATCAATGCCAATGTGAGTTACGGCCTTTGGGGCGTGTTTCGGAAATTTTTCGAGACCTTGCTGACGGGATTACAAATCGTCTTTGTCGTCTGGGCGGCCGCCCACATGATGATCGGGGAGGGCTCCACCTTTACCCTCGGTATGCTCGTCGCCTTTTTGGCTTATCGTCAATATTTTACCGATGCTGTGGTGCAGCTTATGGAAAAGGGCATCGAGTTTAAATTGCT